>JACPVB010000195.1 GCA_016191985.1 Chloroflexota bacterium | reverse complement strand
CAGTGGATGGCTCGCCTGATCTTTCGCAGGTGGTCCGTCCGCGCGCCTTGTCTTTGCTGACAACCTGCACTACACCCTCAGGTGAAAAACGCGTGTGGACGACATTCAGTGAAGACCAGATCGATTTGAATTATCAGAACCCCGAAGTTCTGCTTGAAATTCTCGACATCCTGCTCATGTACGTGGAGCGCGGAGCCACCTTTATCCGCCTCGATGCGATTGCCTATTTATGGAAGGAGATCGGCACAAACTGCATCCATCTGCCGAAAACCCATCATGTCATTCAATTCCTGCGCGCTGCGCTGAACGAAGTCGCCCCGTATGTTTACCTCATCACCGAAACCAACGTGCCGCACATCGACAACATCTCCTATTTTGGAGATGGGACGAACGAAGCGCAGCTCGTTTACAACTTTGCCCTGCCGCCGCTGACCCTGCACACCTTTCACACCGGCGATGCGCGCATCTTATCCGATTGGGCGAAGACGCTGGCGCTGCCTTCCGATAAAACAACCTTCTTCAACTTCCTCGCCTCACACGACGGGATCGGGCTGAATCCTGCCCGAGGGATATTATCCAACGCTGACATCGACGCGCTTGTGGACAAAGCCCTCGAACACGGCGGACTCATTTCCTACAAACACAACGCAGATGGTTCGCAAAGTCCGTATGAAATGAACATCAACTATTTCAACGCACTCTCCAACCCGAATGGGAGCGAGCCGCTGGATTTGCAGATCAACCGCTTCATTGCCTCGCAAGCCATCATGCTCACGCTTGTGGGTATGCCGGGAATTTACTTTCACAGTCTCTTCGGCTCACGCGGATGGATCGAAGGCGTCAAGCAGACAGGGCGCAACCGCACGATCAACCGCGAAAAATTCCAGCTCGACCAATTGCAGAACGAACTCATGGATGAAAGCTCCCTGCGCTTAAAAGTTTTCACACGCTACCGCCAGTTGCTGCAGGCAAGGAGCAGCGCACCGGCCTTTAATCCACATGGCACGCAAAAGATATTGGATGTTCACCCGGCTGTCTTTGCCATTGAACGCATCTCACCTGATTCAAAATCACATGTGGTATGTTTGCATAATGTCGGTGCACAGGAGATTGCTTTCACAACAAATTACACATCGGCAGTAGACCTGGTTACAGGTCAATCTTTACAGGTTTCAAAAATCCATCTCGACCCTTATCAAATTTTATGGGTAAAAATAATATGACAACCCCCCACCTTCATATCGGTTTTATCTCCACCCGTTTCGCAGGGACTGACGGCGTTTCACTTGAAACGGCGAAGTGGGCAACCGTACTCGAACGGCTCGGCCACGAATGCTTTTATTTCGCAGGTCAATCTGATCGAAGCCCGGAACGCTCCCAGGTCGTGCCTGAGGCGTTTTATCGTCACCCGGAAATCGACGCGCTCAATAAAATGGCGTATTCCGGCAGCTGGATGGTCACAAGAGAAGCGCGCGCCGCCCATCCTGAGATCGCTTCCCTGCATAAGGATTTTTTCTCCATCTACGTGCGCCCGCCGCAACTGACACGCAGCGTAAATGTGCTCAAGGAATATTTCAAAGTGCAGTTGTACGAGTTTGCACATCGTTTCGATTTGCAAATCCTCATCATCGAAAACGCGGTGACGATCCCGCTTAATCTGCCGCTTGGTCTTGCATTGACGGAGTTCATCGCCGAGACGGGTTTCCCCACGATTGCGCACCATCATGATTTTCACTGGGAACGCCAGCGCTTTCAGGTGAATTGTGTGGGAGATTATCTCGCCGCGGCCTTCCCGCCCACCCTGCCTTCGATTCGACATGTGGTCATCAACTCGATCCAGGCCCAGCAGATCGCTTCACGGTATGGTGTCACCTCGCGCATGATCCCCAACGTGATGGACTTCGACTCTCCGCCACCCGACCCGGACCTCTACACCCAAACCGTTCGCGCAGATTTTGGCATTCAAGCGGACGAATATTTTTTCCTGCAACCCACGCGCGTCATCCAGCGCAAAGGGATTGAACATGCCGTGGAACTTGTCCGCAGGCTCGACCTCCCCGCAAAACTGGTCATCTCTCACGCCTCGGGAGATGAAGGTACAGACTACGAGCAGCGTGTCCGTGAGTATGCCCATTTATTGGATGTGACCATTCGCTTTGAAGCGGATCAGGTGCAGGATTTTCGCGGCATGACCGAAGACGGCAGGAAAATTTACACACTCGGCGATGTGTATCCACACGCGGATATGGTCACGTATCCATCCAGTATCGAAGGGTTTGGCAATGCGTTTTTGGAAGCCGTGTATTATCGCCGCCCGATTTTGGTGAATAACTATTCCATCTACGAAGTGGATATCAAGCCGAAAGGCTTTCGCGCGGTCTGGTTCGATGGATTCATCAGCGCAAATACGCTCAAAGCGGTGCGCGATGTTTTACAAACACCGGCGCAAGCGCGGGTATGGGCCGAGGAGAATTATCAACTTGCGAAACGCTATTTCTCCTACACCGTTTTGGAGCGCCGCCTGCAATCCATCCTCGCGGATTGTTTGGGGCAGCAGATATGAAGATTGCCATTCTCCATTATTCGGTCCCGCCCATCGTCGGCGGCGTGGAAAGTGTGATCGCTCATCACGCGCGGCTGATGACGGAGGAAGGGCATTCTATCCACCTGCTTGCGGCACGCGGCGAATCGTTGAGCTATCAGATTCCGTTGACAAAGATTCCCCTGGCCGATTCGCGCCATGAACGGGTGGCGCAGGTGAAGGACCAGTTGGATCGCGGCGAAGTGACGGCGGGGTTCGAGGCGCTGCGCGATGAACTCGCCGTCCAATTGCAGGATGCGGTATCGGACATGGATATTTTGATCGCGCATAATGTCTGTTCATTGAACAAGAATCTTGCGCTCACCGCCGCGCTTCATAAATTGCACGCTGCGCAAAAACTGCCGCGTTTGATTTTATGGCATCATGATCTCGCGTGGACAACGCCACGCTATTTGCCCGAACTTCATAACGGACATCCCTGGGATTTATTGCGGACGGATTGGGGGGAGACCACACATGTGGTCGTTTCGGAATTGCGCCGCGCGGAATTGGCGCGTTTAATGGATATTTCTCCCGAGGCGATTCACGTCATTCCCAACGGTGTGGATGTAGATCGCTTTTACAAACTGGAATTGCAGACTCAAATTCTGTTGGAACGGACAAAGCTGCTGGATGCCGCACCGATCCTGCTGCTGCCCGTCCGTGTGACGCCGCGCAAAAATATTGAACTGGCTTTGCATATGCTGCTGGAATTACAAAGGCAATTTCCAAAAGCGGCCCTCGTGGTGACAGGTCCGTTGGGGCCGCATAATGCCAGCAACCACGTTTACTTCGACATGTTATCGAATTTGCGTACGCAATTGGGTTTGCAGGGTTCAGCTCATTTCCTTGCCGAACTCGTAGACTCTTTTTTGCCCGATGCCGTCATTGCGGATTTTTTTCGTGTTGCCGATGCGCTCTTCCTCCCCAGCCGCGAGGAGGGATTTGGCATTCCGTTGATCGAAGCCGCATTCGGTCATTTGCCCGCATTTTGCGCGGATATTCTCCCTTTGCGCGAGTTGGGGATGGAGGATGCAATTTTCTTTTCACCGGATGAAAAGCCGGAACGAGTTGCGGGGTTGATCGCAAATTATTTTCAATTGACCGCACCTGCGCGCCTTTCGATGCGCATCCGTTCCACCTTCCGTTGGGAAGCGATCCATCGCCAATATATCGTGCCCCTTATTTCCTCTGAAGGTGTGTCGCACCTGGCGGGTGGAGCCGTGAAGAAATAAATCCGCTTATGAGTCAGGTACGACGCACTCCATAGCTGCAAAGGATAACAACCATGCGAACACATTCCGAATTTGTCCCCATCCATAAGATCCTCATCCCTTTTGTGCACGATGGGCCGGGCATTCACACACTTGAAGTTGCGCGCCATTTCGATGCGAAGTTCATCCTTGTGGGCATCGTGGTCGTGCCTTCAGAAGAGTCGCTGAGCACGGCGGCTCCCGCTGCACGCGCGTTGCGAAAACAATTACGTCATTATGGAAAAGACGAAAACATCACCAGCAAGTCACAGATCATCGTCTCATACCACCCGTGGGTGGATCTGGTGAAAGTTTTGCAGGATGAAAAGCCCGACCTGCTCTGCCTGGATTGGGACGCGCACTTCCAGGCGTTGGGCGTGACGGTGAACGAAGTGCTGACACGGCCCCCGTGCAATGTCGCTTTGGTGCGTGGAAAACTCTCCAGTAAACCGAAGCAGGTACTCGTTCCGTTAAGAGGCGGGCCTCATGCCGAATTGGCGTTACGCGTGGGTCTGGGTCTGCATTCAAAGGGTGTCACGGCTTTGCATCTGCGCGGCACAAATGACCCTGCAGCGGGAAGCGACGCGCCCTTCAAGGGACTCGAACGCATTCTGAAGCAAATGCCGGAAGTGCAGAAGCAGTTCACAGTTACGGATGATGCGGCAGAATTGATCCTGAATAACGCAAAGCAGGCAGATGCCATCATTCTCGGAACCACATCCCAGCCCGCTTCAAGTTCCGCTTCGCTCGGCCCTTTTGCAGACCGCATTTTGCGTGAAGCGCCCGGCGTGGTGATTGCCGTGAAAAGTGGACGCCCCCTGCCTCAATTGAATTACGATGAAAGCGCGGGTTTGCAAGCCATCTCCATTTTGGTGGATAAATGGTTTGCCGAGAATACCTACCATGCCGATGAATTTTCGCAATTGAAAGACCTGATCGAGTTGAAACGCCAGCAGGGTGTCACGATCAGTCTGGCGCTACCGGCCCTGAACGAGCAGGAGACTGTGGGGAAAGTGATCAACATGATGAAGAAGGAACTGGTCGAGAAAGTGCCGCTGCTGGATGAGATCGTTTTGATCGATTCAAATTCAACGGATCAGACGCGTGAGATCGCAAAAGAGACGGGTGTGCCTGTTTATATTCACCAGCAACTGTTGGAGAGGTTAAGGCCGCGAGACGGCAAAGGCGAAGCCTTGTGGAAGAGTTTGCTTGTAACGCGCGGCGACATCGTGGTATGGATCGATACCGACATCGTCAATATTCACCCGCGCTTTGTGTATGGCATCATCGGCCCGCTGCTGCTGAATCAACAGGTGCAGTTGGTGAAAGGTTTTTATCGGCGGCCTTTAAGAGTGGGGCAGAAGATGCAGGTGGGCGGCGGCGGGCGCGTCACCGAGTTGACTGCGCGGCCATTATTGAACCTGTTTTATCCCGAACTCTCCGGGGTGGTGCAGCCGCTCTCCGGTGAATATGCGGGCAGGCGCAAAGCATTGGAACAGATTTCCTTCTTCTCCGGCTATGGGGTGGAGACCGGCTTGTTGATCGATATTTATGAAAAGTTTGGATTGCGTGCCATCGCGCAGGTGGATTTGCTCGAGCGCATCCATCACAACCAGCACCTGGAGGCATTGAGCAAAATGTCCTTTGCCATTATCCAAACTGTCATCCGAAAACTGGAGAGCCGCTTCGGGGGGGCGGTCCTGGAGGATGTGAACCGCTCCATGAAGTTGATCCGCCATGGTAGAAAAGGTTATTATTTGGAAGTGGAAGAAATCGCCGAGCGCGAACGTCCACCCATGATCGAAGTTCAGGAATATTTGGAAAGAAAACGATGACAGGTCTCTGGCTTGTTCGTCACGGACAAACCGACTGGAATCTAACCGGCCGCTGGCAGGGGCAAACGCCGGATGCGCCGGGATTAAATGGCACAGGACGCGCGCAGGCACTTGCCGTTTGTGATGAATTGAAGGATGTGCATTTTTCTGCGATTTATTCCAGCGACCTGTTACGCTCTCGCCAGACCTCGGAGCTGCTTGCCGAGACCCTGGGCATGACCGTTACGCTGGAGCCGCGTCTGCGTGAAATGAACCTTGGCGCATGGGAAGGCATGCTTGCGGAAGAGATCAGGGAAAAATATCCAAACGAACTGGAGGAACGCGCAAAGAATCCGTTTTACACCCGCGCGCCGGATGGAGAATCGCCCCGCCAGGTTGCGGAGCGCGTCCTTGCGGCAATGGAAGAGATCGCAGGCAGGCATCCGAACGGAAATATTCTGATCGTTGCGCATGGACTCTCGCTCGCGGTTATTCTTTGCCACGCGCACAGCATTCCAATGGACCGGGTCTATGACCATATTCCAGAAAACGCGAAGCCTATTCGTGTGGAATGGAGGCGGTAAAAATATCAAGTAAGGTGCTTCTTTGAATTTCAAAAATTTGTGGAGATGATATGAACGTAACCACCTGTATGAAACGGCACGTTGTTTCCATTACGCCGGGCACCACGATCCACGAAGCCGCTGCCATTTTTGTAAAAAAACATATCGGCTTGCTGCCCGTCGTGGATGAGGATAACAAACCCATCGGCGTCATCGGTATGCGCGACCTGCTCAAACTTGAATTGCCCGATTTTGTAAATTTTGTTGTCGATGTGGATTTTGTCCACGACTTTGGGGCGGTGGAGGATACACGTCCGCCCGCGAAGACATTGAACAAGACCATCAAATCCCTGATGCGCCCCGTAATCACCGTGGACGAGGATTGCGGTCTCCTGCGCGCCTATGCCCTGATGCTGCAACAAAACCTGCACGACATCCCCGTGGTCTCCAAGGATGGAAAATTGATCGGGATCGCATCGCGCGTCGATGTCGGCGTTGCCATCCTTTCCACATGGGCAAAGGGGGAATGATGCCCATTCTCGCCATCATCATTTCCAGCGTTATCTTTTTTGGAAGCCTCATCCTTATTTTTTCCGAAAAAATAAACCGTTCCATCGTCGCCATTGCCGGGTCTGTGCTTATGATTGGTGTTGGAAAAATCATGGGGTTTTATTCGGAGGAGGCCGCCATCGAAGCGATTGACTTTAATACGCTCGGCCTCTTAATGGGGATGATGATCCTCGTCGCCATGCTGGAGCCGACAGGGTTCTTTGAATACCTGGCTGTGCTTGCGGCGCGCGCTTCCCAGGGAAAACCCATTCGTCTGTTCCTCCTGCTGGGGGGAATTACCACCGTTCTTTCCATGTTCCTGGACAACGTGACCACCATTGTTTTGATCGCGCCGGTCACCATTCTTATCAGCGAGATCATCGGTGTCAGCGCGCTTCCATATCTTGTCGCGGAGGCGTTGTTGTCCAATACAGGGGGGGTTGCCACCCTGGTGGGCGACCCGCCTAATGTGCTCATCGCCTCGGCAGCCGGGCTTTCTTTCAATGATTTTCTCGTTTATTCCATGCCGATCGTGCTTGTGGCGCTGGCGGGAGCCACGTTCCTGCTGCAAGCACTTTTCAAAAAGGAATTATCCAAACGTCCGCGCAGAAGCAAAGCCGTGATGAAGCTAAACCCTGCGGAGACCCTGAACCATCCTGAAAATGCGCGCCGCGTTCTGATTGTGCTTGGCGGGGCGACCCTGTTTTTCTTTGTGCACCACTTTTTGCACATTGAACCGTCGTTTGTTGCGTTGAGCGCGGCTTCGGTCGCGCTGATTTGGGTGCAGCCGGACATTCACGAAATATTGAAAAAAGTAGAGTGGAGCATCCTGCTCTTCTTTGGTTCGTTATTTGTGATGGTGGGCGGGCTGGAACATTCCGGCGTGCTGGAAATAGTGGTTACCTTGTTCCAAAACGCCGATGGGATGTCGCCGGTGTTGTTCGGTATTCTTATGATTTGGATCGTGGCGGCGCTCTCCGCAGTTGTGGATAACGTGCCGATCACCATTGCATTGATCCCTGTCATCAAGGGGCTGGGCGAGACCGGCATGGATATCAGTCCGCTTTGGTGGGCGCTGGCGTTTGGCGCGGGCTTTGGCGGTAGCGGAACGATCATCGGTTCGAGCGCAAATATCATCGTTGCCACGCTCTCGGAGAAAACACGCACGCCGATCACTTCCGCCTTGTGGCTCAAACGCGGCCTGCCGGTCATGCTGGTCACATGCGCGATAGCCAGTATCTTGTATGCGCTTGTGTATCGCTGGCTGTGAAATCGATATGATTTTTTAAAATTAATGATTGACAAACCCGTTTTACCGCCAGTCCCGCGAAGAAAGTTCTAAAATTTTGTGCTCGTCGCGGTTATTTTTTAATTTGCAAGCAGTATCGATTTTGAAAAAGCCCGCTGAGAATCAACCTGTATGGTTGAATCATCGTCAGACATCTGATAATATCTACTCATCATGCCATTGCAGCGACTAAAGTCGCCACTACGGGACCATTTCGTGAAGTACTGATAATGTGACGGAGATTGCCTTGTTGGGGAGAACACCCTCCCCGCAATGACATCTCATCGAAACAGCGACCAGTTCAAGGCGCAGTGCGAAGCGTTTTTTGTCCAAAGGAGATCGAAGATGGAAAATCCAATCCACTTATTGCTGGTGGCCGTGATCCAGGAACAGGACCTCGATGCCGCCACCAAAGCCCTGCAAAATGTTGGGGCGTCGCTTACGTATCTTTCGAGCGCGGGTGGTTTTCTTGGCAGGCGCAATGCCACTTTATTGATCGGCCTGCCTGTTGAAAAAGAAGACGAAGCCCTGGCTGCCTTGCAGCAAGTCTGCCGTCAGCGCATCGAGTATATGACGCTTCCGCTGGAAGGCTCGCCCATGCCCATGCCCGCGCCCGTGCCGGTGACGGTCGGCGGCGCGACGGTGTTCGCTTTACCTGTGGAAAGATTCGAGCAGATATAATTCTGCTTTTTGCGCCGTCCTCGGCGCAAAACCGCCGCCGAGGAAAGTGCCCTTTAGGGTACGGCGGCTTGAGCACAAAGGAGAGTGAAATCATGAAAATGATCATTGTCATTGTAAAAGATCACGACGCCGATCTTCTGACGCAGGCCTTCACCGCCGCAAGTTTCCGTGTGACGCGCGTGGCATCCACAGGAGGGTTTCTGCGCAGCGGCGTTGTGACCATGCTCTTGGGCGTGGACGAGGAGCAGGTGGATGCGGTCATTCAAACCGTTCGCAATTCCCTGCCGCCCAAAGCCGACCAGAAACGCGCCACTATTTTTGTTGTCCCTGTGCAGCATTACGAACAGGTTTAGTTTCTGCCCGGGCGCGCTTATCGTCTCAGTGGTCGTTCACCAGAATCTGTTATTTCGGACAAGAGCAATCCAAATCATCTAACTACGCCTATTTGACGCAAATCCAATTCTCCTGTACACTGTAAGTGTAATTACTCCGATGGGGAGTAGCCACCCGATTTTTCGGGTTGAGCAGTCGTCAAGACGGAAAGAAATTTCCCGGCTGCCTGAGTGAAGCGCAAGACCATCGCTATTTTTGGCGATGGTCTTTTTGTTTTTGGAAGTTCTATTGATTAAGTGAACCATGCTTGGACAATCCCGTTTTCGAATCTCCCTCGTAATTCTGATTCTCTGCTTTTGTTTAAGCGCTCAGGTCATGCTGTCTGTGCCTGCTGATGGCATATCCATGTTGGAACTTTCCGAAATTGATTTCGAGCAAAGTGAATTTGAAGATGATTATTTCATATTGGTCATCGCCATAGCAATCGCAGGTTTGATTATTTCGAAATATGGGTGGATAAATCTGGATTTTCAAACTGCCGACTTGTTACCTGTTTTCCCTCCCCCCAAACACACATAATTTATCGGACTCCCAATCAAACAACAGACAGGGATCTCTTGTTGTTGTGGCTTATTGTCGCAAGGCATACCAGACCTTGCATAACAAGCCGGCTATTTTCTATTTGTTTGTAATTCTGAAGGAGACATATTTTGATAGACAGGCTCGAAACCATCATACTATCCGCCATCCAAACTATTTACGATGCCTGGGGCTGGTTTGGCGTGGCAGCGCTTCTGGTCTTTGAAAACGCCACAGGCATCACGCCCAGCGAGGTCATTCTTGGGCTGGCAGGCTGGATGCTGATTGCCGAACATCAATTACCCATCTCAACGATTTTCCTGGGTGGGTTATATGCCGCCCTTGGCAGTACCCTCGGCGCGTCCCTCACCTATTGGGTGGCGCGTCTGGGTGGGCGTCCAGTGGTGGATAAATTTGCCCGCTGGCTGCGGATTGACCCAGTCCACATCACCCGCGCGGAATACCAGTTCCATCGCTGGGGTGCAGGCCTGGTGCTCGTTGGGCGTGTGATGCCCGGCATCCGCACACTCATCAGCATTCCAGCAGGATTGGCGCGTATGTCATTTACGACATTTTTTATCGCCACCTTTATCGGCGCTTATGCCTGGTGTACTCTGCTGATTGGCGCAGGATATGTGCTTGGGCACGAGTGGACGCTGGTCAGCACCTATCTCAAACAATACCTGCCCTACCTGCTGATCGGTGGAATGGCGGCGCTGGCAATTTACATTTACTACACCCGTCGGTTATTGGTTCCGGCGTTTGCCCATGTTCGTTCGAACGACGACTAGGCAACGCTCCGCCAAACCAACAGGTGCTATACGCGACAGGATTTCAATTATTCAAAAAAGGAGCTTCCCATGTCCAGACACCCTTCACATCCTTCCCGTTTCCCGCGTTTTCGAAGATTCTGGAAGCCCGTCCTTGCCAGCGGTGCAGGCGGCACAACGCTTGTCATCTGGTTCGAGGAGACGATGGCCTTTGCCGCGGAAATCTTTGGCGTGATTCTCGTGGCTATCCTTGGCGGGCTGATTTGCCTGTTCGATCATTTCATCTTCAAATCCCGCATGCCCCGCCGCGAGGACAGGCTAGACATGACTTACACAGGAAAAAAATAAATTATGAAACAGAATAACTGGCACAGCCTAACGATTGATACGGCATTGACGCAGGTCCAAAGCCAACACGAAGGATTAAGCAGTGCGGATGCCGCCCTGAGACTTTCAGAATATGGAGCAAATGAAATCCAAGCGGCAAAGCGCATTTCAGCGTGGGAAATCCTGCTGGAACAATTCAAAAATGTGTTGATTCTAATCCTGCTTGGCGCGACGGCGATTTCCTTATTTTTGGGGCATGGCGTAGAATCCATTGTGATTGCCGTCATTGTCCTGTTTGCCGTTGTGCTGGGCTTCATTCAGGAGTACCGCGCCGAACGCGCCATCGAAGCCCTGCGCCATATGGCGGCGCCTACGGCAACAGTCTTGCGCGACGGCAAGGAAACTAAAATCCCTGCTCGTGAGTTGGTTCTGGGCGATGTGATCCTTCTTCACACAGGAGACCGCGTCCCTGCCGATGCGCGCCTGCTTGAATCGATCAACTTGCAAGTGGATGAAGCCGCGCTGACGGGCGAATCTATGCCAGTGGAAAAACACACCCTTCCGCTTCCTTCTGACGGGTTGGCTGTTGGTGACCGCAAGAACATGATCTACGCTGGAACCGCCGCCACCTACGGGCGCGGGCGCGGATTGGTAATCGCAACCGCCATGCAGACCGAGTTCGGAAAAATTGCCCAACTTCTGCAAACGGTTGAAACGGGCAAAACGCCCCTCCAGCATAATCTGGATAAAGTCGGTACCATGCTGGCTCGAGCGGCTTTTGTGGTGGTTGCCATTATCGTTGCACTCGGTTTGTTCCGTGGACAGCCTTTCATCGAAATGCTCATCTTTGGCATTGCGCTGGCAGTAGCGGTCGTGCCGGAAGCCCTGCCCGCAGTGGTGACAATTTCACTGGCAATCGGTGTGCAGAAGATGGTCAAGCGCAATGCGTTGATTCGCCGCCTGCCCGCCGTGGAAACACTTGGCAGCACCTCCGTGATCTGCTCGGATAAAACCGGTACGTTGACCAAAGACGAGATGACCGTGCGCAAAATTTATGCGGGCGGACAGATATTCAAGGTGTCGGGCGCGGGTTACGCCCCGCTGGGAGAGTTCTCGGTCAATGGTGGAACGCCCACTCTTCCAACCGATGCGCTCAAGCAGATGCTGACCGCTGCAACACTGGCTTCGGATACGCATCTGGTTAATGGAGAAAATGAATCGGGTAGTGGATGGCATATTAAGGGCGACCCAACTGAAGGGTCGTTGGTGGCGGCGGCGGCAAAAGCCGGGCTGCAGAAAGAGTCTCTTGATTCCGCTTATCCACGAGTGCAGGAAATCCCATTCACATCCGAATCAAAACGCATGACCACCTTGCACAAAACGGAAGACGGCCTGACAGCGTACGCCAAGGGCGCGCCGGAAGTGATTCTTGGAAGTTGCAATTGGCAGCTGACCGCCGATGGCACTCTGCCGCTGGATGCCCCCGGGCGCGAAAAGATACTTGCCACAGCGCAGGAGATGGCAGGCGAGGCGTTGCGTGTGCTGGCGATTGCATCCAAGCCGCGCGCGGCGTTGGAAACCGCTGAAGCGGATATGGTATTTCTCGGGCTGGCAGGGATGATAGACCCGCCGCGCTCCGAAGCCAAAGCCGCGATTGCCGTTTGCGAAGAAGCAGGCATTCGCCCGGTGATGATCACCGGCGACCATCCCATGACGGCGCAGGCTGTGGCGCGCGAGTTGGGGTTGCTCAAGAGCGGGCGGGTTGTTACGGGCGCGGAACTGGAAAACATGAGCGACGAGCAGTTCGCGCGCGAAGTGGAAACCATCGATGTTTATGCGCGCGTTTCCCCGGCGCATAAACTGCGCGTGGTGACAGCTTTGCAAACCAATGGACATATTGTCGCCATGACGGGCGACGGCGTGAACGATGCCCCGGCGCTCAAGAAAGCCGACATTGGCGTTGCAATGGGCATTACCGGCACCGACGTGACCAAGGAAGCCGCAGCCATGACCCTGCTGGACGATAACTTTGCATCCATCGTCGCCGCAGTGGAGGAAGGGCGCGGAGTTTTCGGCAACATCAAGAAATATCTGATGTACCTGCTTTCTTCGAATATCGGAGAAATCGGGCTGATGGCTGGCGCTACCCTGCTCGGATTGCCGCTTCCATTAACAGCAGTTCAAATTTTATATGTCAATCTGGCGACGGATGGTTTGCCCGCCCTGGCGCTCTCGATTGATCCCGCTGAGAAGGACTTGATGAAGCGCAGGCCGCGCGATCCGCGCACCGGTATTTTCACCCGTCCGGTGGTCATACTAATGGTGCTGGGCGGAATCTGGTCCGCGCTGATCAACCTGGGGTTATTCACCTGGGCGCTGAATTCCGGGCGAAGTATCGAAGAAGCCATGACGATGACCTTTGTCTCATTGGTGCTAATTCAGTTTTTCAAAGCCTACAACTTTCGCTCCGATCGCCACTCGGTATTCAATAACCCGTTTTCCAACAGGTGGCTGAATGTCGCCATCCTGTGGGAGGTGATACTATTGATACTAATCATTTATGTGCCCTTCCTGCATGACGCTTTCGGTACGTATTACATGCCGTTGGTGGACTGGCTCATCGTGTTTACGTTGGCACTGACGATTTCACCGGTGCTGGAAATTGCAAAGTGGATGGAGCGTAGAGGCTGGTTCGGGAAGATGAGTTGATGATGTGAAGTGATTTTCTCGTCCCCGCGTTGTACGAAGGAGAAGAGACACCGTAATTTTGCCGTAGCGACACGGCGCCTGTCTGAGCTTTGTCAAAGGGTCGCCGTGTCCCTACTTTTTATTCAACAGCCATTCGTCAAAGAAACGAATCACCCGTCTCTGATAACGAGGCGGGTTTTCCATGTGAATCCCCAGATGAATCGCATCTTCTTCAAGCCATAGCTGTTTTGGTTCGTTTGCCGCGTTAAATAAAACCTCCGCTGATTCGGGCGATGCCACTGAATCTTCCATGCCGTGGATGATATATACGGGCCGCGGGCTGATTTTCCCGATTACGGCGGCAGGACTCACCTGACCCAGGTCTACGCCAAGGCCGATGCCCATCATCAATTTTGCCAGCGGGTTGAGCAACGGATAGGGCGCAAGGAAATCCACCTCCGCATCCAGTGAGGCGAAAGAACTATCCACGATCAATGCTTCGATCTGCGGGAACTCCGCCGTTGCGCGGATCATCGTCGCCCCGCCCATTGAGCCGCCCCACGCGCCGACATGATTCACATCCGGTTGGGTGAGTGCAAAATCGAGCGCGGCTTTCACATCCAAAATTTCCAAATAACCGAGCGTGGAAATATCCCCGCCGCTTTCTCCATGTGCACGGGCGTCCCAGGCCAGCACACCGTAGCCCTTTTTTGCAAGCAGGGCATACACCCATTCGGGGCGGTTATCGCCATAACCATGCGCCAGCAGGATGACCGCTCCCTTGCCTTCGCCGCTGTTCAGCGCAGGCTTTGGCAACGTGTACCAGGCGGTGAGACGAATTCCGTCTTCAGTTGTTAAATCCACGTTTTGAAAGGGGATATTTTCCTCCCTGAGCGTTGTCCCCGGTGGGATTTTTCGTGGAGGGTGCAGCACATCGTACAGGCCGTATAAACTCAGGCCAAGCATCAGCGAGACAAGCGCAAGGAGAATCCAAACGAAAGTTTTTAGAAAAAGAGAAAATTTCATCAATGGATTTGGCTGTGCCCTATGAGTTACCCCAACACAAAATTATCGATCAATCTGGTTTTGCCGAAGAAGACGGCCATCGAAAGCAGGGTTTTTCCTTTAATCTCCCTTAATTCTTCCAACGAAACATAGTCTGCGCAGGAGACATATTGCATCTGTGCCAGCGGTTCGCCCGCCAAAACTTCTTTCATCTTTCCCCTTACCTTCTCTGCATCCCTTTCCCCGCCCTCATACAAATCCTTTGCCGCGCTCAACGCCCGAAACAGCACCGTAGCCGCCTTGCGCTCGGCCTCGCTCAAATACTTGTTGCGGCTGGACATCGCCAGCCCGTCCGCCTCGCGCACGATGGGGCAGACCACAATTTCGATTGGGAAATCTAAATCCTGAGTCATCTGGCGGATGACCGCCGCCTGCTGGGCATCCTTCTGGCCGAAGTAGGCCTTGTGCGGCTGGGTGGCGTTGAACAATTTCGCCACGACGGTGGTCACACCGCGGAAGTGACCGGGCCGCATCGCGCCTTCCAGTGGACGAGTCATCGCTTCGACCTCCACCCAGGTCTGGTAGCCAGACGGGTACATTACCTCCGCTGAGGGATTCCAGACCAAATCCACACCGAGAGGTTCTATCAGACCAAGATCACGTTCAAGGTCACGAGGATATTTCGAGAGGTCTTCGGTTGGGCCGAACTGTGTGGGATTGACGAAGATGGTCACGATCACATGCTCGCACTCGACCCTGGCTCGGCGGATAAGAGAGAGATGCCCCTCGTGTAAATATCCCATCGTCGGGACAAGGCCAACTGTCCCTGTAAGAGAGAGGCGCGCGGCTCGTAGGTCAGAGAGGGTGGTTATGGTTTTCATGTCTACTCCGAGGCAGTAGGGGCGATTGTCACGTTGGCTTGCTCTCGTGGGTGGGCCGCCCCTAGGTTAAATTTGTCTATACAAAACCCCGTTTAGGGGCTTGACAGGCTAGAAATTTTGTTCTACACTCTTGCTACACTTAGACAAAAGGAGATAATAATGGCTTACGGACACACCAATTCAAAAGGAACCACCTACTACCTGCACTCGAAGGGCAAGATGTTCTTCTTCTCGAAGGAAGTGAAGGAAGGCGCTCTCGATGCCGTCCCTGCGGGCTACCAGGTGGCTGAGATGAAGACCGGCTTGTTGGTCTTGAAGAAGATCGTTGCCGAAGGCGAAGCGAAACCCGCGGAGAAAACAGAGGCAGCTTCGTAAAGTATAACCTGTTCGACACAACCCAAACCTGTTCTTTTAGATTAAAAAGGAGACTCATATGACACGTACACATGCATCTAAAAGTTATGAAATAAAAGGGGAGCAGCCATGCCAACATTAAACCGCGTTCAATTGATTGGCCGCCTGGGCAGGGACCCAGAGAGCAAGTTCACCCCCACCGGCAAAAAAGTGACCCATTTCAGCCTCGCTGTCAGCAACCGCTGGAAGGACAAGAGCGGCGAGACGAAGGAAGCCACCGAGTGGGTCAACATCGAAGCCTGGGGACGGCTTGGCGAAATCTGCCAGGAATATCTGAAGAAAGGCAGTCTCATCTACCTCGAAGGTCGGTTGAAGACTGACAAGTATGAAGATAAAGGCGAAACAAAGTATTTCACAAAAATCGTGGCCCAAACCCTGCAATTCCTCGATAAGAGGGATAAGGAAGAACCCGTGATGGCAGTGGATGAAGACCCCGGCGATTACGATGTGTAGAACAGTAAATAGTGAATAGTAAAAACTCGCCCATGAAAATCGTTTCGTGGGCGAGTTTGTTTTTACCTCTCGTTTACTGTGGATAAATCCCTTTCATCCACGTGAGAGTGGCTAAAAGGATGGGCTAAAAACCTTCCTACCACAGAGCGCACGAAGTTCACTGAGAAAAATAAAAGAGAAACTCCGTGTTCTTTGTGGACTCTGTGGTCAAATCTTTGGATAAGCCCACGAGATTAGCCACTCCCATCCACGTTCACATCATGTCCGAATGAGTATCTGTGGTAAATTTCGCACATGCACATCCATCGCCTCACATCCCAAACAATCCTTCCCGAACTTTCGAAACTCGCGTCTCTTTTACAAAATGCTGTCACAAACGGTGCATCTGTGGGATTTTTACTGCCGCTTTCCGAAGAAGACGCCCTCGTCTACTGGCAGGATGTGGCGAAGGCCATTGAAAGCTCGAGCCGCATTTTGTTGATTGCAAAAGCGGACGATGAACTTGCAGGCACTGTCCAACTCGACCTTGCGACTCGCGCAAATGGAAGCCATCGTGCGGAAGTTGCCAAGCTCATGGTGCACACATCTTTTCGCAGGCAGGGAGTCGCTCGATTGCTGATGAATGCCATCGAAGCAGAAGCCCGGTCCGCAGGTAGAACCACACTGGTTTTGGATACGCGCGAAGGAGACCCGTCTGAGGCGTTGTATGCAAAACTCGGCTATGTGCGGGCGGGAGTCATCCCGGAGTACGCGCGTAGCACGAATGGGAAACTCCACTCCACTGTGTTCATGTATAAATTGCTGAAATAAATCCGCTCAACTAAAGAGACCCGGCAATAATACCGGGTCTCTTTCTCATTACTCATCACTCGTTACTTTTTCTTCTTCTTCATAATAGTTTTCTTTACTGCCTTCTTCCCCACCGCCTTACCTTTTACAGATTTCGCATTACGCTTTACAGACTTCACCTTCTTCGCCACCGGCAGCTTCTCCAATTCACTCACCAATTTCTCCAGCACATCGAACCCGCCCTGCCAGAACTTCGCGTCGCGGATGTTGATGCCCGCTTCACTTAGAATCTTTTCGGGAGCTTCGGAACCGCCCGCAGACAGAATCTTGAGGTACTTTGGCTTGAACGATTCCCCTTCCGCTTTGAACTGCTGATACAAGGCCAGCACCAATAACTGACCAAAGGCATAGGCATACACATAGAACGGAGTTTGGTAAATGTGCGGAATCCCCACCCATTCCCACTTGAACTCGTCGCTCAGGGCGAGGGAATCACCGAACTGTTCCTTCAAGTTTTCAAGATAGGCATTGCTCAAGTCGTCTACTGAGGCGTTCTTTTGTACCATCTCATGTGCGGTCTTCTCGAACAGCGCAAAATAGGATTGGCGCATGATGGTCGCGTAGGCGTCATCCATTTGCTTGAAGAGAATATCGCGGCGTACGGAATCATCCTTCTCTTCCGCGAGTAGTTTGTCGATCAGGACCATTTCCGCAAATGTGGATGCGGTCTCTGCCAGCGGCAGGGAGGAATGGAAAGTAAACGTGTTGTGATGCGAAGCCAGCATGGCATGAATGGCATGACCGAGTTCATGCGCCAGCGTCGCCACTTCGCGTCCTGTCCCCTGATAATTGACCAGCACATATGGGGTTTCTTCGGGCAGGTAGGACCAGCAAAATGCGCCGCCGCGTTTGCCCTTGCGGATTTCGCTGTCAATGCGGCTCCCGTCAAAGACGCGCTTTGCCAAATCCGCCACCTTCGGCTCGAAAGCCGTGAACGCATCCAGTACCATGTTGACGGCTTCGTCCCATTTGTAAGTTTTCTTCGAGGCGGCCACAGGCGCATAAATATCGTAGCGGCGAATCTTTTTCATTCCCACATATTTGGCTTTCATCTTGAAATAACGCTGGAAGATGCCCACATTTTTGCGGGCCACATTCAACAGGGTTTCCACCGCTTCATCGGGAATATCATTATTAAGGTTGCGCGGTGCAATCGAATTCTTGAACTTGCGCAGGTTCACATTCTCGTTGTGCCAGTCACGCAAAATCGTCTGGTAAATCTGCCCAAGGATTGGGCCGTCTTCGCCAAAAACCTTAAACTGAGACTTGTAACTCTCGGCGCGCAGGTTCGGGTCGGTACTGTAGCGGAAGGAAAATAATTCAGAAGCGGTCATTTCCTTTTCTTTGCCGTTGACCTTTAATTTGAACGTGTAGCGGTTCGTGATCGAATCATACAGATTGCCGAGCGCATTCACGCCTGTTACATTTTTGAGATTGACGACCTTCTCTTCCGCTTCGCTCAAAGTGTGCGGCTTGAACAGGCGAATCGCTTCGAGGTAATAGCGGTAATCGCCCGAAGCGTCCATCAGGCGTTTTGCGTTTTCCTCATCCACATCCTTCCACCACAAATTGAAGAACAGTGTGCGGTTTTGGATCTCCGCTAAAAATTGCAGCACGCGGTTCTGTAAGGTCTGCGCCTTCTGATCCTGCGTATCCGCCGTAAATGACAGACCCGCAAACGAATACAACTTGTTCCCAATGCGTGTCGTCTCTTCGCTGGCTTTCAATACTTCCACGAATTGCTCGGCGGGCATGTCGGGTTTGAGTTTGTCGCGCACGCCTTCAAACGAAGTCACTTGCTCTTCGATCATGTCAAAGGCATTTTGTAGTTCCGCACTTTCATAACCAGGGTACAGCGGGGAAAGATCCCATTTGGAAAGTTTGTAGGTCATATATTCTCCTGAAATAGGTGGTGGCGACTTCAATCGCCCGTGCAGTGAACGACGACAGCCGTCACTTCATTTTTACAAACTGGATCGGACGTGCATGATATCGCCGTCCTTAACTGGATACTCCTTGCCTTCGAGCCTTAATTTCCCTTTGGCTTTCGCCTCATTCATCGACCCGAGGCTGATCAGGTCTTCGTAAGCCACTACCTCCGCCCGGACAAATCCACGCGAAAGATCGGTATGGATTTCCCCGGCAGATTCCTGTGCCGTCGCACCGCGATGGGTTGTCCATGCGCGCACTTCATCCTCACCCACAGTGAAGAATGTCTGTATCTTCAACAATTCATAAGACAAATTGATCATACGGTTTAAGCTGAGTTCTTTAATGCCATATTCTTCCATAAAAACCGCCGCATCTTCCGCAGAGAGCTGGGCAATTTCCATTTCCAGTTTCCCCATCAACGCCACAGACGGATGGTCCAGCTTTGCTTCGAGTGCTGGCTGTCCTTCGCCCAGATTAAACACAGTCAGAATGGGTTTGCGAGTAAGCAGCCCGAAACTGGAAAGCTCCTTTTGCTCCTCGTGCGTAAATTCCATGCTGCGCAAAGGCAGGTTATCTGAAAGCGTTTTGTGCAGTTTTTCGAACAACTCTGTTTGCCGAGCGTTTAAGGTTTTGTCGGTGCCGCCTTTTTTGCGTTCTTCAACGAGGCGTTCCAATTTACGTTCGACGGCGATGAGATCGTTCAGCAAAAGCTCGGTCAGCATCGTGTCCACATCGCGGAGTGGATTCACGCTTCCATTTGGGTGCATCACGCTGTCGTTTTCGAAGGCGCGCACCACCAGAATCAGTCCGTCCATTTGGTTGAGGTGATTCAACAGTTGCCCGGAAATGCCGCTTTTGGCCGAACCAGTTTCCAGCCCGGCAATATCCGCATAAGTCACCTTGGTGTAGACTGTCTTCTTCGGATTGAACATGCTGGAGAGTTTATCCACGCGCGGATCGGGAACATCCACCACGGCCTGATGCACTTCGATGCGTCCCGCCGAGGCGGTGGTGGGGGCATTGCCGCGTGTCAACGCGTTGAAAATGGTGGTCTTTCCTGATTGGGGTAATCCAATAATTCCTAGTTTCATCTTGACCTTGTTCTTGGGAGTGGTATACTTGCGTTCGCAATTGGCCGAAGTGGCGGAATAGGCAGACGCGCACGACTCAAAATCGTGTTCCCTACGGGAATGAGGGTTCGATTCCCTCCTTCGGCACAGGTGACATCGTACCCGAAGCGGTATTATACCTTACAGGGTTCATCCTCAAACGTCCTCCAATTCGAGAGGGCGTTTGAGTTTTATATGACCCTGAATCGCTGGCGTTGACATCGAATTTTTTGAACTGTACAATCAAAATGGAAACTCAAAACGTGAAAAAACGTAAACCCTCCTAAGACGAGTCTTTACGCTTTCTTCCGGAGAACCAACGCGTATGAAACTATACCTGCTTTTTGCCGTTATTGATATCATGGTCCTGCTGGCATATCCGATTGTGTACGTAATTCATCGCATTCGTAAGATGATGGGTGTAAAATAGTGCCATCTCGCTTGCTGTACGGGCGAAGAAAATTCCAGGAGGCCCATTATGCCCTCATTGAACGATGTCCTGGCGGTGATCTTGGGTGGAGGGCGCGGGGCGCGCCTGTATCCACTGACCCAAATGCGCTCCAAACCGGCCGTGCCGATTGCGGGCAAATACCGCCTCATTGATATTCCCATCAGCAATTGCATCAATTCAGAGATTTATCGTATCGCGATCCTGACGCAGTTCAATTCCGTGTCATTGCATCGCCACATTACGCGCACCTATAATTTTGACGCCTTTCACCAGGGCTGGGTGCAGATCTGGGCCGCCGAGCAGACCCTTGAGAGCGCGGACTGGTACCAGGGCACAGCCGACGCGGTCCGCAAACAAATGCTTGAAATCCAGGCTGCCGGGGCAAAGCACATCCTGATCCTCGCAGGCGATCATTTGTACCGCATGGATTACAAGGCAATGGCCGAATATCATTGGGAAAATAAGGCGGATATCACCGTGGCGGTGCAACCGGTCTCAAAAGAAGAGGTGACGCGTTTTGGCATCTTAAAACGCGAAGAAGGCGGACGTATTTCCTCCTTTGTGGAAAAGCCCAAAGACCCGGAAATCCAGAAGAAATTTGTCAGCCGTGACGACCCGCTGAGACCGTTCCTCGGCTCCATGGGCATTTACATGTTCAACACAAAAGTGCTGGTGGATTTATTGACGAACTTCCCCAACCACGATGATTTCGGCGGTGACATCATCCCACAGGCAATCACCTCGCATGCTGTCTTTGGTTTCGATTTCGATGGATACTGGCAGGACATTGGGACGATCCGCTCGTTCTACGAGACCAACCTTGCGCTGACCACTCCTGAAACACCCTTTAATTTTTACGATGCAAAACTTCCCATCTATACCGATACACGCTTCCTGCCTGGCTCCATTGTGGAGGATAGCAGGCTGCAAAATGTTCTACTTGCGGAAGGGAGTCGCATTCTCAAATCCGAGATTACTCATTCCATTATCGGCATTCGCAGCCAGATTGCAGCGGGATGTGTGATCAAGGACAGCATTGTGATGGGGTCGGATTATTATGAACGCGACCGCGAAGGCCTGCCCATTGGCATTGGCGCGAATTGTTACATCGAAGGCGCGATCCTCGATAAAAATGCGCGCATTGGAAGTAATGTCACCATCCGCCCCTTCCCGCGCAACACGGATATGGAAAATGTAAACTGGTATGTTCGCGATGGCATCGTTGTCATCCCAAAGGATGCGGAGATATTATCCGGTACAACCATTGCGCCCTGATTGATGGTTTAAAATTTTATATAACTGTAATCTTTCTCCCATAAAGGCCATGCGGGTCGGCCATGAAATTATGCTATACTCGCATTAACTATGAAGTCACCGCGCGAATTTTGGCCGCGCTGGGCTGAGTCCTTGCGCCGATATCAACTTCACAATCTGGTCGCCTCGTTCCTTGAAGCAGGAAGTCCTCTTGCCTTGCTTGGAGCGCAGGCGATTTATTTTAGCGGCGGTTTTGTAAAAAGCGATCAATTGATCGCGCTTGCGGAAACACTTGAAGAGGAAACAGAAGCGCGTGCATTTGCATTCTTCCTGGAGCACGAGGGAGCAGGCCAATGACCGCCTTGTTGGTGATTGTCTTTACCGCCGCACTTTTGCTGGGGATTACTTTATGGAAAAGAAATTCCCCCGCCAGGCTGCGTGACATCCCCGCCCTAACCCGCCTATACCGCATGTTAGGACTAAGTGTGGAAGACGGCACCCGCCTGCATATTTCACTTGGGCGCGGGAGCCTGCTGGATGCGCGCGGAGGCTCGGCGCTGGCTGGGTTGGCAACCCTGCGGATCATTGCGGAAAAAACATCCGTCAGTGACATGCCCGTAGTTGCCTCTTCCGGTGACCCTGTGCTTGGCCTGCTTACACAGGATACCTTGCAGGCTGGGTATCAAGCTGCCGGCGTAAGTGAATTGTATGTCCCAACTGCAGGCCGCATTACCGGGTTAAGTCCCTTTGGGTTTGCGGCCGGTGCAATGCACATTGCGCAAAACGAGAAAGTTTCCACGAACGTCATGCTCGGGCATTTTGGTCCTGAAGCGGCCCTGCTTGCCGATGCCTCAGACCGTGAAAGCGTAACCATGATTGGCGCAAGCGATAACCTTAGCGGGCAGGCTGTTCTTTTTGCAAACACTCAGGATGCATTGATCGGTGAGGAATTGTTTGCCGCTGGCGCCTATCTCGGCGCGGGTGCAACACACATCGCCAGCCTGACTGTACAGGATATTTTGCGCTGGCTGATTATCCTCGCCCTCCTAGTCGGCGCGGCGGCGAAATTTTTCGGGGTCATCTAATGCGAGTCATTACTGCGTTCATTGCCATTACAACTGGCGTTTTGATATTAGGCGGTTATTTCTTCCCGGCCCTGGCGGATGTGCAAACCCTTTTGTTGAATTGGGCCATCATCCTTGCGGGGGCTGCCGCACTGGTGGGGATATTTAATTTGATTTCAGTCCATACAGATAAAATTCGCCGTGGTGAAAAAGGGAGCACCTACAGCGCGCTTCTTGTCATCGGGTTGGTTGCCACGTTTACTATCGGCATTCTCCTACGCCCCCAGCATTCTGCAATGCAAATTGTGTTGAGCGGCATCATCATCCCGGCCGAAGCCGCGTTGATGGGTGTGCTGACCATCTCCCTGCTGTATGCGGCCATCCGCCTCCTGCGCCGTCGCACAGACATGATGGGCATCGTCTTTTTGGTGACAGCAGCCCTGCTTTTCCTTGGTTCTGCTACGATGCGGTCCGGTGATATTCCTTTGATCGGCACGTTGATCCGTCCCTGGGTTAGCCAGATCCTCGCCCTCGGTGGCGCGCGCGGAATTTTGATCGGCGTGGCGCTTGGCACATTGACCACCGGCATACGTGTACTGTTCGGCGTAGACCGTCCGTACGGGGGGCAATAATGGCGGAGATTATCAAATGCCCCGTTTGCGGTGAAAGCAATCCGGCGAACCAGGAATTTTGCCAGCATTGCCAGTCTCGCCTGCAACCGGGCAGCGGGCCTCTCAAGGGTGTGGATGCGCCCATTAAACCCGGCCAGATTCCAACCAAAAAAAATACCGCTGAACTCGAGCCGATCCTGCCGCAATGGCTAAGGGATGCGCGCGACTCGGCGCGAAATACCGAACAACAGGAAGGGCAACAGGCCTCACAAAAACCCGGGCAGACCCAGCCTGCATCTCACACAGAAGACCTTTTGGCTGGTTTGCGGTCCCAGGCTGCCGATGGCGATGAAGATGAAACGCCGGACTGGCTGGCCAGTATCACTGGCGCGGCGCCCAAACCCAAAAAATCCACATCAGAATCATCCGAGGTGCGCTGGGTTGAATTAGGAGATAAGGCCGACTTTGCCCAGGAGGAAACTGCGGGTGACGCGGAGACTCCCTCTTGGCTGGCAAGTTTGACTCCAACCGGATCACAAGCCGATGAAAAAGATGAACTGACCGAATGGTTCCGTGATGCGGATGATTCCAAGCCTACGGAAAAGGCTGCCGAAACGCCCGCGGTTGACGATATTTTTTCCACATCCGCCGCCGACGATACGCCAGATTGGCTGCGCCGCATGGCTGCGGAAGATGATGCCAAAAAAGCACAGCCCCCGTCCTTCGATAGTTCATCGAATGCGTTCCCACCGGAGGCATCCGAATCACCGGATTGGTTGCGCCAAATAGCGGCGGACTCACCTGCGGATGAACTCAAAGACACCCCGGACTGGCTGCGAGGTATGGAAGATAAAAACCAAAGCACCGACTCTGCCGCTTTTACAGGACCAGCTTCGAGTGAGGTGGAGGCGTTTGATCCTTCCTCCAAAGATGAATTGCCCGCCTGGTTGAACGATCAGGGTGAAAGCGCCGCCAAGCCACTTCAAGATACGACTCCGAAATGGTTGAAAAAGGAAGCCGAAGATTCAGGTACTGGCGAACTGCCTGCCTGGTTGTCTGGCAATGAAGAGACGATTCCTTTGCCAGCCGCGCAGGAAGAAGAAAATTTACCCGCAAAAGACGAGGATGCGCTTGCCGGCTTGCCTGATTGGTTGAAAGCCGCCGCGCCGCAGGCATCCATTTTTGAACAGCCCGAGGAAAAAACAGCGGCTGAAGCTGAACCGGCTGATGCTTCGTTTGATTCGCCGGATTGGCTCAACACTTTCACAACCGCAGAGACGCCCGCGCCTGAAAAAGAGACGCCGTTTGAGGTACCGCCAGCTTTTGTAGAAGAAGCGAAAGGCGAGACCACGGATGAGCTGTTCACGGAAATGCCGGACTGGCTTTCGAATGCAATGGATCTGCCCGCATCCTCCAGCCCGACGCCGATCACAAATACCGATGCGATCGCTCCGGGCGAATTGCCATCGTGGGTGCAGGCCATGCGCCCGGTGGACGAGCCGTTGCCCTCATTATCATCGTCATTTGTCAGCAGCGACCAAACCCTGGAGTCTCGCGGGGCGCTGGCGGGTTTGCAAGGCGTGCTGCCGGCGGTGCCGGGCTATTCACCCACCAGCAAGCCCAAGCCTTATTCGATCCGATTGCAAACCAGTGACGAGCAATTGGCTCATGCCGAATTACTGGAGCAAATCCTCGCGGCTGAAACTGCCCCTGTTCCAATCGCTTCCTTTTCCACGCTGAGGGGTTCGCGCGGTTTACGCTGGTTCCTTTTCTTTATGGTTTTTGTGGTCGTCATCGCTGCTTTGCTGCTGCCTGCACCGATCTTTTCCATGCCTGTGGGTGTTCCGCGTGAAGTCGGCGGTGCCGTGGATGTGGCTCGCGCCATACCGGCGGATGGGGCGGTGCTGGTGGCTGTCGATTACGAAGCCTCCCGCGTTGGTGAAATAGAAGCCGCCGCCGCTCCGTTCTTTGACCAAATGATCTTTTATAGCCATCCACGTTTGACTTTTATTTCCACCAACGAAACAGGTGCAATTCTGGCAGAGCGCTTCGTTTCTGGACCTTTGGCTGAGCATTACAAAAATAGCGGATTCTCCTACCTGAATCTGGGCTACCTGCCCGGCGGACAGTTGGGCATTCATGCTTTTGCGCAAAACCCGCATATCATCAGCCCGCTGGATATGTCCCTGCAACCGGCCTGGGCTTCTGCTTCGCTGGAGGGCGTATCTTCGCTTTCGCAATTTGCGGCTTTGGTTTTGATTACAGATAACGCTGAATCTGCCCGCGTGTGGATCGAACAGACTGAGTCGGCGCGCGGCAATATTCCATTTGTGGTGATTACCAGCGCACAAGCCGCGCCCATGATCCAGCCATATTACGACTCGCAGCAGGTCAGCGGCATGGTGGCGGGTTTATATGGCGGGGCAGTGTTCGAGCAGAACAACGCCGGGCGTCCCGGCACTGCGCGAAATTATTGGGATGCCTACAGCCTCGGCATGTTGCTTGCCATGTCGTTGGTGTTGGGCGGTGGTTTATGGAATTTAGCCCTGGGCCTGCGAGACCGCGCCTCAGCAAGGGAGGCAAAATAGAATGACCTTTTCTCCCGACCTGATCATCGGCGTTATCAGCTTTATATTTACCATCCTTATCTTCAGTTACCTGATAGGGGATAACCCCCTCTTCCGAATTGCGGTTTACCTTTTCGTTGGGGTGTCTGCGGGATATGTGGCCGCAATTGCGGTTTGGCAGGTGCTCATCCCACGTTTGGGGTACCCACTCTGGTTCGGTTCGCTTAACGAAAAGATATTTGCAGCCGTCCCATTGCTCGGTGTGCTGTTTATTTTCATGAAAGCCTCGTCACGCCTGTCTGGCGTTGCGCGCATGACGATGGCCTTTTTGGTCGGCGCAGGCGCAGCGGTGATCCTGGCTGGAGCGGTCATCGGCACGCTTATCCCCCAGGTGGAAGCGACCATTAATTTCTTCGACCTGAACGCTGCCGCGTCACGCAACATCGGCTTCATGGAGGCGATAGGCAACGGGTCGATTGTCCTCGCTGGGACGATCTTCTCGCTGGTTTATTTCCACTTCGGCGCAAGCCCCAAAGCGGACGGTTCCATGCGCCGTCCGAAGGTGATCGAAATTATTGCCTGGGTGGGACGTATCTTTATCGGCATTACGCTGGGTGCGATCTTTGCGGGCGTGTACGCCGCCGCGCTCACCGCATTGATCGAACGCATTTCATCCCTCATCAACTTCTTTAAACTCTTCGGGAATTTTTAGCAATCATGCCATCCTCACTGGTTGACGGTAACTCCCTGCTCGCAATCGATGTCGGCGCGGCGAATACACGCGCTGTCCTTTTTGATGTCATCGAAGGCGAATATCGCTTTGTGGCATCCGGTACTGCGCCTACCACAGCGGAAGCTCCTTTCAAGGATGTGGCGGAAGGCGCGCGCAACGCCATCATGAGTTTGCAAAAGATATTGGGGAAAAATCTGCTGGATGCTTCACGCGGATTGATTACGCCGAGCCAGTCCAATGGGACCGGTGTGGATGCGCTGGTCGTCACCCTGTCTGCAGGACCGGTTGTCAAGACGGTCGTTGTCGGCCTGCTCAAGGACGTCTCGCTGGAAAGCGCCCGCAGGTTGACGGAATCCACCTATACCCGCATTGTGGATACCATCGGCTTGAACGACCAGCGCAGGCCCGACCAGCAAATAGACAGCATCCTGCGCCTGCGGCCCGATCTCGTTCTGATCACCGGCGGCACCGACGGCGGCGCATCGCTTTCCATTCAAAAATTACTTGAACCCATCGGTCTCGCCAGCTTTCTTCTGCCCCAGGAAAAACGCCCCGCCGTGTTGTTTGCGGGCAACGAAAAGATGGGCGCGGAGGTCAAGACCCTGGTAGGCGAGCTTGCCACTTCCCTGCATTTCAGCCCCAATGTGCGGCCATCCCTTGAAACCGAAGATATCGATCCTGCGGAACGTGAACTTGCGCGCATGTTCATCAACATCCGCAAGCGGCAGATCAAAGGCGTGGATCTTTTGGACTTATGGTCGGGCGGGCACATGCTTCCCACCGCGTATGCCACCGGGCGTATGGTGCGCTTCCTCGCAAAAGTATACGGTTCCAAAAAAGGAATCTTAAGTGTGGACCTTGGCGCATCTGCGGCGGTCATTGCCGCGGGCTTCAACGGCAAATCCACGCTGAAGGTTTCGCCGCAATTTGGTTTGGGCGAAAACCTGCCAGGCCTGCTCAATTACACAACACTTGAAGAAATTTTGCGTTGGTCATCGCTTGATATTTCCAATGGCGTGCTGCGCGATTACCTGTATCAAAAATCCCTCTACCCTTCCACGATTGCAGCCACCCGCGAAGACCTGGCCATGTCTCAGGCGGTTGCGAGACAGGCCCTATACCTTGCGATGCAGTCTGCGCGCCGTGATTTTCCGCAGAACATCGCCTCGATCAAACCAAACCTGACTCCACTTTTCGAGCCGATCCTCGCTGGAGGCGGCGCGTTGAGCGACGCTTCGCGCCCCGGCCACAACCTGCTCCTGCTCCTTGACTCGATCCAGCCTGTGGGTGTGACCACGGTCATCCTCGACCAGAACAACCTGCTGCCCCTGTTGGGTGCGGCGGCTTCACAAAACAACATCCTGCCTGTGCAGGTATTGGAATCCGGCGCGTTCCTTAGCGTGGGCACGATTGTTTCACCGGTGGTTTCCGCCAGTTACGGCACGCTGATTCTGAAAGCGAAATTGAACTACGAGAACGGCGCGGAAGCGCGTGTGGATTTGAAGTATGGCACGCTTGAAACTTTGCCATTGGCAATTGGAGAAACGGGAAAGCTCACGATCCAGGGCTTGCGCGGAGCGGATGTCGGCTTTGGGCCCGGCCGCAGTGGGACCATCCCAGTAAGCGGCGGGGCGTTAGGCGTGGTCTTCGATGGGCGTGGCCGCCCGTTGGAACTTCCATCCGATACGGTGCGGCGGCGTGAATTGATCAAAAAATGGAATTGGACCCTCGGAGGCGAGTAGAAGATGCAGGCGCCTGTTAATCATATTGTCGGACTTACTTCCATAGTGCGTGAACGGCTTTTGCCCGTTTCAGGGACTGTGCTCGTGCGCCCGAATCAAAAGGTCAGCCCGAACGATGTGGTTGCCGAAACAAAATGGGCGCGTGAACATATTCTTTTGGATGTGGCGCGCATCCTGCGCGTATCTCCCAATGCCGCCGACCGACTGATCAAATGCAAGGTGGACGATCAGCTTGCGGCCAGCGTTGAGATTGCCGTGGGCAAAGGACTCTTCCCGCGCTCCGTTCGCACCCCGCGCGAAGGACGTGTGGTGGCTGTGGGCGGCGGCCAGGTGTTGATGGAAGTGGGCGAGACCAAAATGGAATTACGGGCCGGTATTCCCGGCACGATCATTGAAGTGATGCCAAATCGCGGCGCTGTGATCCAAACAGCGGGCGCGTTGGTGCAGGGCGTGTGGGGTAACGGGCGCATCGACTCGGGTTTGCTGGTTAATATCGCTGAAAAACAGGATGGCGTTCTAACCACCGCCAAACTGGATATCAGCCTGCGCGGTTCCATTATTTTGGGAGGCATGGTGAAGGATGCGGAGACCCTGCAAGCCGCTGCCGACCTGCCTGTGCGCGGGTTGATCCTTTCCAGCATTTTTCCATCCCTGCTTCAAACCGCGCGTGAGATGCGTTACCCGATCATGATCACGGATGGATTCGGCGCCCTGCCGATGAATTCCGCCGCATTTAAATTGTTGAGCACGAATGCCAAACGGGACGTGACGGTAAACGCGGAAATGTTCGACCGGTACAGCGGTGCAAAGCCGGAAGTGATCATTCCCCTTCCCATTTCATCGAACCCGCCCGCGCCGAGGGAAGTGGAAACCTTCGCGCCGGGCTTGCAGGTGCGGATGAGGCGTCCGCCGTTCATGGGAATGATCGGTTCGATTATCGCCATCAAACCCGGGTTGAGCACTCTGCCGAGCGGTCTGCGCGCGCCTGCCGCGGAAGTAAAACTTGAGAACGACGAAACGGTCACTGCGCCTCTCGTAAACCTTGAAGTTGTGGGATAATAATCCCGCAATCGCGGCCTCTAAAGATTTTTCAGTGAACCATCGGAAAAATTTGCGAAAAAAAAACTTCAACAAAAACGCAGTTTTGATTGCAAGGAGACCATCAGGGTCTTTGAAAAATAATCAGGAGAGTGTTACATGTCTTTCGATGAAACCAATTTTGATGAATCTGACGATGCCCAACTGCCCGAAGAGTCGAACAACAACCGCACTTTTCTTGTTGCCGTCGGTATTTTAGGCGGGATCATCCTGCTTTCCATTGCCTGCCTTGTGGGGGTATACCTGTTTGGTTTACGAGGAAGTAACACTGCTCAAGCCGAAGCCGCAAATGCTACCCTGACCGCCCAGGCGTCTAATAACTTTATCAATGATGCGTTGACCGCCACCTTCGAGGCTTCGATATTGCCCACCACCACATCCACACCCGAGCCGACGGCGGTCGTCAATGTTGCCAAAGCCACCCTCACCCCAGATGCCTCTGCTGGAACCGCCTCATTGGACGGCACTCCCGCCGCTGCCACAGCCACTGTCGGCGCGGCATTGACCCAGGCCGCCGCCGCCCAGTTGACTATTGTCCCGACCACCACGGCCCTGCCCAACACCGGCTTCATTGATGATTATGGCGTGCCCGGAATGGTTGTGATGGCCCTGGCTTTTGTAATTGTCATCCTGCTGGCGCGCCGGCTGCGTTTTTCACCAAATATAAGATAGAAAATTTTCCCGCATGAAAAAAAGGACAGCAACTCGGCTGTCCTTTTTTATATAGCAGCTTCACATTAAAGCCTGCCGTGTTATCGGATCTAATCGCATCCTACACAACCGTTTCAGCCACCGTCTTTCCATATCCTATCAGGGATTTGACCATTCCCTGTGAACGTCCCTCTGCATACACACGCAGGACGGGTTCCGTGCCCGATGGGCGGATGAGCAGCCACGAATCATCGGCCATGATGTACTTGACACCGTCACGCTGACTGATCTCCTGCACGTTTTGTCCGCCGATCTCGGCTGGGGCTTTTTTGGTGAGGAACTCTGTCATCTCCGCTTTGGCAACGGGACGACTAAGGCGCAAGTCCACGCGCTCATAAAGGGCTGGACCGACATCCGCAAGCAAATCATCCACCAATTCAATGAGCGGCTTTTTCGACTCGGCCACCATCTCGACCAACAGCAATCCCATGATGGGCCCGTCGCCTTCGGGAATATGTCCCTTGAAGGAAATGCCGCCCGATTCTTCGCCGCCGATCAACACATCTTCCTTCATCATGTAATCGGCAATGTGATTGAAGCCGACGGGGGTCTCGTACAATTTCAAACCGTAACGGATTGCCAGACGGTCGATCATGCGCGTGGTGGAGACGGTCCGCACCACTGCGCCGCTCATACCGCGTTTTTCAACCAGATATTTCAATGAAAGAGCCATGATCTTGTGCGGGTCGACAAAATTTCCACGTTCGTCCATTGCGCCGATGCGGTCCGCGTCGCCATCTGTCACCACGCCGAAGTTGCCAACACCGGAACTGACCGCGCTTGCCAATGCGCCGAGATTTTTTGCAATCGGTTCGGGATGCACGCCGCCGAAGCCGGGGTTCATCTCGCCGCGGATCTCGGCGATCTCGCAGCCTGTCCCCTGTAAAAAGGATTTGATCACGCCGCGCCCGGAGCCATACATGGCGTCCACCACGAAGCGTTGGGGATTGTCCGCAATAATATCGGTGTTGATCAGGGTTCGCAGGTGGTCGAAATAAGCGGGCAATGGATTGAACTTCTGGATCAAACCCGCTTCACGCGCCTTTTTGAAATCCATCAGGTTGGGGCCGCGCGCCTGCTCTTCGTTGTCGTTGATGTACACTTCCACACGGCGGCATTGTTCGGAGAGAGCCGAGCCGCCAAACGCGCCCTTCAATTTTACGCCGTTATAACGCGGCGCATTATGCGAGGCGGTAATCATCACGCCCGCGATGGCATTGTTGTGTTTCACCGAATATGAAATGGCGGGTGTGGGCGAATCGGATTGAGCCAGCAGAACGGTAAAACCATTGGCGGCCAGCACACGCGCCACCTCACCCGCAAAACGGTCAGAGAGAAAGCGTGTATCGTAGCCGACCACGATCTTCGTGGCATCCACATGGTTGGATTTATCCCAATGGTCGGAAGCCACTGCGTCTGCGATGGCCTGCGAGACCATCCGTAAATTGCCGAATGTAAAACTGTCTGAGATGACGGCGCGCCAGCCGTCGGTGCCAAAATGAATGGGCATTGATTTTCCTTTTTAAAAATTGATATGAAAACTATGGAGCGGGGGTCACGCCAAAGGTCGGTGTGGCGGAGGCTTCAAAATCTGGTGCGGGCGTGGCATAAGCCACCACCGACTCTAACAGCCAGCCTTCCACACGTTGTCCATTGACCGTCACAAACACATGCACCCACGTTACCCCGTTTACCTCGGTGAAATCTGAATAGGTTTCCACAATGGTGCCGTTGAGCAGGGTCATTACATATTTTCCGCCTGGGGTCTGTCTGAGGTTCGCACCGCCGCCTTCATTGGCGGCAACTTTCCCATAGGTTGGGGCGGCGGGAATGGTCAATGTGATGGTGGGGGTTTCAGTGGCGGGCAGGGTCACTTCAATGGTCAACGGCACGGGGCTGGGAGTTTCCTCCGTCACTGTGATCGTTCCGTCTGGTGCAGGAGAATTTGTGGGGGTACGCGGAGCGGAAGTGCTGGAAGGGCGGGGACTGCTTGTCGTCGTGGATGGCAGGCTCGAGGTCGCGCTTGAAGCAGGGAGCGGGGATGCTTGAGTCGTGGGCGTGGAAATTGCTGCCGCCGCTTCATTCGTCGACGGGAAGCCTGATCCCATTAAAGCAAACAGAATCCACGCGAAGAGCAGGAATGCGACTCCGCTGAAGATGATTCCCCCCATCGACGGGCGGAGCCTTAAGGCATACAACGTGATGAGACCCAGCACGCCAGCCATTGCAAAATGCGCAAGGAATACAAGCAGGCCCTGCGGCCATACGCCTTCCAAACCGGAGCCAAGCCCAAAACCACCGGCACTGATGGGCAGATAAAAAACGTAGGCAATCAGCACGCTCGGCAGGAACGGTTTTTCCTCGGAACGCGCAAAGGATGCAACCAGTGTGACTGCGCCGATGGCAAGCACCACCAATGCGGGAAGCCACAATCGCGAATGAATGAAGACATTGGTGAGAGTCATCGGCATGAAGAGGCGCGCCGCAAAGCCCGTGAGCAGGCCGCCGGCAAAGACTAGCGCGGCGCTGATGAGCAATGCCATGATGGTTTCAAAAAGAAAACGCGGTGAGCCGGTCAGGATGGAGAGCAGGAATCCCACCCAGGGAGTCATTAACGGTGCGACGAGGATACCGAGCAAAAGCACGGTTTGTGAATCAAGCAAAAATCCCAGCCCAAGGATCGCGCCGCACACAAGCGAGAAGATGAATAATTCAAAGGACGGATACGCACGGCGTGAAAGATCGGAGATGAGTGTGGCCTGTCCCTCTGCATCCCGGGGGATGGAGGAACGGCGCGTGGCGCGCCTGCGGCGGTTGCGAATTTCCTCTCGCGGACGGGATGGCGGCTCCGTTGGAATGATCGGGTCATCAGAAAGGGACATGTTTTCAATTATACAGGATAGGAAGGGAGGATGATGGATTTGAAATGATTTAAAAGCCTTTTGCTACAGAGCATCTATGAAAAAGTTTCATTTCAAAAAATCCGCTGTAGGCCATGTTTGTAACGGGGCGGTCACGCTGTAAGCATTACCTACAAAATCAAAGAAAAACCTCACGCTCCTGGCGGTAAAAATATTTACAAAATATGATAGAGTCAGCCAAAGGAAAAATACCCATGCTTAATGAACCGCGCACCTATCGTCATTCCCCTTTTCAGTTTGTGATGTTGTTATTGATCTTTGGCGCCCTGGCGGTTGGGATGGTCGTATCGTTTGATGGAGCCGATTCTGTTTCCACCCTGCCGTTTGCCGTATTTTTTGTGCTGGTTTTTCTATTCTCTCTGTATTCGGTGACCGTGAAAACAACGATCTCGGACGATGAAATTTCCACTCAAAGTCTGCTGGGTGCAAAGTCATTGAAATGGAGTGAGATCAACCGCGTTTCAGGCAGGGGATATTCCATTAAGTTGCATAATCTGGATGGCGATATAACCGTAGCGCCCAGTTCACAATTGGCTGGTTACAACGAAGTGGTTGAGTTTATCGGCAGCAAGCGTCCCGACCTTTTCACACCCCAGGACTACAGAGAAATGACCAGGAATTGGTATGGGTACATCCTGCTGGCCGTCATTGCCCTGTTTGTAGTGGGGACGGGCTTTTTCCTTTTGACCCAGTCCGGTGCAGGGGTGGTTATTTTCATCTTCTTTTTGATCATTGCGCTTTTTGTTGCGTACGTAACATTCTCCTTGCCAAAATCTCTGAACATTGAAGGGGATACCCTGTTTATCAAATACTTCTTCAGCGAAAAATCTATTCGCGCACATGAGGTCGCGTCCCTAAGCCTTAATTACACCCAGACCCGCAACGGCAAGAACTATTTTGTGCGGGTCGACCTGACCAGCAAAAAATACATCCGCATCTCCGGGGTCGGCCCGAACCTGCCGGTGGTGTTCCTTGTCCTTAAAAATTGGAAGAGGAAATATGCCTCACTTGGCGTGACAAGCCAGCAGGTGTAGGTGCACTGACTGCGGCACTGCTATAATACAGATTAAGTAATCGAGTTGGACTAATGTCACCACAGATTAAAAGACTCCTCAAAGAACTAAAAACAGGTCTCGTTCGCATCTATGGCGAACAATTGGATTCTGTCTATTTGTATGGTTCCTATGCACGCGGTGACAACAAGGATGGCTCGGATTTGGATGTGCTCGTGGTGTTGAACGACTTTCAACGCCGCGCGGCTGAGCTTCGCCGCATCAGCCAATTGATAGGTGACCTTTCCCTGGATTTTGAAATAACGGTCAGCCCTCTCTTCATGCGCGAAAGCGAATGGAAAATGAATAAATTCCCGCTGCTTCGTAATGTCAAAAAAGAGGGGGTGGCAATTTGAAACAGGAAACTGCCGAGTTACTGACAAAAGCGGAGCGCGCCATTCATAATGCAGAAAATACAATGGCGGATGGAGACTTTGATTTTGCAATAAGCCGCGTCTATTACGCCATGTTTTATATTGCGAGCGCCCTATTGGGTGAAAAAGATATGTATTTCAGTAAACATGGCGGTGTGCATGGAGCATTTGCCCAACATTTTGTGAAAACAGGTGAGTTTGACCCAAAATATCAGCGCTGGCTTGTAACCACCTTCAGCCAAAGGATTATCGGAGATTATGGCGCAACTTCTGATTTTATTTTGGAAGACGTGCAGGAAATCATTGAACAGGCCCGCGAATTTCTTGCCGCCGCACAAAGTTATCTCAGATCAAAATAAATCAAGATTGGCTATGTAGCGGGAAAATTCGTCTGACAACTCGACAAAATTAACACAAGTCTTTAATTTATTGCCAGCCGAGACACTGCTATAATATCCCTGCACGTGACCTACACCTGGCGCGTGACATTTCTCGACGAGGCAGGATCATTGCCATGTTCAACATTTCCCACTAATTTTCCAAACCGAAAAGCCGCGTAGTTTCAAACCCACGCGAGCAAAGTTCTTTCTTCTTTCCTTTTTCGTATTAACGTGTCACTTGATACCTGACACCTGAAATTTGAAACTTAACATATGACCCAACATCGAATTACAGACGATCTAGACGTTCTCCTGGATGTCCTCCCAACCAACCTTCGCCATGCGGTGGAAAAGGCCAATAACAGCGACAAATTGATCGAGATCGTCATTGACCTTGGCCGCCTGCCCGCCGCGCGATTTGTGGAGGGTGAAATCACCCTTTCTGAAAAAGAGATTACCCGCACAGAAATTGACCATATCACCGAGCGTATCGGCGACTTCGACGCCGATAACCGCGCCGGCATGGAGCGCACGCTCCACCGCATCTCCGCCATTCGCAACCGGCGCGGGGCCATCGTCGGTTTAACCTGCCGTGTGGGGCGCGCCGTCTACGGCACTGTGGACATTATTCAAGATATCATCGAATCGGGCAAGTCCGTGCTGATTCTTGGCCGCCCTGGCGTTGGCAAGACCACCCTTCTGCGCGAAGCCGCGCGCATCCTCGCTGAAAACAAACGTGTTGTCATCGTCGATACCTCCAACGAGATCGGTGGAGATGGCGATGTGCCGCATCCCGCTGTTGGCAAGGCACGCCGAATGCAGGTCCGCGAGCCGATGCTTCAACATGAAGTGATGATCGAAGCCGTTGAGAATCACAACCCCGAAGTCATCGTCATTGACGAGATCGGGCGCGAGTTAGAAACCCTCGCTGCGCGCACCATCGCCGAGCGCGGCGTGCAGCTCATCGGTACGGCGCACGGTCAGACCCTTGATAATCTTTTGCTCAACCCAACGCTGAGCGACCTTGTCGGCGGCATTGAAGCGGTCACTCTGTCAGACGAGGAAGCCCGTCGACGCGGCACCCAGAAAACAGTTTTGGAAAGACGCGCTCCGCCCACCTTCGATGTCCTGATCGAAATCCAGCACCGCGAACGATTTGCTGTCCATGTCGATATCATGTCCGCTGTGGATGCGCTTCTGCGTGACGTGCCCATGTCGCCGGAGATTCGCACCCGCGATGAAGCGGGACAGGTGCAGATCGAAAAGGCCACGCTGCCCAAGCCCACCACCAAAGTGGAACCGAAATCGCCTCGTACTCGACGTCAGCCTTTCGATCAGACTCCGGGCAGGCCTGTTCCTGTTCTCGAGGACCATTCGCCACGCTCCGAGTCGATCAACCCGCCCGTCGTTGCAACCTCGAACATCAGCGCAAAATTGCAGACCGTGCGAGTCTTTGCCTATGGCGTGGCCCGCAATCGACTGATGCAAGCTGCCAAGAGACTCGGCGTGCCCGCCGTGGTGGTGACCGATGTGAACGAAGCCAACGTGCTCGTCACTTTGCGGACGTATTATCGCAACCGCGAACAGACCGTCATCGAAGCCGAACAACGCGGCATGCCCATTTATGTGCTGCGCGCGAACACGGTGGCGCAAGTGGAGCAGTTCCTTGGCGACCTGTATAACCTCTCCGAACAGCAGCACCCGCGCGATGCAATGGACGATGTCCGCCATGAAACCCAGCAAGCCATTGCCGCTGTATTAAATGGCGAGCGCTGGGTGGATCTGCCGCCCGGTCCCTCGCTCGTGCGAAGACTCCAACATGAAATGGCGCGCAACGCCGAGTTGGTGAGTCATTCGTATGGGAAGGAACCGCGAAGGCATGTGAGGATTTTTAGGGAGTAAATGTAGGGGCGATCCTCGCGGTCGCCCTTTTTGTATTATTATTTCGGGAAATAAAACCATGGACAGGGGCAAGCCCTGTCCCTACGGATAACCCATGTTCATCACACTCGAAGGCCCCGAAGGCTCCGGCAAGACATCCCACATTCCCCATCTCGTTGAATTCCTGCGCGAGCAAGGGCATATCGTGTTTCCCACCCGCGAACCGGGCGGAACCTCCATCAGCGAACAGATCCGCGATATTTTGCATGATTTGAAAAATGCGGAAATGCACCCACGCACGGAAACCCTGCTCTATCAGGCCGCGCGTGCGCAGATCGTGGAGCAGGTCATCAAGCCGCGCCTGGCGGATGATGAGATCGTTATTTCAGACCGCTATTATGATTCAACCATTGCCTATCAGGGTTATGGACACCAGCAGGATTTAGATCAAGTCCGCGCGCTGGTCAAATACGCCACAGGTGGTTTGACTCCCAACCTCACCATTTTGCTTGACCTTGAAGTAGAGATCGGTCTAAAACGCAAAACGCAAAATGAAGTCGAATGGAATCGCATGGATGCCTATACTGTGGAATTCCACAAACGAGTCCGCGCCGGGTATTTGGAGATGGTGAAAGCAGAACCGAATCGCTGGATGGTGGTCAACTCGGACCAGAAGTGGGAGTCGGTGCAGGAGGAATTGAGGAAGGTGATTATTGGAAGGTTGAAGGTTGAAGGTTGAAAGTTTCCCATGTCTCCCAACCTCCATCTCTTCTCCACCCCCGGCCGAAATGACATCAATGATATTGTCGAAGCCAGCCGCCCGTATTTGGAAAATAAAGACGATCCCGTCATTGCGTACATGCCATTGGCGTCGTTATATGCGGAGAAATGGCTGGGGATGAATGAGGCTGCATTCAAAGGCTTGGCGCATTTGCAAACCATTAACGCCGAGTTGATGCGCCAGAAAGAGATCGAGGATATTCTGCAGGATGCGTCTCTGGTTTACATCCCCGGTGGAAACACGTTTTTGCTCAATCATCGTTTGCATATCAGCGGGGTGATGCCATATTTGAAAAAGAAGGTTCAAGCGGGGCTGCCGCTGGTTGGTTTTAGCGCGGGCGCGATTGT
>JACPVB010000216.1 GCA_016191985.1 Chloroflexota bacterium | reverse complement strand
TAATTTATGCGACACTCTGTAAAAAATAAAATCCGTAATTCGTGAAACGTAACAAACGAATTACGGATTACGAATTACGCATCACGTTCTTTTTCCATTGCTTTAATCTTCCCCACCCGTCTTGCAAACCTTTCGCCTTCTTTATCCACGCCCAAATAGCGCGCATTTAAAAACGCGGGGATGAGCACTTTCACCAGTTCAGGCCCGATCACACGCCCCCCCATGCAAAGGACGTTCATCGCATCGTGCATCACACCCTGCGCGGCGGAATAAGTGTCGTGGCAAATCGAGGCGTAAACGCCTTTCATTTTATTCGCGGCAATCGCCGCGCCAACCCCGGAGCCGCAGATCAGAATTCCGCGCTCGGCACCGCCCGATTGAATTTCCTCGCCAACTTTTTTAGTAAAGTCAGGGAAATCCACCGCTTCGGCGCTGAACGTGCCAACATCGATCACTTCATGCCCTGCCGCCTGCACGGCTTCGATCACCACATCTTTTAGCGGGAAACCGCCATGGTCACAGCCAACTGCTATTTTCATAATCAGTTCCGTAGTACCGACTTAAGTCGGTACTACAATCCCTTCGCTTTTGCCACAACATTCTCAACGGTAAAACCAAGCTTTTCAAAGATGACTTTTGCGGGAGCGGATGCGCCATATCTTTCAATACTGATGACAGAGCACGCGTATCGTTCCCAGCCGAGGCTTGCTCCCGCTTCGACGGCGAGTCTCTTCTGGATATTTTTCGGCAAAACAGACTCGCGCCAGGCCTCATCCTGTTTCTCGAACAGTTCCCAGCTTGGGAAGGAAACCACACGCACACCCTTGCCCTCGTCCGCAAGTTTTTGAGCGGCTTCCAAAATTAATCCAACTTCAGAACCAGAGGCCATCAAAATCATTTCTGGCTTTCCAAAATCCTTGAGGACGTACGCGCCCTTTTCCACCTGTACAGGCGTTTCCAAAGTCGGCACAGCCTGGCGGGTGAGCGCCAGCACGGTGGGACCATTTCTGCGCTCGATGGCAATCTTCCACGCGGCGGCAGTTTCGTTCGCATCCGCAGGGCGGAGGACCACGAGATTCGGGATCAAGCGCAGCGACATCAAATGTTCAATCGGCTGGTGCGTGGGGCCATCTTCGCCCAGGCCAACGCTATCGTGTGTAAAAATAAAAATGGACGGGTAATGTGACAGCGCGGCCAAACGGATTGCAGGGCGCATGTAATCTGAAAAGATAAGAAATGTGCCGCCATACGGAATCACTCCGCCGAAAACCGCCATGCCGTTCAACACCGACCCCATGGCATGTTCGCGCACGCCAAAATGGAAGTTACGCCCGCCATGGGAATCTTTTTGGAAGGCGGGGCTGTTGTCAATTTTTGTGTTGTTCGAGGGAGCCAAATCCGCGGAGCCGCCGATGAGTTCGGGGAGTTTCGCGGCCAGCGCGTTGATGGTTTTGCCAGACGCGGCGCGGGTCGCCATGCCTTTTGCGTCGGCTGGGAAACTCGGTAATGAAGATTCCCAGTCTGTGGGAAGTTCGCCATTCAAACGACGCTGCAATTCCGCGCCTTGTATGGGGTACAAACGGGTATAGGCTTCAAACTTCATCTTCCAGTCGTACTCAAGTTCGCGGCCTTTTTCAACAGCTTTGCGGTAAAACTCCAGCACATCGTCTGGGATCAAGAAGCGCGGTTCCTTCGGCCAGTCCAAATTATCTTTTGCGGCGTTGAGTTCTTCATCACCAAGGGGTTCGCCATGTGCCTTGGCCGTACCCTGTTTTTTCGGTGCGCCGTAACCGATGGTGGTGCGGCACATGATGAGGGTTGGGCGCGGTTCGGCCTTCGCCTCTTGAATGGCTTTGTCAATCGCGTCCACATCGTTGCCATCTTCCACGCGCAAAACCTGCCAGCCATATGCGCGGAAGCGGACGGCGCGGTCCTCGGTGAAGGCCAAGTCTGTTGAGCCATCGATGGAAATGTGATTGTCGTCGTAAAGATAAATAAGACGCCCAAGGGATAGATGTCCCGCAAGCGAGGCAGCTTCGGAAGCGACTCCTTCCATCAGGTCACCGTCTGTGACGATGGCATAGATGTATGGATCGATCAATTCGTGGCCGCGCTGGTTAAAAGTGGCGGCGAGATGCGAAGCAGCGATTGCCATGCCGACGCCATTCGCAAATCCCTGCCCGAGGGGGCCGGTGGTCACTTCCACGCCGGGGGTGAGTCCGTACTCCGGGTGACCAGGCGTAAGGCTGCCCCACTGACGGAAATTTTTTAATTCGTCAAGTGGGAGATCATATCCCGTCAGATGCAGCAAAGAGTAAAGGAGCATGGAACCATGCCCACCCGAAAGGATGAAGCGGTCACGTCCCGCCCACTTTGGGTTGCGCGGATTGTGCCGCAGGTGGCGAGTCCAAATCGTATATGCCATTGCGGCTCCGCCCATCGGCAAGCCGGGGTGCCCGGAGTTTGCCTGTTGAACGCTATCCGCTGAAAGAAATCGAAGTGTATTGATTGCGCGTGTTTGAAGATTCTGGGTTGTCATGGGGGCTATTTTACCATCCGCTTAATATTTTTCTTTCAATTCTCTTTCGGGTAGAAAGATCATTCCTTCTTTTTCATCGCCAATGGAAATGGCTTGTTCAGGCTTGTGGACTGCACGCCAGGCAGTGAACGCCGCAACGAGAGCATCCAACTGTTCGGGCTGGTACAACAACTCAACAGGCCAGATGCCTTTCATCATTTTATGGCGCGTGATCTCTTCAAAAAAATCCATCGGGTCTTTTATTTGAACACCCTGTTCATACAAAATCAACTGCCTTTGCAATCGTCCCTCAAGGGTGGGCTTTGATAACGGCGCAGCGCCCAGCAGGACACAATACCCCGCATGTGGATGCGTCTCCAAAAGTTGATGCGGTGAATCTTTTTCGGGAAATTTTTTAAACCCCAACTTCCCTAATTTGCGGTGCAATTCAAAACCGACCTGCATCCATGCGGGGCAAACCGCCGCACTGGCGGGCGTACCGGAAACCGCAATGCCGTGCTCGCGCAAAATAAATTCCGCCATACGATACTCGGCGCCGCGGATCTGATGCGGAGTGAGCATCTCCTTTTTCATTTTCGTTCGCACCAGTCCGCGGTTGACTCCCGCAGGCGCATTCACCGCCACCGTTGCCGACTCCTGCCCCGCAAGAAACGTCAACACTTCCTCCATTTCACCGTCCGCAAGCGCAACAAGATTCAAATCACGGTCGAGCGCCGCATACGTAAAAGTTTTGCGGCCCGAAGTGGGGTCGATGCCTGCGTAGATCGAATTGGTGAAAAGCATAAGTAAGATATGGTGGAACAAAGACAACAGAAAAAAGGGTTTATTTATATTTTACTTCCAAAAGTCGAAAACTTATGACCCTCTCTCAAAGAATCATTCTCTACGTTCTCATCCTCACCGCAGGCGCATCGTGGATATTCATCAGCTCCGACCCGGCGGGCACATCCGCATCGGGCAAAACATCCGCACCACAGGCAGGATTCACCGCACCCGATTTCACCCTCAAAACACCCGAAGGCGAAGAATACACACTCTCCGAACTCAAAGGTAATGCGGTGCTTGTCAACCTTTGGGCAACCTGGTGTCCGCCGTGTCGCGCAGAAATGCCCGCCATTCAAAAAATGTACGATGAATATAAAGACCAGGGGTTCGTTGTTCTCGGCGTGAATATGACTTATCAGGATGATCCTTTTGCCATCGGTCCATTCGTCAGTGAATACGGCCTTACGTTTCCCATCCTGCTGGATGAAACAAGCGAAGTTGGCGCGGCATATCAAGTGCGCTCGCTGCCGTCATCGTACTTTATCAACCGCCTTGGCATCATCACCGAAGTGGTGATCGGCGGCCCCATGTCCGAAGCCCTGCTCCGCACCCGCATTGAAGAGGCATTGAAATAACATGCTTGCTGTTTTCCAAAATCTATTTGCCCCGCCCCGTCACATGCTCCTGCTGGTCATTGCCGCCTGGCTTGGCCTCACCCTCGCCGAAAAACGCGCCGAACGTCACGGCCTCAGCAGGGATGAATTAAACAACATTACCTTCTATGGTCTGCTCGCTTTCATCATCGGCGGAAGGTTGTCGTTTGTTTTGCAAAACATCCCCATATTCATCAAAAGTCCGGCAGGCATCCTCTCCATCAACCCCGATATTTTCGATCCCATCGGGGCAGCCGCAGCGGCAATCATCATAGCGGCGATGTACGGCCAACGCCGCGGCCTGTCTCTCTGGCCCACACTTGACGCGCTCACCCTATTCTTTGCCATCCTCATGGTCGGGATCGGGCTAAGTCATCTCGCAGCAGGCACAGCATTCGGAAAAGAAACCGACCTGCCCTGGGGAATTAATTTATGGAACGCCATCCGCCACCCGACTCAAATCTACGAGACGCTCGCTTCGCTCTTAATCTTCGGCCTGCTCTGGTTCCAAAAACAGAGTCCACGCCCGGGCATTTTCTTCCTCAGCTATACCGCACTCACAGCAGGCGCACAACTCTTCATCCAGGCTTTCCGCGAAGGCAGCTCGTTGATCTTCAACAGCCTTAATCAAAACCAGGTCATCGCATGGGCCGCGCTCGCGCTTTGTTTTCTGGCAATCGAACTCCTGCTTCGACAAACAAAAAAAGCGGGCTGAGAAGTTTCCCAGCCCGCTTTTGCATTCATCCTTTAACCAAGCTCCGGTTCGATCAACCCATAACTTCCGTTGCGGCGGCGATACAGCACATTGATCTTGCTTGTCTCTGCATTGTAAAAGATAAAGAAGTTATCATGGCCCAGGTTGCGCATCTGAACCACAGCCTCCTCTTCGTTCATCGGGTAAAGCACAAACTTCTTCCTGCGGGCAAACAGTGGGGAAAGCTCGCCCGTTTCATCGTCGATAACATCCTCCGCCACCTCCGCGGCGGAGCGCCCATCCCCACGCCCGCGATAATGCTTCCCCTTGTATCGTTCGATCTGGCGCTGCATATTATCCAATGCCTGGTCAAACGCAGCGAGAGCCTCATCTGCGCGCTCTTCCGTGCGCAGGGTAAATCCCTTTCCAAAAATAGTGACCTGCGCCACATTCCGATCCTTGGCATCGCGCGCTGCCTGGTGATGGGATAACTCCACGCGCACTTCTTCAATTGCGGGCAGGTAATGGTCAAGGTTGCCCGCTTTTTTATTGACATACTCTTCAATTTTTTCGGTCAAACGGATGCTGCGTGTCTGAACTTCAACTTTGTTGGACATAAGGTCCTCCTTAAATTGGGGTATCGAGTCACATACGTAAAACGCTATGCATGCGTCAGACCATGCTGAGGCAATGCACGAGCGACGGTCAACGCATACACGTCCCTGGCGCCTGCGGAATATAACGCTTCCGCGCCCGCCGACAAGGTTGATCCTGTTGTGGAGACATCATCCATAATAAGGATTGATTTGCCGCTTACCCCCGCCCCAGCCTGGAATGCATCTTTTACATTTGCCCTTCGTTCGATCTTTGTCAGTCCCACCTGCGAGCGCGTCTCTTTACGCCGCATCAACTCGTTCGGTGCGTATCGCATACCCAATGCCAGTGCCAGCGGTTTTGCGATCATTCCAACCTGATTATATCCCCGTTCCTTGAATCTTTGTCTGCCCAATGGAATTGGAACAACCATTTCAATAGGCCAGTTCAAGTCCCTCACAAAAGGCGCCATCTGGAACGCGAACGAATCACCCATCGAAATATCGCGGCGATATTTCAACTTGTGTAATGCGGGTTTCAACGGGTCTGAAAAAACCGCCCAGGCTCTTAATGCGCGAAAATAAGGTTTCTCAACAAGGCAGACTCCACATACCCCCGGCTGACTCTGCGGCAAACCGCATATCTCACATAACACCCCATTCAATACGGTTACACGTTTTTGGCAATCTGAACACCAACGGGAGCCGGGCTTGTCACATCCTCCACATAGAGGAGGAAAGAGCAAATCAATCATGCCCCAAAATGAACGATAGGCTATATATTCCCAATTCACAAACATTACCCCTGCATAAATTTTTTTTGTAACTAATTGCCCAAAAATGGTCCAAAAGCGCCCGCAATCTGGAAAGCGGCAGGAGCCATAAGAATGATCATGATGGACGGGAACGTCAACAACGCCATGGGGATGATCATCTTAACCGGAGCCTTATGCGCCAGTTCTTCAGCAAATTGCCGTCGCTTTACGCGCATCTGGTCGGATTGAATACGCAACACCTTCGCCAGACTCACACCAAGGATCTGGCTCTGGATCACCGCCGCTACAAAACTTGTCAACTCAGGCAGGCCGATACGATCTGCCATATCACGCAACGCTTCACGCTGTGTCTTTCCCAATTGAACTTCCCGAATTGCGCGTCCAAACATGATCGACAACTCATTCTCCCATTTTTCGCTCACCTTTGACATTGCCGCATCAAAACCAAGTCCCGCCTCCACGCAGATCGTCAACAGATCAAGCGCATCCGGCATGGCTTTGCGCACTTCATTCTGGCGGCCATTAATTCGGCTCTGCAGCCATAATTGGGGGAAGAAAAAGCCGAGAGCGGTGAAAATGCCAACCACCAAAACTACTCTTGCAAACGGCCAATTAACTGTTGGCAAAGTGGAAATCAACAGCAAAAGCCCGCCAAATATACCGGCACCAACAAAGCGAGTTGCCAAGAAGGTCGAAGCGTCAATACGCCCCGGATTTCCAGCCAATTCCAGTTTAAGCGTGGTCTCCTCGAGAAGTTTCTGGGGTGTAAAACGTGTTGAAATCTCACCAAGCTTTTTTACAACCGGCACAACAACACGCTGCATAAAAGGCTGTTGTAGTTCGATGTCTTCGAGCGAAACAGACTCACCCCTTTGAGTGGCCTCCGCAAGACGAGACATCACCAAGTCCAGATCATCCTCCTGTCCCTGTCTTGCGTATCGCATCCCAACAAGAACAAGTAGGATGGCCCCGCCTAAAATTGCAACGCCTATAATTATGCCTATAATTGTGCCTGTCATGCTACACCTCGATATCCGCAATCCGCATCATGATAAAGTAACTTGAACCGATCAACCCAAGAACAACGCAAACAATACCAATTGTACAATAGGTCCCACCTTGAGTAACGGATAACAAATAGTCCGGGTTGAGGAACCATAAAATTATGGTAAGAAAGAAAGGGATCAGAGAAAGTACGGTTCCCGATGTACGCACCTGGGATGTAAGCACACGCACTTCACCTTTAATACGGACACGCTCACGAATGGTAAACGAAATATTATCCAAAATTTCGGAAAGATTACCACCAACTTCACGCTGGACGTTAATTGCCGTGACCACAAAATCCAGGTCCTCACTTGGGATACGTCGCAAAAGGTTTTCGAGCGCATTTTCCATCGGAATACCGATTTGCATTTCCTGGACCACCCGGCGAAATTCATCACTAATGGGAGATGGTAATTCCTTGCTGATCGCTTCCATCGCCTGCATTGTTGAATAGCCGGCACGCAAGCCATTGACCATCAAGTTGAGCATATCGGACAATTGATCGTTGAATTTTTGCAGCCTTTGTTTTTGCTGACGTTTAACATAAAAACGCGGAGCAAAAGCTCCCCCAACCGCCCCCAGCAAAGCGGAAACAGGATGGCGGTTTCCAATCAGCCAGGCTAAAAGCCCGCCCAACAAAACGCAAAACGCGATCAAAACGAAATATTCGGCAACCTTAAACTTTAAATCTGCGCGCGCCAGTTCGCGAGCAACACGATCACCGTAAGAGGTTTTTTCCACCCGTTTTGAAACCCAATCGGTCAATATGCTTCGTTGTGCTTCGCGATCAATATCCTTTTTATCATCACCTAGATATTGGCTGAGGCGTTCCTCAACAAGCGCCCGCTCACTATTCGAAGAGACGATAACGCCAATAATCAAAATGACGATCAGAATTGTGCCGCCAATGATAATGATCCAGGTCATCTTATTCCTTAAGTACCATCCACATTAATTTCTGAAACAATTAATACCTGCGGCGCTCGCCAATACCAAAAATGGATGGAGGCAGGTGAATACCAGCCGCCTCGATCTTATCCATAAATTTTGGGCGCAGCCCGGTCGGTCGGAGGCGTCCAACAATTCTGCCATTTTCCATACCGGTTTGTTCGAACACAAAGATATCGGTCATGGTAATGACATCGCCTTCCATACCGCTTATTTCGGCAATCGTAGTCACTTTACGCGTACCATCCCGCATACGCTCCTGCTGGCATATCACATCCACCGCCCCAGCAATTTGCTCGCGAATGGCTCGGATCGGCAGGTCCATACCCGCCATAAGGCACATGGTCTCAATACGCGAAATCGCATCACGCGGTGAGTTGGCATGGGCCGTTGTCATTGAACCATCGTGACCAGTGTTCATGGCCTGTAACATATCCAAAGTCTCGCCACCGCGGCATTCTCCAACAATAATTCTTTCTGGGCGCATACGGAGGGCATTGATTACCAAGTCTCGGATTGTGATTTCACCGCGTCCTTCAATATTGGGTGGGCGTGATTCAAGCGTGACCACATGCTCCTGGCGCAATTGCAGCTCAGCCGCATTCTCAATCGTCAAAATACGTTCATCAGAAGGGATAAAACTTGAAAGAACATTCAAAAGAGTGGTTTTACCGGAACCTGTACCGCCGGAAATAACGATGTTCAATCGAGCTTCCACACAGGCTTTCAAAAATTGAATTGATTCATTCGTGACAGACCCAAATTGGATCATTTGCTCGACCGTAATTGGGTTCTTTGAAAATTTACGAATTGTCAAAACCGGCCCCACCAGGGAAATGGGAGGAATGACAGCGTTAACGCGGGAGCCGTCCTGCAAACGCGCATCAACATACGGGCTGGATTCATCAATACGGCGACCCAGGGGCGCCACAATACGATCAATGATGCGCATCAAATGCTCGTTGCTTTCAAAAGTCACCGGCACACGGTGCAATTTACCCTTGCGTTCAATGTAAATATTCTTCGGTCCGTTTACCATGATTTCCGTGATCGTGTCATCTTCCAAAAGCGCCTGCAATGGGCCAAGGCCAAGGATTTCAGCGGAAATCTGTTCAAACAGGCGTGCACGTTCAGGCCTTGAAAGAACGATATTTTCTTCCACAAGAATTTGCTCGAACAAACCCTGAATGGTTCGACGAACTTCATCCGTCCGCGAAACATCCATGGAAGGATCGATTTCAGCAAGCAGCTTGTTTTGAACCCTTGTCTTTAAATCAAAATATGAACCCGCCTGGGGAGATGTAATTGGTGCACTGACGCGCCTTGCCTGTAATGAAGATAGACGGGATGAATCCCCCCCTCCGCCTCCTGTTTGTCCGCTCCCACTACCCGATTGCTGGGGCGCAGGCGACGGAGTTCCGCCGTCCTGTCCGCTTCCTTGTCCTTTTTCAATACGTCGAAGCAACGACATAAGAAATCTCCTTAACGCTTAATTGCCGCATCATTTTCCACTTCTAAAACACTTAGTCGTGCGCGGATAGCCTCTGCAAGGGAAAAGATTCCCCTTCCAACAGGCTGCATTTTATTATTATCCAGCATAAATGGGACGCCGCGGTTCACAGCGGTAATCACAACTTTTTCATCGAGGGGTATTACAACCGACACGTTATGCTTCAAATTCTCACTTACGCGATCCGGTGTAATGGCAATTCGCTTGTCATAGCGGTTCATTGCGAACACAACCCGCTCTTTATTTACGCCCATGGTGGTCAATAAATCAAGTACCAAACGGCAGTTCTTAATGGCGGGTATCTCCTGAGTGGTAACCAATACGATCACATCGCTTATATCAACAGTGGAAAGAATTACATCCGTCAATATAGGGGATGTGTCAACTATCACATACGCATACATTCCCTGCAAAAACTGTAAGACCTTGGAGAACTGTTCCGCGCTGACTTTTTCAGCCAACTCAGGGCGTTGAGGCGCTGCAAGTATCCGAACACCGGACATATCATGCTTGATTAAGATGTCTTCAACAACATCCGGCTCTAATTCGTCCACCCGGGGCGCCAGTTCAAGTATTGTGTTTTTACCTTGTTCATTCAAAAAAACTGCGATATCACCAAACTGCAAATTACCGTCCACCAAAACAGTGCGTGTATCTTCATTGTTAAGAGCAATTGCCAAATTAACCGCAAGCGTTGTGCAGCCTGTGCCGCCCTTGGGGCTGTAGAGAGTTATGATTTTTCCCCTTGAGGGTGGAGCAAAACTTGACATTGAAACTGATCCGCCAGGCATGGAAGAGACACCAAGCTGTTTGGCGCCTTTCATGCGTTCCATGTGAGCCATTTCTCCGGCTCGTCGTATGGCAGAGATTAATTCATCCCCCATCGGAGGTTTCGTCAAAAAATCCCGGGCGCCAGCCAGCATCGCACGGCGCATGTAATTTTGGTCGCCCTGCACAGACAAAATCACGACCTGAATATGCGGGGATTTCAGGCGAATTTCCTCTGTAGCAGTTATGCCATCAATATCAGGCATGTTGATGTCCATTAAAATGACATCAGGATCCAACTCTTGTGCAAGTTGAATGCCCTCCTTACCGGATCTTGCAACCCCTGCAACATCAACGTCGGACTCAAATTGCAACAATTTACGGACATTCTCACGTGTCTCTGCAATATCATCAACAATAAGAACCCGAATTTTATCTGAGGCCATACGTTATATCCAATCGTTAAAAACAGCTTGTATTTTATTGTGGCGGAACTGTAACCGTGTCGTTCGCAAGGAATGGGGACGTCAACGTGGTTAATGCAGGTTGCATTGCATAGGGCAGCTTTGCAGGTACAGGTATATTGTATTGGCTTAACAGGAATTGCAAAGTGGATGCTTCTGTAGCCTGACGCGCCTGATCGACGGGATTTCGCAAAGTCATGGAAATCTGAGCGTTGGTATACATCAGGTATGCAAGCGTTATTGAATCCTGTGGGGTAACAATCAAAGTGATAATATCCGGAGGGGCAGGCGCCTGTGATTGAGCTTCCGGATCAGTGCTTGCAGGCTGGGTGGTTACTGAAGCGGAAGGAATCAGCGGGAAAGTACCGAGTTTCATAACCACTACATCCTGAAGCAGCATCTGACAAACCATTCTTGGGCGCTGCGCCTCGGACGGGACCACAAAATAGGGCTGCTGAAGCGAAGGGTCCAACTCCAATCGTCCTTGTGCGGAACCAGCAGAAGCCACACCAAGCGAGAGAATTGGCAATCCTTCAACAGAAAAACCAGTCCCTTCAGCTCCCTTGACAGAGCCTAAGCCAGTGCCGGTTAGCACAGAAGTTAGATTTGGTAAGATGCTTTGATAAGATGGATCCACATCCACAAAGAGCAGGCAGGCGTTGATATTCACGTGCGCGCCGTCATTGATCGCATACCCGGACAATGAAAGGCGGCTGGCTGGAATGGACATGGCTGTCATCCCAGGTGGAATCAATGAAGCCCACTGCGGCCCCGAAATTGGGACAGCCGCCGATGCGTCGCTAACCATCGATTCGGTGATAACAACTCCCTGGTCGAGAGGGAACTTTGCCACTTTATTATTCGTGAGCAAGGATAGTTCATCCCTCGTAAACATAACTTCGACCACATTTGCCTGGGGAATGCTCATTGTCAGGAGTACTTCTTCAGTGATTGGCCCTCCCTGTGGAATATTTTGGGCAGCGTAATAAACTTCAACAAAGGCGGGTTGTTCCTCTGGCTGTGGAGTAAAGACAAACTGGCGCAGAGCTACAAACCCCACCACCAAGCCAATTATGATGATCAGAAGTACTAAAATCAAAGTTCGACCACGACGCATAATCTTCTCCTCTCATGGAGTTAAATATCTTTCAATTTAACAGACTATTTTATAACACATTCATTATACAAGAAAAATAGCAAAAACATACTACAGGAGTTTTCGCACACAATAATGACCTACAAAATTGTTAAGAAGGGCAGAAAAACCCCAAAATACTAATTTTTTGCCTGCACTGTAAAGGTAATTCTTGCTCCAGATCCAGCCGCACTATCGACCTCGAAATTTCCCCCCAGCATTTCAGCGCGCTCATGAATCAATTTCAGGCCCAAATTGGATGATTCTTTCAAAATTTCAGGGTCGAACCCTTTCCCATTATCATCCACGCTGACGCGAATCAGATCGTTACCAAGGTCAACTTGAACCTTTATTAAGGTAGCCTGGCTGTGACGCGCGGCATTACCGAGCAACTCCTGCACCGCCCGAAAGATCATCACTTCCAGGTAAGGCTCAAGGCGGCGCTCGATGCCTGTGACAGTAACGCTGACGTCCAATCCCGTCTGCTCCTTAAATGCGTCAGCGTACTTTTTAAGTGTGGGGGTCAGCCCAAGATCGTCCAGCATCATCGGGCGAAGCTCAAAGATAAAATTTCTTACTTTTTGAAAGGTGCTCATAGCGGATATCTTCAGATTTCCCAATTCGTCCCTTGCCTGAGACGGGTCAATATCCATGAGGCGCATTGCGATTTCTGTCTGCAAGATAAAATTTGACAGGGCCTGAGCAGGGCCATCGTGCATTTGGCGGGACAACCGCTGACGTTCCGCTTCCTGGGCATTAACGATCATTTCAATGCCGGCCATCTGACTCTTTGTCCCACCCGCAGGATTAACAGACGTGGAAGGCTCGTTCACCCCGGAAACCATCGCCTCCAAAACCGCCTTGTATTTCTCAAGATGAGTCCTGTCGTTCTGTAATTTTTCCAATTGGCCACGCATAACAAAAAGGCGCTGTTGAGCATCCAAAGCGGATTCGTAAGCCATTTTTAGCTCTTCAATTGCCGCGCCCTGCTTTTGCGCCTGCTGAAGATGAGAGGAAATTGCCGTATTCCGCTGTGTGATCTTGGCCAGTTCCCCCTGGCTCTGTTCGATCATTAACGTAACCTCACGCAAAGCGCGCTGCGTTTCTCCCAATTCACTTTGATAATCCAGGGACTCTTTATCCGTCATACAATCACTCCAGGGGCCGAATATCGGTATCTTTCAAGGTTACCCATCCACGTTTCAAAGCATATACAACGGCCTGGGTTCGATCCTCGACGCCAAATTTCCGCAGGATGGCGGTGACATGATTTTTAACAGTTTGATGGCTGATCCCCAATAAAGAGGCGATCTCTTTATTACTCATACCGCGCACTACGCAAGCCAGGACTTCCATCTCACGGTCTGATAATGGATGGAAGGGTGTTCCGGGTTCGCTGTAAGAGCGCCTCGCGCCTTCCATTCTATCCTCCACCCAAAGTTCCAATTCGCGGTGAGTGAAGACATTATTCGCGAAAACAAATTTACCCTCTGCAACTTCGCGAATGATACGCGAAAGAGACTGAGGCTCGATATCCTTTGAGCAATAGCCATGCGCACCAGCAAGCGCAGCGTGAATTGCCTGCTCTACATCGTCGTAGCCGGTCATCAAAATAATACGAGTGGGCAGCCTGTCCTGGGACACTTGATGCGTGATCTGCTGACCATTCATACCGGGCAAATTGACATCCAAAACGGCGATGGTCGGCTTCTTGGAGCGGATTAATTCCAGTGCCTCATCCCCTGTCGCAGACTGGGCGATAATGCGCATATCAGGTTCCAATGATAAGGCGTCCACAACGCCCTGGCGGAACAGGGGGTGATCATCGACAATTAGTAGGGTAATTTGGTTCATCCCAAGCCCATTCTCTCTTTGTGGTGGTTGAATTTGAAACAATGCACTATTTTAACCCATTATGGGCTTTTCCACAGATAGACAACCGTATTTTTCTGATTAAGTCTGTGAGTAAATTCGCTTTGAGTGGTAAAGACCTCAACCAGGCCTTCTGACAAAACAGGGTAAAACTCTGGAAAGGCGATCACATAGTCCGCGTTTTTTTCGTTCAGGAAGATAGCGATACGAGGTTCGTCGCGGATGAACGGGATAACCTCGGGCGAGATCAGGCCCGCAAGGTCGATCAACTCGTGCTGGTCGAAATATCCCAAAGCGCCAATATCATGCGCAGCGATAATGGCATCGGGGGGCAAATTTTCAGCCACCCATTTTGCCGTGACGACCATTTCGCTTTCAATGACTGCAACATCCTGTGCGTAGGAACGTGCTCCGAGAATGATGAAACCAAATGTAAGCATGGCGATGCCGCCCCGCCAGAGTGTTTGCGCCACCCAATGGTAACGCGCAAAAACTTTGCCTTTATCGAATTCCGCAAAGGCGAGCAAACCAAAGAGAAAAAATATTGGCATGGCAGGCATGATATAACGCCCATGCTGATACATGGGCAGGCGTGAAATGTAAAGCGCAAAATAACCAAAGCACCAGATCATCGCGGCAAGACTCCCCCACATCCGCTCCCTAATTGACTTTACCAACCAGCCAATAATGCCAGGCAACAAAACAAGGCTTGGACCAACCAGCAGTTGTAGGGACATTTCCCCAAGCCGCTCAGTGATGGGACGCAACTGCCAGGCGGCGTACTCGGCTTGCTTTGCATAAAAGGTGTTCGGCATGGGCGCGCCGCCAATTGCCAGGTTGAACAGCAGATATAAACCAAACAATGAGCCGAAGCCAATAAAATAACGCATCATGGCTGTGAGACGAGAACGCACATCCTCTTTCATAAATGAGATCGTCATCAGCACGGGACCGAGCAGAGTCAAACCATCGGGGCGGACCCAGGCCGATAGACCAGTGAGCAGACCCAGGGTTAAGTAGCGATGCGAGTTGGTCATCAACAAGACGAGCACGGTTGTGACAATCAACCCATGCAGCAAGGTTTCCATGCCAGACATCCCCGCCCAAACGAGATGCCATTCAAACGCCATGAAGATTCCAACCCAGGGGAAATGTGGGCGATAGGAATTTACAAGTTTGCGAGCGGCCCATTCGCAAAGGACGGCCAGCGCAAATAAAATTAAGATGCCAAGAAAATAAGTCCAGATGTGTGGCGAAAGTTTTAGTAAAAATCCGATTGCAAGCAATGCCGACCACAACGGCGCGGTGGAGCCAGCGGATGGAATACCCGGGCGAAACGCCCACTCGCCATTCAACGCAAGGTTGCGCGCATAGGTTTGATGGATCCAGGAGTCATCAAGTGGAAAACCGATTGCATAGGTGAAGCGACTTGTGAACAAATAAATTGCCGCAATCAATAAAACGGCAAGAGCGATGGTCCACAAATCGCGTTGCGAAATTTCATTTGTCGATCTTGAAGATGTATGCTTCATTGACTTCACCTAAATAAATAAAACCAGTGTGGCCCTGCGGATTTTCCAACAAACTTTTTATCTGAGGCAGCGCCGCCTTCGACTCAAGTACGAGATAATCCGCATCGAATTGATTCGCAACGGCGAGAATGACATCTTCTCCGCCATATGGAATTGAAATTGCGGGGCGATCTGTGGCAATGTAATAACCGGGCGCGTTGCGAACGATGACGACATCATTGCTTTCGATTCCGTTTTTAAGCAGGAACTCTTCCACAGCGGGATAAATCGCTTCGCCCTCGCCCCAGCCCAACGTGAACAAGCGAAGATTGACAACAAAGGCTGTGAGGATGATTGCGACCATGACAAGCACGCTTCGGAATATAACTTTGGTCTGGTCGTTGCCCCAGTTGCGTTTTCTCAGGGACAGCAGAATCTCATCAAGACCCAAAGGCGCAAGAGTCCACCATAGGGGTTGGAGCGCCGCGCCCGCGTGGAAGAATGCGCCGCGCGCGCCAGCGAACGGAAAGATGAACGTCATCACGAAAAACAAGATCAACCAGGCCGTGGAAGCAAGTTTGACTCGTTCATCTTTACGAAAATAAATAATGCCTGCAACGATAAATGGAAACAGAATGATTCCGCCGTGCGCAGCGAACCCGCTTTGCAGGTTTGTGCCGAATGCCCACAATCGATCTGAAAGGATTTCATTCCAGCCATAGGCAAGGAATGATTCCATGCTAAGTTTTTCAGGCGGGTAGATAAAGGTCTGGTCGTAATTTTCAAGCCATAAGGCGCGACTTCCGCCGGGGGCCATGAGAGTCCCGAATGCGTTCAAATTCCGCGCATACCAGGGGGACATGATAAGGAGGAAACCAAGGAGGGTAAAGAAAAATGCAGAAGATAGAATACGGAATGTGTGTTGCGTGGTGCGTGGTGCGTGGTGCGTGTTGTGTGATGTGTAATGTTTGGCGCGCAAGACAGTGAAGAGGAAGGTAAGCGCAAGCCAGAGGAGACCGTCACTGCGGGAGAGGGCAAACAAGCCTGAGAGCAAGCCGAGGAAAAGCCAGTAGCGTCTACGGGATGGGTCTTCGATGAGTTTTGCAGCAAAGAGAAAATACAAACCGCCAAACAGCATGAAGGGGCTGAAGTTATCCGTCACACCGACAAAGGGCGCGTGATAAACAGAGAAAATTGCCAGCAAGGCAGAGATAATGGCAAGGTCTCGTTTTTTGGAAAATGCGTAAGCAACTGCGGCGGTGACAGGCACAACCAATGCCGCAATAATAATGAAGGGCAGTCTCGCCGAAGCGTAGTTGACCTGACCAGTTACCCACATGCCTAAAGCGGAAATAATGGAAGCGAGCGGCATCCAATAGGTGTGGGATGGATGCGGCAGTGATGTAGTACCGTCGAGATAGTTCCATAAATATGGTTCAGTGAAGCCATTGCCTCGGGCGAGTTGTATCCCACCTGCAAAGTAATAGTCCGAGTCGAGATAACCAGGGAAGGGCTGAAATTGCGCGATGATAATAGGCAGGATCAGGCCGGAGAGGAAGAGGAGAAAGTAGGTGCGGAAGGACATTATGATTTGCGATTTACGATTTATGATTTACGATCGGCGATTAGCGATTGGCAAGGTCTGCCCAAAGGCGGGGGGGACGGATCGCCCACCAGCGAATCCAGTATAAACCTATGACTGTGAAAAGAGGGAAAAAGAGAAATAAAATTTCCTCAGTGATGCCGGCATAGCGAGGCAAGGCAAAGAAAAAAATAGCCCAAGGGACGAGAAAAACCGCCAGTAAAAGCAGGATCGTAAGACTGTTCCCGAAGCGCCGCCAACGATCATGGACAATGGCGAAGATAAGAGCAAGCGGAATCACGAGCACGGCGAGATGTTCCATTTCTGTACGGAAGCCAAGCAGGGGCGCTGCCGCAAGCGAAAGACAAGCCGCCCAGTAAAACCTGCGGAAGTCTGCGGTGATGGCCGTGCTCCATTCGTAGCCCAGAGCGATGACGAGAACACCGATAAAAATCCAGGCGGCCGTGCCGCTTTGAGATGGAAAAATATGCCCAACTATCTCATGGGTCGAAAACCCAAAATCTGCGCGGAGGTTGTTCATGCCAGCCCGCAGATATGGAATGAACCAGTTCGGATACAGGAGAATTGAAATCGCCAGCAACACAACGGTGAGCATCCCCAAGCCCGCAAAGACTCTCCCGCGTTTCTCACGATAGGAACGCCACGCAACCAAAAATAAAAACGGCGCACCCACCTCCCAATAATATAAAGAGACCGCCATCAACGCGCCCGCAAGTTCGTCCTGGTCATTGCGAAGGGCGAGCAAAATTCCCGCATAGATCAGACCAAGCAATAAAACAGGGCTGGCCTCAAGGATGGCTTGAAAAGCGTAGAAGTTGAAAATACAAAAGAGAAGGAATAAGACCCAAAAGTAGCGCGGGGCTTCCCAATCCGTAAGGCGCAGGCTTAGCAAGGCAAGCGCGAACAATGCCAATTCGAGGAACAATGTATAGATCGCCCGGGCAAGCTGGGGGTCGGAAAGAAGCGAGAAAGGAAAATAGAGCAGGAGAATGTGAAAGGGCGTATCCAGTATGTAGGGTTCGTCGCCTGCTTTCGCTGAGTCGTCATAAACCAATTGCTGCACCCGGGCAGGAACTTCTGCGCTGTACGGGTCGATCCTCTCGAAAAGAAATCCACGGCTCGCGACCCAATGCACGTAAAAATCACCGCCGCCTGTAAGGGTAAGGTTGGCAAAAACAAGCGCGGCTGAAACGATCAAAAATAGAATCGTAACCAGCGCAATGAATTGATAGTCGCGGGGGGTAAGGGATTTTGAGGGAAGCTGAAAGGTCATTTATTCAATCACAAAACGATAGATGGGACGGGTGGTTGACTCTGCGACTCTGCCCGGGGCAGGGTTGCGCGCGACTTCCTTAAAGCCCGCCTTGATAAAAGCCGAAGCTGTGCCTGTAAAAACAAAAGGGGCGGGTTGGATTGTGGTTGAGTCCACTGGGTAGCCTTCCACTATTTTACCGCCGCGTTTTTTAACATGTTCGGTGGCGGCTTTTAGCAACTCAACTGCAATCCCTTTGCGGCGGTGTTTCTTTTCAATAAAAAAACAAGTGACCGACCAAACTTCCTGATCGTCCACGGGAGCCAGCACGCGCGAATGCGCAAGTTTGGGATACGCGCTGCGCGGCTCCACTGCAATCCAGCCAACGGGATATCCTTCGGAATAGGCCAACAGCCCGGGGGCTATTTTCGCATCCACAATGGACTTTTGCATTTGCCTGTTCCCATCGCCTTTGTTTTCGCTGAAAGCTTTTCCGCGCAGTTTCCAGTGCATGCACCAGCATCCGCCGCAGGCTCCGTTTTCGCCAAAGAGCAGCTCAAAATCATGCCAGAGCTTTTGCGTAAGCGGATGAAAGGAAAGGTCGAGATCTTCGGGAGGGGGGGAGGTTTCGGGTTTCAAGTTTCGGGTTTCAAGTTTCAGGTTTCAGGTTGTGAGGTATGAGGTGCGAGGTGCGGGTTGTGGGATACGAGTTACAAGTTATAAGATATGAGATATAAGGTGCGAGATGCGAGTTACCATCCACTTGTTTAATTATTACTCATTACTCGTTACTTGTACTTGCCTACCTGACTATCTTCCCTCAACCAAATGGTCATGGTCTATTGTACCTGATGTCCATTCCTTGAATTGCGAGAGGATGACAGCGGCAAAAATAAGAACTGCGCCAAGTACCTGAATGGGAGCAAGAATTTCATCCAGCAACAGCCAGCCCGAAATGACCGCAAAGACAGACTCGAGGCTGAGGATCAGGGCGGCATCGGCGGGAGGAGTATGTTTCTGCGCCCAGATTTGCAGGGTGTAACACAGGCCTAGTGACAAGAATGCGGTGTAGGCGATGGCAAACAACAAGTTTGAGTCAAATGCGGGCATGGGTTCAGCAAAGACGCCCACGCCGAGGTTGAGAATCCCACACACGGCAAGCTGCCCCACCGAGAAGGACATCGACTCATACCTTGAGGCATACTTGCCTAGTACAATCACGTGTGCAGCCCAAAAGAACGCGCCGACGATCTCCAGCGCGTCGCCGAGGTGGATTGCAAACTTCCCACCTGTAGACAATAGAAATGCACCCACCATCGCCAGAACAATGGCAACGACAAACAACCAATGTGACCTTTCCTTCCAAAACAGGAAGAGGATCATCGGAATCAGCACCACGTACAAACTGGTGATAAAACCCGCATTGCCCGCTGTGGTGTAGACCATGCCCGCCTGCTGGAAGGCACTGCCGATGAAAAGAAAGATACCCGCCACACCCATCCACTTGTAATGTCCGTTGGAGATTTTTGAATTCCCATTTTTCAACGAGCGATGGGCAAACGGCAAAACGACCAGCGCCGCCAATAAATAGCGTGCTCCGTTGAAGATATACACGCTTCCGACCTGCCCTACAACACGCTGGGCAACGAAGGCAGATCCCCAGATGATGGAGATGAGAAAGAGGGTAATGTCGGCTTTAAGGCGCATGGGGAAGGAAGTTCCAGGTTTCAGGTTCTAGGTTTTAGGTTTTAGGTTTTAGGTTTCAGGTTTTGGAAGCGAAGGCTGGAGTAGATTTTACTGTATTCGCTGAGTTCTTAAGGGATCGTCAATATGCTTGCTGTGCTGTTGAGACTGGAGAATTAGAGATTGGCAAGTAGTAATTCGCTATCGAGAGGGCGTTTCCATGTTGACCTGTTGTTTTTGGGTGGATATAATTTGCTTATTCAATTTTGACCCATGGTTGTCTAAAGGCGAATTGACGGTATAAACACTAGATTGGGTGAGTTTCATTGAAAATAAGCAAAAGTTGTGACATCTAATGAATTGGATTAAGGCTAATGACAATGGTCAGAGAAAAAGATAGGATTAGATACAGTTGGCATCTGTTTTTGATAAGTGGTTTGTTTTTATTTCTTTATGGCATTGCTGTGTATGATTACGTGATGACTGTAACTCACAATCAAGGTTACTTCGAGTATCTTCATTACAATCAAGCCGTTATTGAATACTTTACAAATTACCCTCTGATTCCGCTGATATTCTGGACGGTTAACGTCTTTGTCGGCATACTTACACCCGTCTTGATGTTGATGAGAAAAGAAATATCATTTTACAGTTCAGCAGTTACTTTCGTTTCCATGTTGCTTTTGGATATCATTACATTTGGTTTTCGAAATCGCTGGAATGTAATTGGGGCCAGGGCGTCAACCATTGATATTCTTATGCTTATATTGACTTTAGGGTTGTGCATCTATAATGATTTTCTTTTCAGAAAATCATACAAGTGAAATATGATGCGTCAATTTGTGGGTAAGTCCAGGTGAACCAGCGTCCAGCAAAGCGCTCAATGGACGTGTGGGACTCGCTACGTTTTCTGGCATTTTCAACACCTCGGCGGAATTCCATCTTCGAGCCTGCTCCGCCCTCCCATCGCAGCTAACGCAAGTCGTTAGGCGCTAAAGCCGCAAGACCTTTTCCAAAGAGAGCACAACGAAAATGATAGAATGCATTACGCACCTCGGTGATAAGAAACTAATTCAAAAGGAAAAGTTATCTTTCCGACCATCAGTTTACGGAATAATTGTGAACGATGGAAAGGCTTTATTACTCAATACCGTTCATACTGGAACATACTCCTTACCTGGTGGCGGAATAGAAATCGGAGAGTCGATTGAAAATGCCCTCAAACGAGAACTCAAGGAAGAAACTGGCATTGAAGTTGAACTCATTCGTTTTTATAAATTCCAAGAGCAGTTTTTCTACTATGACCCAGCCGATGTAGCATTTCACAGTTTTCTGTTTTTCTATATCTGTTCTCCAAAAAGCCTTGAAGTTTGCAAAGATAGCGAAGTAGATGACGAATCTGTAGAAAGACCTCGTTGGGTTGAGATTAGTGGATTAGAGAGCGAACACTTTCATAATCATGGTCAATTAATACTTGAAGCACTACATTCTTTATGAAAAATGATAATCCTAATGAAATCAAGTTCTATTGCAAAAACCACCCAACAAAGCGTGTACCTGATCCTTTGACACGGCTTCGCCAGTCAGGACAGGCTGCTGGGAACTCTGCCACCATCTCAAGCAGTTTTCCACGCCTTAGCCTTTTTCTGGTTGGACGGCTTCGCTGTCCCCGTCCTGGTTGTCGAGCTGGTGGTTGAGCCTGTCGAAACCCT
>JACPVB010000215.1 GCA_016191985.1 Chloroflexota bacterium | reverse complement strand
TCGTCACCCGCTCTATGCCTATGACATGCTTTCCCCCATTTCCTATCTGCACCGCGCCCTTGAAATCCCCTTTTACCATCATGAACGTTGGGATGGCAGCGGCTATCCACACGGATTGACAGGTGAAGATATTCCCCTTGTTGCACGGTTGTTTGCCATTGTGGATGTGTGGGACGCATTAAGCACCGACCGTCCTTATCGAAAAAAAATGCCCCGCTCTGAAGTCATTAAATACCTGCGGGAAAACTCCGGCAAACTCTTTGACCCCAAACTTGTCGAAGTGTTCATGTCCGTCATCGAACAAGAACATCCATAGATCATTTCATCCTTATTTGACACCCCCTCTTACTTCGAGTATCCTTGCGCCTGTCCGGGCAGGCCCGGCGCGGCAAAGCCTTTCGAACCCCGCCAGGATCGAAAGATAGCAACGGTAAGGAAGAGTCTTTGGGTGCCGCCGGTCGCCTGCCTGGATATTTTTAAAAGAATATTCCCTCTTTTTGTTTATAGAGTGCCCGCAGTCACAAATTGCGCTTTCCCGCTTTTGAAAAGACGCAATTTGTAAGCGCGCTGGGTATAATCCCCATCATGACATCTCCAAACTTAATAAAGTTAGTCATCGCAGCCCTCATCGGTATTGCGCTGGGACTCACCTACGGCTGGGTCATCGACCCCATCGAATATACAGACATTCCGCCAAACATCCTCAGGGACGACTACCGCGCCGATTACGTGCTGATGGTGGCCGAGGCATACCAAAGTGATGCTGACGCTGAAACTGCCGCCCGCCGCCTTGCCGTGCTTGGGAGCGAATCCCCCGCGCTGATTACAACCTCCACATTGGAATACGCCAACGCCAACGGCTTCACACAAGATGAAATCACAGCTTTACAAAATCTATTAACCGCCATGCAGACCTATCAACCGCAGGGGATTAACAACCCATGAGCAGACTCAATCTTCGCAGCCAAACTCTGCAGCTCATCCTCGCGCTTCTTATTGGACTTGGGCTTGGTCTTGTTTACTCCTGGTTTCTCTCCCCTGTAACCTACGTGGATGCAAACCCCGCCATCCTGCGCGCAGACTTCAAAGATCAATACCGGGTTGTCATCGCCGCATCGTACGAGTCCACGCATGATCTTGCCCGTGCCCGCGCCCGCTTGGAACTACTGGGTGACGTGGACCCGGTCGGTGAACTCAGCGCACAGGCACAACGTATGCTGGGCGCAGGCGAACCCTTCGACAAAGTCCGTCCCCTCGCACAGCTAGCCACTGACTTGAATCAGGGGTTTGCCAGCATTCCCACTCCCACACCATTTACAGCCCTCAATACCCCGCAGGGCGGATTCACAATTTCAGCAACCGAAACACAAACTGAAGAAGCGGCAGTTATCGAAGCAACTCCCACTCCATTTCCAACAATATTATTTGAACAAACCCCCATCACCCCATCCGTGGCAGAGACGAATACCCCGCGCCCCACATTCACACCCAACCCAGAGCCGGGCGCGCCGTTCGCCCTCGTTGGGCAGGACACAGTTTGTGCCCCCGCTTCTCAGCCTGGCTTGCTGCAATTCACCCTCATGGACTCACGCCGCAGGGAGATTGCAGGCATCGAGATCATCGTCACATGGAATCAGGGGGAAGACAGCTTCTTTACCGGATTCAAGCCCGAGCTTGGGAACGGATACGCGGATTTCATCATGCAGGCCGACACTGTTTACAGCATCCGCATTGTGGGTGGGGAGACGTTTATCCCAAATATCATCGCCCCTGCTTGCACCGACCCCAATGGTGTGGAGTATCTCGGCGGCTTGCTGCTCACATTTCAACAGCCATAAATGCCCTGCAACCTGCCCCGCTTTTATTCGTTATATCCAGCAGACAAAAATTAAGGAGTAACGAATGAATAACTATTATCCACAACAAAAACCCGGCCTGGTTACAGCCATCGCAGTGATGACCCTTTCCAGTGGAATCATCAATCTCTTTTGGGGATTTGTAGCTTCAGCCACCGCACTTGGTACGATCATCGGCGTGGTCTGCCTGCCGATCACGATCCTGCCCACTATTCTCGGCATTTTTGAAATCATTTACGCGGCAAAACTTTTAAGCGCACAGCCGCAGCCGGTGCAGCCTTCACAACCCATTGCGATTTTCCAGATTTTGACCTTTTTGATGGGCAATATTTTCTCCATGGTTGTCGGCATCCTGTCCCTCATTTTTTACAATGATTTGACTGTGAAAGATTACTTCGCCAGTTTAAACGGACAAGCCGTCCCCGCCTCTCCCGTCCCCGCGCCTGTTCTGCCCGAACCAGTGGAACCACCCGTTGAAGAAATCCCCGCCCCCGAAGAGAGCGAAGCCCCGAAACCAAAAAGAAAACCAGGCACCCGTAAAGTTGCATAAACTGTTGTGAGCAACGATAGACCGCCATCGCACACGTGATGGCGGTTTTTGATTTAACATCTCACCTTACGCAGCCTAATCCTGAAGGCGGCGCATTGAGCTTGTCGAAATGGATGACAGGATTATAAAAAATTTGGCGAACGGAATCCAAATCCCGTAGGGATGGCATAGTTGTTGTAGGCTATGACACCCTTTCGGGGTTGAATTGGCATCTATGTCAAAAACTATAATCATTTGACCTGTTTCGACAAGCTCAACACATCGCCTACGGGGTCAGAAATGCGTAACATCAGTTAATCAGGACTTTTGTTGTTATTCTGATCGAAAGTCCTATTAATACCTTAAGGTACAATAAAAAAGTTCACCCCACATTCACAAGGATTAATAAATGTCAAATGTCAAACGAATAATTTCCCTTTTTATTCTATCCGCCTTCGTGCTGCAAGCCTGCCAGGCATTGCCGCGCTTTAATGACGAACGCCCAAACTTTTTGATCATCATTACCGATGACCAGCGCTTCGACACAATGGAATATATGCCAAACACCCAGCAGATGATTTTCGATCAGGGAGTTACATTTTCAAGCGGATATATCACCACCCCGTTTTGCTGTCCGAGCCGTGCCAGCATCCTGACAGGGATGTATGCCCATAACCATGAAGTCTATGTAAATGAAGACAAACTAAAATACACGACCGTTGTGGAAGATATGCACAAGAACGGATACTACACAGGCCTGGTGGGGAAATACTTGAATTCGTGGGACGGCACCGAAAGACCAGAATACGATTATTGGGTCTCATTTTGGGGTGGGACGGTTCCGTCCTACTACGACCCGGATCTGAATGTAAATGGGACCTGGTCCAAACATACAGGCTATATCACTTATTTGTTTAAAGATTATGTCAACCAGTTTTTTGATGAAGCTGCCAGCCAAAGGAAACCGTTCCTTTTAATCTTTGCACCGAACGCGCCGCACGCCCCATTCACGCCCGCGGACGAGGATAAGGGACTTTATCAAGACCTGCCTCCCTACCGTCCTGAAAACTATAACGAAAAGGATGTTTCAGATAAGCCCCTCTCCATTGCGGGCAAGCCGCTGCTCACTGAGGAAGATGCGACCACAATCGAAAATGTCCGCCGCAGACAGATTTTGACCCTGACGTCGCTGGATCGTTCCATCAAAGAAATCATGGATAAATTGGAAGCCACCGGCGAGATGGATAACACCGTCGTCATTTTCATTTCCGACAACGGCAAACATTGGGGTGAGCATCGCATGGATACAAAAAGCACCGCCTATGAGGAATCGGTCAAAGTCCCGTTTGCGATTCGGTATCCGCCGCTCGTTCCCACTCCGTATACCGAAGACCGTCTGGTCGCCAACATCGACATCGCACCCACACTTTACGAACTTTCTGAAACAAAAATGCCCGAGAGCGTGAATGGACTTTCACTCGTGCCTCTCTTGCAAGGCACGGATGACTGGCGTACCTGCCTGCTCCTCGAAGCCTGGCCAGATCGCGGCCATTGGACGGCCATCCATACTGGGCAGCAAATTTACATCGAAACCGATGACGACCTCTCCGAATTTTACGACCTGTCCATTGACCCATATGAAATGGATAACCTGATCAACGCCGAAGAATATCAGGCCAGGATTCAGGAATTGAAGGAAATCCTGCAAACGGAAAAACAAAAATAACCAATCTTCCAAAAAGCGCTTCAGGCCGAAACCTGAAGCGCTTTTATCATTGAATATTTCTTTGGTTTTTCCTGCTCCATTCCCGCAAAGTTATTTGCGGCTTTTCAAGCAGGCGGTCCGCTTCTTCCGAGGAGCCGTCTTCGCCGTGACGTTCGTAATGTCCCATCAACGTGGACATACTTTTCCATTCCGTGTTGAATGACAACATACCAAGGGCCAATAACATCCCTGTTGAAATGGGCGAGACCTTCACATCCGGTGCGGCAATCTCGGTGTAAATTTTCATCGCTTCGCCCATCGTGTGTGCTTCGGGTCCGAAAATATAAAGTTCCTTGTTCAGTGTCTCATCGGTCTGGTAACTCTTTGAAACCATCCGCGCATAATCTTCGGCGGCAATCCAATGCAGCGGGTGGATTTGATTCCCGATCAACGAAATGTTTTTTCCTTGCACGAACAACGGCAATGTTTCCATAAACCATGAACAGCGGAAGATCGTGTACGGCACGCCGCTGGATTTAAGAGCCGCTTCGCCCTTAAGCTTTGACCTGCTCTCTGGCGTATCAGCCTTTTCCTCGCTGACGGCGTACGCCGAGATGAGCGTAACCCGCCCCACGCCAGCAGACCTTGCCGCCTCCGCGATGATGCGCGTGCCGTGATGATCCACGCGGTCGAAATCTTTTTCTCTTGGCCCGCCCTTCAAGCTGATGTGGATTCCGTCCACACCCGCCAGCGCAGCCTTGAGCGTTCCCGCGTCTTCAAAATCTCCTTTGACGATTTCATATCCATCCCCAAGCATGGACTTTGCCTTTTCAGGATTCCGCGCCAGCAAGCAGACTTTGAATCCGTCCGCCTTGAGTTGTTGCGCTACAGGCTTGCCGAGCATCCCCGTTCCGCCGATGACGAGGATGGTTTTATCTGTGTTTGTCAATTTAACCTCTAATCGTCATCACAATGAAAATGGTTTCAACGATATTTAATGCCAGGTGCGCGGCAAACGGCGCGATGATATTTTTACGTGATATACGCAGCCAGACGAAGAGTCCGCCTGCAATGATGCCCGTCAACAGGATGTACCAGAAGCCGCCCGTCCAATGCAAAATGCCGAAGAAGAAACAGGAAAGCACGACCGCGGCAGGCTGGCTGAATTTACCAAGCAGGCGTGTGAGTCCGTAGCCGCGATAAATACTTTCTTCAATGAACGGCGCGAGCAACACGTCCGCGATTGCGAATGGAATGAGTGATGCGCCCAGGGATGTGAGCAATTCACCGGCAGGGACGTAATCCCAAATTTGCTGAAGACTCGTCAACATAGGGTAGAGGATGAAGACATATAACAGGGCCAGTGCAATCCCAGGAATGATACCGATCAAAACTTCGCGCCAGAGTCCCTGACCCTCGGCAGTTTTCCAGCCGATGTCTTTCCACGTCAACCCATCGCGCTTCATGGATTTCATTAGAATCAGCAGCAGCCAGATTTGCACCACCACCAATTGATACGGCGTGGACGCGGCAACCATTTCGGGGATCGCTTCTACGTTTTGTCCCTGCGTTACGAATCCAAAATAAATGGACGCGGCAACGATGGCGAGAAAAAACAGAATGGGTGCCGCGAGCAACGTCCACCAGACGCGGCCAAATTTTTGAGTCGAATTGTTCATTATTATTTTCCTTTATTTCTTCGGTATTCCCAGCGTGGGTAATTCGCGAATACGCGGCAGCGTTTTTTCCAGCCAGGCAATCTCGTTCTCGTAATAATCAGTGCCGTAATCGAGCGTCAACTGCCATAGCTCGCGCATGCGTTCGATGCCCACCTGTTCATAATTTTCGTCAATGTGCGCCTGCGCAATCTGACATTGCTTTAAATATTCCCGAATGGCTTCGATGCGTTTTTCAAACAACTGGACGATCTCTTCGTTTTTAATTCCATGTGCGAAGAAGATTTGGATCAGCCACGCCTCACGTGTGACTTCCAACGGCATGGGCGTGGACACCCACTGACGCAATTCGCCTCTCCCTTTAACGGTGATCTGGTACTGTTTCCTGTTGGGCTTCCCCTCCTGTGGAATCACGGACGATTCCACGAAACCTTCCTTTTCCAAATTTTCCAAGGCCTTGTAAATATGACTCTGCGTAGCGGACCAAAAATGGGCAACCGATTGATCGAAGAATTTTTTCAGGTCATAGCCCGTCATGGATTGGTATTCGAGAAAACCGAGGATGGCGTGAGCGAGTGGCATGGATGAACTCCTTAAAATATTTTTGGAAATAGCAATCCAGATTTTTTCTTGTACTCCGCAAATTGCGGATGGCGTGACAAGGATTTATCTTTTGTAAGCATATTGCGGACAAAGAAGCCGAAGACCCATCCGCTCAAGATGACGAACGGCAGCCAGTGCATGGACATGATTGCATACGCCGTGTAGATCATGATCTCGCCGAGATAGTTTGGGTTGCGGGTGCGGGCGAAGAGACCTTCTTCGATGAGTCCCTTTTTGTACTGAAGGGTGTAATACTTTTGCGCGTCACTGACGTAGTGTAGGAAAATGCCGAAGATGTACAGAGCAAGCACGAGCGCGGTCAGAGGCGGTGTCAACGTCACGTGGCGGCTGATGAGCAGGTAGGGCGCGACGTAGTATCCTGCCAATGGGACGAAGATGAAAATCAATCCGATCACGAATGGAACTTGCTCTTCAAAGCGCTTGTCGGCGTAGAGCGCGTCTTTGATGAGCCAGAGGATGCTGTACGCGCCGTGAATGGCAAGGTAGATGAAGGCTTCGGTGGACCAATTGTTGAAGTACCACATCATGCCAAGCACAATGGGTGTGACGAGGGTTTTGTGAACGTTGATGAAGGTTGCGATTTTCATGTCATCCCCACAAAACGGGCTTGGCGACCATCAGGTAAATGATGATAAGCGCAAGAATGTTGAGAAAGATTCCGATGGCACTCGAACGGAATGAAACTTTTTTGTATTCGGGTGATTCAGGCCCAACGGATTCGGCCAGCGCGATTTGCTTTTTGAGGGTGGGAGAATAAATTGCCAGCCCAACGATGGAAAGCACGGCATACAAAATGAGGGCCGTGAGAATCCAGGGCATGGTCAACGGCCAGCCCGCGAGAGACGCCAGCCACCAGCCTGTGGGGAAGAGCAAAACATAGGCCGGGTTGGCGATCCAATCATCTATGATCTTGACGGTGCGGAGGGTGAAGGTAAGGGCTTCGGGATTTTTTTCGGCGCGGGTGAGCCAGAAGGCGTAGGTGATGTTCGTGCCGAAAGCAATAACAGCGGAGAGAATATGAATATATTTGAGAGCTGCGTATAGCGACATAACTACTTCCTTTCCAGTAATATATCTATATAGATATATTACTGGAAAGGATTATGCCTGTCAAGGGTAAATAAAAAATCCCCGTTTGTCCGGGGATTCTATGATTCTGAAAAGTGGAAGATGATTTTTAGTATCCTCTTCCAACACCGCCTTGTAATGCCTGAAAACTCTGAAAGGCAAGAAGACCAAACAAGATAGCCATGTACATGCTGCGCAGAAAAATCAGCCCGGCCAACGCAACCAGCCCGCCGGTGATGACAGAAATCCAAAGAGAGGTGCGCACGCCATTCCATGGATCGTATTGGATCAAAACATAACGAGACACATTGCCTCCATCCAGTGGATGAACAGGCATGAGGTTGATGAATCCCCAAAAGATATTCACCCAAAGCAGGCTGATGACGAATGAATTTAATACATCCCCGCCAATTGGGAGACTGACAAGTGGGAAGGGAATAAAGCCAAAAACAAAGTTTGGAACGATCGTACCGCCCAGTCCCGCGGAAACAGCCAGCACAAACGCGGCGAACAGAAACCCTGAAAAGGGACCTGCCAGTGAAATAAAGATTTGCTGGTTTGCTGAAATCCCGACATTTGCATATCCGCCGCCCCATGAGACGGATTCTGGCACGGTCAGCCCGCCTGCAAAATGCAGAACGATGTATGATCCCTGCCCGAAGCGGCGCATGGCAAAGGCATGTCCCAGCTCATGGATGAGGATGGAAACGAAAATGGCGATCACCCAGGTCAACACGCCAATAATGCTGTTGGAGGCAGATCCAAACAGAATGGCAATCAGCCAAAAGAGCGGATGGACGCGCACTGGGATTCCGGCGACGGAGAAATTTAGATCAAATCGAGTGGGGGGTGGAACTTGAAATAGCATGGCTTACTCCTACTGGGTACCGCATAATTTAGTAAACGTGAATTTTAGTTTTACTCGCAATTTCAACAAAGAATTACCTACTTATGTGACAAGCGATAAGATATCATCGAGGAAAGGGCAAAGTATAACCGCCATCCACCACAATCGTCTGTCCCACGATCATGGATGCGGCGGGCGTGCACAAAAATGCAACCACCTCGGCTACCTCTTGCGGGGCGATGAGGCGGCCCGCGGGGACTTGTGCAATGAATTTTTGCAGGATGGCATCCTGACTGCCCATGGATGAAAAATGATGCAACGCATCGGTCTCAACGACGCCTGGACTCACGGCGTTGACATTGATTCCCTTTGAGATCAACTCGACTCCCAGATAACGCGTGAGAGATTCCAAGGCCGCCTTGCTCGCGCCAACCACGACGTAATCCGGCAGCACGCGGACGGAGCCTGCGCTCGAAATGCTGACAATTTTCCCGCCGCCGCGTTTTTCCATGAGAGCCGCGGCGCGCTGTGCCGAAAAAAGCAAGGCACGGGCGTTGATGTTCATCGTCCAATCCCAGCCTTTGGGTTTTTGCTCCAGCGCGGGACGGTTGTACCCTGACGCCGCATTATGGACGAGGATGTCCAGCCCGCCGAATTCTTTTTCGGTTTCATCGAACAGGCGGTTCAAGTCATCAAGGTCGCCCACGTCTGCTTTGACGAGCAAAGCACGGCGGCCAAATTTTTCAACCTCGCGGGCAGTCTCTTCGGCGGGAGCGCGGTTGCGAAAGAAATTAATCACCACATCCGCCCCATGTTGCGCGAAGTGCAAGGCAATGGCCTTACCGATGCCCCGTCCCGAACCTGTGACGAGGGCGATTTTGTTGGCAAAAGTGGACATGGAATTTTTTCCTGATTTTTGATTGGCAGTATACCAGAGTGCAGTATGGGAAAAACCCTACTACAGGCGGGCTACCACAAGGGGGGTTCTTGGTAAAATAACGCGAGGCACATGATGAAATCATTCTTTGGTGGAAAAATATGGGTCATCCTGCTGGCGTTCTTTGCGCTGGCTGGTTTGGTTGTTCTCGCTTCGGGGTTAAGCAGTGTGGAATTCGACCAACCGGACCTGGTGAGGTTCGATAATTTGTTCCGCCTTTCAGACATCACCAATCCAGAGGATGTACCTCAATTTTCATGGTTTCGATATTTTGTGATCGGCATGTTTGTCCTGTTGTTTTTGGTGATGCTGGGTCCCGTCCGCCCGCAGACCAGCAAAGGATTGCTCTCGTTAATTCTGCGCTTTTTTGCATTCGCATTTGTCGTAATGATGGTCATAAACCAACTGGCTAAAAACAAGCCGACGTTATTTGAAGATGAGCAGTCGCTTACGCCCGCGGCAAATTCCAATGGAGAACTGCCGCAATTCACTCAGCCGCAGGTGACCTCGCAATGGGAAATTTTGATCACATTCGTGATCGTCATTGCCATCGCTGCGCTTGCCATCGTCCTGTTCAACCGCTTTGTGGATAAATGGTTCCAGCCAAAAAGCGGACTGGGCGAGTTTGCAAATATTGCGCGTTCCACGTTGAACGACCTTTCCAAAAACAAGGAATCCAGAAATGCCATCATCCGCTGTTACACGCGCATGAATGCGGCGGTAAATGAGCATCGCGGCATTACTCGCGAAGCCGCAATAACCCCGGCTGAATTTGCAGGGCAACTCGAAGGCGCCGGGCTTCCAAGCGAAGCTGTGCACGGGTTGACGCGCGTGTTCGAGCGAGTCCGCTACGGGGGGCAAAACGTCAGCGCGGAAGAGATCAAGGAGGCGAAGAATTGCCTGACCAGCATTCTGAAAGCATGCGAAGCGAAACCGTGAAAATCTGGAAACCGCTTCTCTCCACGGCATTGGTAATCCTTGTCGCAGTTTTGATATTTCCCATGCGCCGTTTGGTGGCAGGCGCGGTGGTGCGTTCTGTTGCGTACATGGTTTGGTCGTTGAACATTATCGGCAAGGCGGTTCCGCAGCAGGTGTTGTGGTTATTTTTATTGATCCTGATCCTGTACATTGCGGTGGGAAGTTTTTACGGCAAACGCTATCGGGAAGAATCAAGCCCGGAGGCGGCCTCACCAATTGTCGGCGCGGTGGAGGCGATGGCAGGATGGATCGAAGAGCGGCATCGCGGAATCTATTTCAAATGGCAGATCGCGCACATGCTTGGGAAAATCCAGCAGACGATTCAACAAACCGCTTCGCGCGGGACCTCGAACCGGGTCCCACCACCGTCGGAGAGAATCCAGGCTTTTTTAGATGCGGGGTTGAACACATCCTACGCCGATTACGCCCCCGATGGATTAATGTTGAAGAAGGCGGATACTCCGCTTGATATTGAATTGGAGCAAGTGGTGGATTATCTTGAAGAGCAAATGGAGATCAGACATGGCGAGTAAAGTAAACGAGGTTGCAACGACGGCGCAAAAGGTGATGGATGAAGTGGAACGCGCGGTAGTCGGAAAACGCAGCGTGCTGGAGTTGATCATGTCTGCCGTGCTGGCAGGCGGACATGTGCTGTTGGAAGATTTTCCCGGGCTTGGCAAAACGTTGATCGCACGCTCGTTCGCCGCCGTGCTTGGGCTCGATTTTAAACGCATTCAATTCACGCCCGATCTTTTGCCCGGCGACATTACCGGTAGTTACATTTTAGACCGCGAGCACAATCGTTTTCAACTTCGGCAGGGACCGATTTTCTCGAATATCGTACTGGCAGATGAAATCAACCGCGCCTCGCCAAAGACCCAATCCGCTTTGCTCGAAGCCATGCAGGAAGGACAAGTGACTCTCGAAGGCGAGAGCATGGCATTGCCTGAACCATTCCTGGTAATGGCAACTCAAAACCCAATTGAATACGAAGGCACGTTCCCATTGCCCGAAGCGCAACTGGATCGTTTCATGCTCAAACTTTCAATTGGCTACCCCGACGTGGCGGAGGAAAAGGAAATTTTAAATCGCCGTCACACACGCCGGCAGGATGAAGTGGAATTAAAACCTGTCACTTCGGCCGCGAAATTGATGAAGATGCGCGCGTTGGTTGAAGCCGTGCATGTGGATCCCGATCTTGAAGAATACATCGCCCGCCTCGTGCATGAGACGCGCAAAGACCGCCGTGTGGCTGTGGGAGCAAGTCCGCGCGCTTCGCTGGCTTTTTTGAAAATGGCGCGCGCTCACGCCGCATTGAATGGACGCGATTTTATTTTGCCCGATGACATCAAGCGCTTTGCAAACCCGATCCTTTCGCACCGCATCATCCTCCTGCCCGAATATTGGGTGGCGCGCGATATTACCGGCGAGGTGATCGATGACGTGTTTAGAAAAGTGGCTGTGCCGGTGACCTCGTAGCACAAGTCTATTGCAGATTAACAATTAAACCTAGCAATCCCTGCGCTTCGACTTCGCTCTTTTCTAAAGAAAATTCGTCCTGAGCGGAGTGAGGAGTGCTCGTTGCGACGAACGCAGTCGAAGGACGCTCCGCTCAGCGCGA
>JACPVB010000197.1 GCA_016191985.1 Chloroflexota bacterium | reverse complement strand
CGTAACCCAATTCAGTGAGGTGGCAAGCGCGCCCCACGCCACCAAAAGAAATGTCAATAACCTCGTTTGAAAGCGCGTTGTTATGGATTGGTAAATTAAGTAGAAAGTGCTGGCTAAAGTGAACGCGGAGAAAAGGACAATGCCTTTTAGACCTGTGAAGAAATAAATACCATAGAGAATTACATCCGCAAGCCACTCGTGGGAAACATAATGACGATTCAAGTAGGGGTGGATGAATTGCTCGGTGGTGGGAACGCTGCCTGTTTGCAGGATATATTTCCCCATTAATAAATGACGCGGTAAGTCTCCGTCCAGGTTGAGTATACGGTTGCCCAACACAAGCACCGCGAAAAAAAATGCGATGAAGAAAATATCCTGTATTTTTGGTAGGAAATTGGTTTGGGAGACGGGTTTCATGGAGATATTGTTTGGGGTTGGAAAATGCTGGTTGATAACTCCCCAGGCTGAATTAAGATTGAGGCGGTAAACAAAAACCGACGCCAAGCCATAAAGAGTTGACGTCGGTCTTGAGTGATTTACTCGCCTAGATAATCCCGCAGTTTCCTGCGGATTGACGGGTGGCGCAAACGGCTCAATGCCTGCGCTTCGATCTGGCGCACGCGCTCACGGGTGACGCCCATTTTGCGGCCCACTTCTTCAAGCGTGTAAGCCTGACCATCGAGCAGACCGTAGCGCAATTGCAAAATACGCACCTCGCGCGGAGGCAAACCATTCAATACTTCGCCGAGATGTTCACGCAAAAGATTATAGGTCGCGGTATCGTCAGGTGGGGGGGCTTCGTCATCTTCGATGAAATCGCCGAGAACCGAGTCTTCTTCGTCATCGGTTGGCGTTTCCAGCGAAAGCGGACGGCGCGCCACCTGGATCATGTTCTCAACTTTCTTCGGCGGCACATCCAGTGCGACGGCTAATTCGTCCACACTGGGTTCGCGCCCCAGGCGCTGGGTGAGCTGGTGCTGCACGCGCAGAAGTTTGTTAATCTGATCGCCCATGTGCACCGGCACGCGGATCGTACGCCCCTGGTCGGCAATGGCGCGGGTGACGGCCTGACGGATCCACCAGGTTGCGTAGGTGGAGAATTTGTGTCCGCGACGATAATCAAATTTCTTGGTGGCGCGGATGAGACCGATATTGCCTTCCTGAATCAAATCAAGGAAGGGGACACCGCGTCCCATATATTTCTTGGCGACCGAAATTACAAGGCGGGAGTTTGCTGTGATGAGATGCTCACGCGCACCCCAGCCGTCTTCAATGGAACGGCGCAGGTCGAGCCTGCGTTTGGGGGGAACATTACCATGGGCAAGTTCTTCGCGGGCGGTGCGTCCACGCTCGATGCGTTGAGCGAGCTGCACTTCCTCCACAGCGGTCAATAACGGTACGCGGCTGACCTCTTTGAGGTACAAGCCAATGGTATCGTCTGTATCGATGTTTGCCAGGTAATCGTCGAGGGCGAGGTCGGGTTCGGGTTCGGCTTCTCCGCTTTCCTCCACGGCGACCAGTTCATCTTCGGTCGGCTCGGGCATCACGGTGTCTTCCATAAAAGGAATGCCCGCGCTCAATAAAGCTGAGAAGGCCTCTTCGAGTTGTTCCACATCCTGTTCCGCTTCGGGGAAGAAATGCAGGATGTCATCCAAAGTTACGTAAGATTTTTGGCGACCCAGTTCGATGAGCCGCGCGATGGCGGGAAATTCTTCTTCGTCATCAACAATCAATATTTTCTCTACATCCATTTACCAATCCAACTTTCAGTAATTATTTACCTGAATTAGAATACACTTTTTTTATTTGAAAAGCAATACCCTTACAACTTTCAGATGCTTTGCAATGCTTTTGTATTACGGCTGTCCACTTGTGTGGACAGCCGTAATTAATGGTCCCCTGTAAGCCCCTTATGGCGTTGGAGTTGCCTCAGGGGTGGTGACTGCTTGGGTGGGCGGCTCAGCCGTCGGCGTGGTGGGAAGCGCAGTGGGGGTGGGCGTATTCAAGTACGGCGGGAAAAAGACCAGGTTGGTGAGCGCATCAATGCCGCTCAACCCAACGATCATCATTTTCTTTTCATCCAGCCGCACGTAATACCCGCTGTTGGTGGGGGTGCTGTCGCCGATCTCAAGAACCTGCTTTTTGCCGCCTTCAAATTCAATTGTGATCACGTATGCAGGTTCGTCGAAACCAAAGATGGATGGATTGACGTTTGCATCCAATTCATCGATGATTTCCAGGGCTGTGATTTGAGATGCCGCCGCCTCGGCCAGGCCCTGGTCTGCTTCTGTTTCAAAGGGCAGTTCAATTGCCCAGACATTTTCCTCATTTCGCGCTACTTTGACAGTTTCACCGTCGGCCGGTTTGACTTCGATGCTCGTTACAAAACTGTCTTCAGCGAACACGTAGGAGATTTCTTCAAAGACGGGTGTGGCTTCTGCTTCGGTGGTTTCTTTTTTATTGTTAAGATAATATGCGCCGCCGATCAATGCGGCCAGTAAAACGAGCGCGACCCACGTGCCAATACCGAAGATTGGCTTGCCCGGCTTGGGGGGGGCGGCTGTTGTTTTGCGCGCTGATGATTTTTTTGTTGTTGATGTTGTTGTTTTGCGAGCCATGCTTTAGCCTCTCTTGCGGCGTGTATACCAGGAGTACACACCCATAAAGACTATCATGCCCGGCAGAACAAGAATGGACAGGATAACGATGATGATTAGATTTGCCGTTGGGATCGGCTCCAGCGTACGTTGGGTGGTCGGGCGCACGGGGATGTTGAGCAGATCTTCCTGTTCGGCGGCCCAGTCTACGGAGTTGATGAAGATGTTGCCGTTGCCGTAGGCGTCGAATCCTTCGTCGGCGGCGAAGATGGAATTACCGAAGACGACCACGCGGCCGGTCGTTACTGCATTTTCAGCAGCGGCGGCCAAATTCAACGGACCGGGCGTGTCAGTCGCTTCATCGAAGGTCGGGGTTTCGTCATTGATAAGTTCAGATTCACCCCAGGACTGATCTGTTGTATAAATGAGCGCTGTGGCAGTGACATTTTCCTTGTCAGTGCTGACGTTGATGCTGCGCGCCTGTGGCAGGATAACGTAGTATTTTTCATCAGCCAGATCGATTGTGATCGGGTGGCTGTTATATTGCCATGAAACTGCCTGGAATGCGTTTTGAGTGTTGACCAGGTCGATGACGATATCATCGTTCAGGGTGATGCCCCATTCAGCGGTTAAGTAATTGGCAAGGGGGTCGGGGGAATCTTCGAATTCAGTAAAGAATCGAGGATCTTCCAAAACGACGAGCGAACCGCCTTCGTTGACATATTTCTTGAGCTGCGCCACTTCCTGCGCACTGACGGGTTTCTGCGGGCCGGCGATGATGACGGCAAGCGCGTCTTCAGGAACGGTTTTGTCGGCCAATAAGTTGAGAGTGCCCACAGTGTAGTTCTTGGATTCGAGCGTCTCTTTGGCAATAGCGTAGCTTAATTCGCCGCTGCCATCCAGCCCGGGTTCGCCATGTCCTTGCAGGAAATACACAGCGCGTGGTTCGGAGCTGATCAGGCGGATCATGGTGCGGGCAAGTTCCTGTTCATCCGCGTAGGCTGCGATCTCTTTTTTGCCACCCATTTGAAGCATGATCTTCCCGTCACCGGTGATGCCGGCTTCGCGCGCGGCTACCGGATTAGTGTCTGGGTCGAGAAAGGTGTAATCGAATTTGCCATTGCTGTTGGATTTGAACTTCAACAGCAATTCATCTGCACCGGACCTATCGAGGTTGGATGTGAAGAAGGCAGTTGCGGTCACTCTTTCCGGCAGGGTGGCGATGATTTGCAGGGTTTCAGTCGAAAGCGTGTTGGATTTGTCTTCGGTTAAATCCCACGATTTGGGATTGTTGAAGACCATGTAATTTACTACGAAGATGATGCCGAGCACTGCCAGGGTGAGGATCAATGAATTTGAGCCGTAGCGTGCCTGGCGTCCGGTAAAGAAGCGGCGGATGCTGTCTGGCGACATGATCGCGTAGGCCGCGACTCCGAGTACGAGCACGCCAACACTGATCTGCAGGGCCAGGTTGAGCGTATCCGTAGTTTCGAGTGTGAACATCCCCATCGAGATGAGTGCTTTTGCCGCGCCGATCAAGCCGGCGGAAACACAGGCAAACATGGCAACGATCAGCCCGATGAAGGCGTATTTGGTGTAGGGGTTTTTCTTTTTTCCGGCCATTATCGCCATCTCCGAATTTCAATTGCAGTCGTGCCGACGAACAAGCCCAGGGCGGTCAGGCTTAAGTAGTAGGCTATGTCTCCAAGGTTGATCGTGCCAATATTCATGGACGAGGAAAAGTGGTTGGAAAGGCTGAGATAGTTCAACACTTCTCCACTTTCCTGCAAATAACTGGCAGGCAGACCGATCATGAACCACAGGAAGAAGAATAACCCAAGTGTGGTGAAGAAGGCTGCGAACTGATTTGTGAATATTGCCGAAATGCCCACGCCAAGCGCAAGGAGCGCGGAAACCACCAATACCAATCCCAGATAGGAGGAGAGTACCACTTTCCAGTCAATGCTCGGTGTGACAAAATTATTGAGGATGATTGGGAAGACCAGCGTGACCAATGCCAGCGAAAGGACAAACAACATGGCTCCCAGCCATTTCCCCGCCACCAGCTCAAAGTCACGTACGGGAGCGGTGAGCATCAATTCCAATGTTCCCATGCGGGCTTCATCAGACAGGGCGCGCATGGTGAGCGCGGGACTGAGAAAGATCATCAGGAAAACGAATAGCCAGTTGATGGGTGTGGCTTCCGGGGCGCCTCCTCCTCCAAACATGGCCTGGTCGGCGCTGATCCATATGATCAAGGCAAAATAAATACCCAGTGGCAGGAGGATGGCGAAGGCCACCACATAAGCCAAAGGGCTGTTGAAGTAATTATCGTATTCGCGTTTTGCGATAGTCCAAATATTTCTCATGATTCCTCCTATTTCTTCTTTGTTTCGGAGCCAGTGAGTTCGAGGAAGATTTCCTCAAGGCTCATGCCGAGCGGACGCAATTCAAGCAAATCGTAGCCAGACTTGATGACCTGCTTGGCAACTTCCGGGCGCAAGTCCTTGCCCGATGCAAATTCAAATTCAACGGCGCCGTCTTCCTTGGTTTCCACGCCGCGCACGCCTTTGACCTGTTTGATGGTATCGGCAAGTTCATCCGCTTCACCGCGCACGCGCACAATGACGCGCTCCGCGCCGATCAGGCGTGCTTGCAGGTTTTCGGTGGTATCTTCTGCGACGATCTTGCCTTTGTTGATGATGAGCACACGGTCACAAATATTTTGCGCTTCGTGCAGAACATGGGTGGAAAGCAGAACGGTACGTTCCTTGCCGATCTCGCGGATCAGTTCGCGCACTTCCACAACCTGGCCGGGGTCGAGACCGATGGTCGGCTCGTCGAGGATCAATACCTCGGGCCGGTGAAGAAGCGCCTGGGCGAGTCCCACACGCTGGCGCATACCTTTTGAAAGATTGCCGATATATCCGTTGGCGCGGTCGATCAGGCCAACCATATCCAGCACTTCGTCCACGCGGTCGTCCACATCGGGGATGTGGCGTAAGTCACCCATGAATTTCAAATAATCGAATACCACCATATCTGTGTACAGCGGGACAGTTTCCGGTAAATATCCGACACGCTTGCGGACTTCGAGCGATTCTTCCACTACATCGTAGCCAGCCACAATGGCCTCGCCGTCGGTGGGCGGCATGTAGCCCGTCAGGATGCGCATGGTGGTGGTTTTGCCCGCGCCGTTTGGCCCGAGAAAGCCCACAATCTCACCCTGTTGAGCATCGAAGTTTAGGTTTTGAATGGCGCGCCGCGCGCCGTAATCCTTTGTGAGACCACTAACTTTGATCATTGCCTCTCCTTGCAATCAGGTATATAAAATAGCTTTTTACAAACAAAAGACACAGCCCGTGGGCGGTGCCTCGTCTTTTGTACCGTTGATTACTATACAATATCTTGAGTCGCAAAGTCAAGCGGGTAAACGACTTCTAATCCAACGCTAATCTTCAAATATAATGGACCCATGACTGAACTTCTTTACCAAACCGATGCCTATCTTAAGGAGTTTTCGGCAACCGTCATTTCGGCGGATGCGGAAACCCGCGCTGTTGTGCTGGACCGTTCCGCTTTCTACCCTGGCGGTGGCGGCCAGCCCTGTGACTTTGGGACCCTGGAAGTGAACGGCATCACCTACCCTGTGGAAAAAGTGAAGAAGCAGGGCGACGACGTTCTGCATTTCCTCGGTGGCAGCGAGCCTTTGCCCCCTCCCAATTCCGCTTCTTTCGGGACTTTGGACTGGGCGCGCCGACATGAGCTGATGCGCACGCATACGGCTCTTCACATCCTGTGCGGAACGGTCTTCCGCGATTATGGGGCCAAGGTTACCGGCGGGGATATGGACCCGCTCAAAGGCCGCATGGACTTCGAATTCGAGACCATGCGCGGAGAGTTGGTGCGTGATATTGAAAGCGCAGTCAATTTCGAGGTCCAGCAGCGACGCGAGATACGGGTGAAAATTCTTCCTCGCGATGAAGCCTTCCAAATCCCAGATCTGATCCGCACGAAGATCAACCTGCTCCCCGAAGGCATCCTGCAAGTGCGGACAGTGGAAATCGTTGGCCTGGATTTGCAGGCCGATGGCGGCACGCATGTGATGAATACATCCGAGGTTGGCATGGTGAAAGTTGTAGATTACAAAAGCAAGGGCGCAATCAACAAGCGGATTTATATCGAGATCGAATAGCCCGAATTGGGGAGGGCTTTTTTCATTTACGGGAATATAATGATTGCAAATAAACCAAAGGAGAGTGTAAAAATGAAAGCCAACAAAATTTCCATCCTGCTCGCTGTGGCCGCGCTGATCGCCTCGACGCTGGCGTGTGCGTTCGGCGAACCCAGCTTGAGCAACGTCCGTGTTGCGAAGGATCAGGATGGCGTCGAGGTGTCCAACACCTTCGGCACAACGGACACGGTATATGTTGTCAGCGACATTGCCAACGGAGTCGCTGGCAATGTGGTTTCTTCCAAGTGGACGGTGGTCAGCGTGGAGGGATACGAACCCGGCTTCTTGATCGATGAAGTAGACCTGACGCTGGACGAAGACCAACTGGCGTATACCGTTTACTTCTATTTTGAGCCCCCGGAAGGCGGATGGCCTACCGGCACATATCAGGTGGAAGTTTTCTTTAACGGTGCATCTACCAGTACGGTCCAATTCTCGATTCAGTAATAATTTGGAACGTATGTGGCCTCCCTCATTGGGAGGCCGTTTTTTTATTTATATAATGCCCACGGCTACAAATTACGCTTTCTCTGAAAAAAGCACAATTTACAACCGCGCTGGGTATAATGACGAAAAGGAGGCTGACATGGAATACAAAAAACTTGGCAGAACGGGGCTAAAAGTCTCGGCTTTGTGCATGGGGACCATGCAGTTCGGCTGGTCATTAAATGAACGCGAATCGCATCATGTCCTTTCGGCAATGTATGAGGCGGGGATCAATTTCATCGATACTGCCGATGTATATTCCAAGTGGGTGGATGGCAACCCCGGTGGTATTTCGGAAACCTATATTGGGAACTGGTTAAAGGAAAATAAAATTCCGCGCGATAAGCTTGTGATCGCAACCAAAGTCCGTGGCGAAATGGGCAATGGCCCCAATGACCAGGGTCTAAGCCGCGTTCACATGATGCAGGCGGTGGAAGCCTCCCTGCGCCGTTTGCAAACAGATTACATCGACCTGTATCAGTCCCATTGGACGGATGATGATACGCCCATTGAAGAGACCTTGCGCGCCTTTGATGATCTGGCGAAGCAGGGAAAGGTTCGCTACATCGGAGCGTCCAATTATGCGGCCTGGGAATTAATGCAGGCGCTGTGGATTTCTGACAAACACAACCTTGCCCGCTATGACAGCCTCCAGCCTCATTACAACCTGATCTATCGCGAGGAATTTGAACGGGAATTGCGTGATGTTTGCAAAACCTATGAGCTTGGCGTTATTCCGTATAGTCCACTGGCAGGCGGATTCCTCACCGGGAAATATCGCCAGAATCAACCCCTCCCTGAAAGCAAGCGCGCCGAGGGACGCAAACGCGCCATGACGGAAAAAAACTTTGCCTTGTTATATGAAATGGAAGCAATTGCCCTGCGTCATAAAATATCCATCGCGCAGGTCGCGCTTGCATGGATGCTGGCCGACCCTGTTATTACCAGCCCGATCATCGGGGCCACTTCGGTTGAGCAATTAAATGAAAACCTTGGCGCGTTGAATGTCCACTTGACCGATGATGAACGCGGTACTCTTGATAAGATGACCGCGTGGAAAACCGAAGAATAAAAGGAATATTCGCGTAAGGCGAGTTAATCATCTTCATCATCCAGATCGTCAAAGTCTGAATCATCATCGAAGTCGTCATCATCATCAAAATCTTCTTCAAGGTCTTCGGGAGTGATGATATCCAAATCCACTCGTCCCTGGTCAAAAGCCATGTCAACAGTTTCTCGGATCTCGTCAAGCGCTTCCATCTGTTTGAGATAATAGAGGAGGTAAGCGTTCAGGGTTGGGTCGAAAACCTTTTCGTTCTTTAGGATTTTCTCAAACCCATGGATAAGTCTGTTTTCCAATGCTTCGTTGTCATCGGTCATCATTTGCAGGCTTTGCGCGGCGAGACCGCGTTGTTTTGCGGTGGCAGATGAGTTTTCGAGAATCATCCACAGACTCGGTTCCACTTGCCTGCCCATATCCGCCCAAATGTGTGGAAGATGGTCGGAGAGCCAGTCATTTTCCAGGTCGGCAAGGGGCGCGAGTGCGGGCGCGGATTCCCATGCTTCCAACTCCCCGAGCGCATGGATGGCATGCCACGGTGCCCAACTTGCAGCTTCGGAGGGCCAGCCATTGAGCAGGCCAGGGTCGAGCGCCATGCGCGTCAATGCAGGGATGTATTTCTTCCACTGCATTAATTCGGCTTCATTTGCAAATTGGTGGGACCTTTTCAAATCATCGCCCCATTCAAGGAGTTCATTGATCGGCGCAGGGTAGGATGCGGGCGTGGGGGCGGCATAGTCCGCTGGGCGGGGCGGAATGGCGGGTGGAGTGATATCGTCCCATTCGCGCCAGCCGACGAGAAGAAGTTTTCCTGTTTCATTTTCTTCATCACTCATAAGCTGTTCGGCGTGTTCCATGTACAATTCATCGATCTCTTTGGATGAAAAGAATTTCAACCCTGCGCCGAAACGGGCATAGCGCTGACGATAATCACGGTAACTGTGCGCTTCATCTCCAACGAAAGACGGGAGCTCCATCCCTTCATCGATCTTTTTGGTCGCGCGGATTACTTCCTCACGACCGTATTTTTTGAACAATGCCTGTGCACGCGGGCTTTCAGGAGAAACCTTCGCAATCACCAACAACAACAGTTCAGAGGAAATTTCCCTGCGGAGTTGGATGATGGCTTCCCGTTCCTCAGGCGAGGGATAGCCCGTGCGATGTTTGAGCCACTCGATTTGCGGGAGTGCCGTTGGTTTTGCGGAATGTCGTTTGCGTTTGCTCATGATGTGATTCCTCTTTTGGTAAAGACCCTAAAGGTTAAGGCCTGGTTTTTGGAAATTTTAAAATGGAAGATCGTCGTCATTGCTTTCTGTGAGATCAAGGTCATCTTCATCGAATTCATCATCGTCAAACGCGTCATCTTCATCGTCCACCCATGCGCCTTCATCCACCCAGTCGATGACCGTGCCGCCGCTTTCGGGATAATATGGGCTGACGAGATAGTTCATGCCATGCTCCCATGTGACGCGAAAATCCTTCACGATGAATTTTTTTCCTGAATGGAGGTCTTCCAACTCATCTGTTAATTTCGGAATGGGAGTGAATGGATATAACTGTTCGAGGACAATCTCTTTATCCTCATCAGGGATGATAAATTCCTCCACACTCGTCCCATCGGGGAAGTACATTGGTTTTGTGGGGTAAGGAAGTCTTTCTTCGATGGGATTCTCGTCTGTTGAAAATTCACTGTTCATTGGAGACTCCTTGTTCTTACGTTAGCTTCCTGTTGTGCTTTTCCAAATTATTCTAGCAATAAAATCATTCGCGCTGAGCGGAGCGTCCTTCGACTGTGTTCGTCGCGGCGAGCGCTCCTCACTCCGCTCAGGACGGATTGCCTTCATGAAAGAGCGCAGTCGAAGCGCAGGGATTGCTAGGTTTAATTGTTAATCTGCAACAGGGAGCGGGGATTGTTGCGCCCAGTTCTTCACTTCACGGATGTGGTCGGGCGTAGTGCGGCAGCATCCGCCGATGAGGCGCGCGCCGTTTTCATACCAGACTTTTGATTGCTGTCCGAACGCATCACAGGAAGTTTCCCCGTGCCAGGTGTTTGTCGCGGGGTCATAGACTTCGCCTGAGTTGGGATACACGACGATCGGTTTGTTCGTGTTCTTTTTAATTTCACGAATCAGGGATGGAATGTATAACGGCGAGGTGCAATTGATCCCAATTGCCGCCACCTGTGGAAATTGATCCAGCCACACGGCACACTCGGCAATTTTTTCATCGTGACAGATATGTTCTCCATCTTTTGCGCTGAAGGTGAACCATGCTGATGTATTTGGAAATTCAGCCAGCAATTTGATCAATGCCTGGGCTTCGATCAGGCATGGGATGGTCTCGCAGGCCAAAAGGTCCGCGCCAGAGGCGATGAGAGCTTCCACACGCGGGCGGTGGAAATCAATCAACTCCTGTTCTGTCAATTTGTAATCGCCGCGATACTCGGAGCCATCCGCAAGGAACGCGCCGTACGGCCCGACCGAACCAGCGATGAGCGGACGCTCCCGGTTTGCGCGGTTATTTTCATTTGACCAAAATTCATCGCGTGCACTTTGCGCGATTTGCACGGATTTTTGCATGAGCGCGAGCGCTTCATCCTTGTTCAAACCGCGCCGGGCAAAGCCTGCGAGGGTGGCCTGGTAACTTGCGGTGATGGCAAAATCTGCGCCTGCGTTGAAATAATCGAGATGCACCTGGCGAATCAATTCAGGCTGTTCCATCAATACTTTTGCCGACCAGAGCGCATCGTTTAGATCACAGCCACGGCGTTCGAGTTCGGTGGCGAGTGCGCCATCTATGATGGCGATGGAGTTGTTTTTGAGAAGAGGGGTGAGTGGGTTCATGGGATGAAAGAGGAAAGAAAATGGAAAGTGGAAAGTACGAACCTAAAACCTGTAACTTGTAACCTGTAACTTGCAACCTGCAACTTGTACCTTGTAACCACTACAGCCACGGCAGTTTTTCCAAATCCACGTTGCCACCGCTGATGATAACCCCAATCTTCAATCTGCTCAAATCAATTTTCTTTTCCCACAGCACGCCGATTGCCACAGCAGAGGATGGCTCGATGATGATTTTCACGCGCTCCCAAACAAACCTCATCGAAGCAATAATCCCCGCTTCACTGACTGTCACAATTTGCTCAACCCGTTTTTGGATGATCGGAAACGTGAGGTCTCCGAGCGAGGTGAGCAATCCATCTGCAATCGTTTTTGGATTCACAGATGGAATGATCGCGCCAGCCTGCATCGAACGAAACGCATCGTTGGCCATTTCAGGTTCGCCTGCAATCACGCGGATTCCTTTTTTGATTTCCGTCGCCGCAATGGACGTGCCACTTAATAATCCACCGCCGCCGACGGGTGCGATGATAACGTCCAGGTCAGGGACATCTTCAAGGAGTTCCAACGCTGCCGTGCCCTGACCTGCGATCACGCGTTCATCATTATATGGATGAACCACGCTCGCACCCGTATCGAGCCTGATCATGTCCAATGTGCTTTCTCTTGCCTGAAGCGTTGGCTCACAAAATGTAATCTGACCGCCATACCCCGCGACAGCATTTTTCTTCACCTGTGGAGCATTATCCGGCATGACGATGTAGGCGGGAATACGGCGCATCTTTGCCGCCAACGCCAATGCCTGTGCATGATTTCCAGATGAATGTGTGCAAACTCCGCTCGCGGCTTCTTCAGCGCTTAACGAGTAAACGGCATTGCACGCGCCACGGAATTTGAACGCGCCCACCTTTTGCAGGTTTTCGCATTTGAGAAATACCTGCGCGCCCACCTGCTGATTCAAGCTTTCGTTGGTCAAGACGGGCGTACGGTGCGCGTAGGGTTTGATCCGTTGCGCGGCTTCGCGGATATTATTCAGCGACATAGTCATTAAGAATTCTCCAAAAATAAAACCCCCTTTGGCAAGGGGTGTTCCTTATTTTGCAGAGGTTTGTATCTTTTTTGTTGGCATTGTAGAAATGAGCGCACGCAATGCAGTGTTGATTTCTTCGGCAGAAGTGAAGACCTTTGCAACATCTGCATCCAACACAACGATCACTGGCCCGTCTTTCATCTTTTTAGCAAAACGATTTGGTTTCGCTTTTTTGTAATCAAAGCGATATTCGGTAGAGATTTTCTTCTGCAATTCCATAGCCGAAGTATAGCATAAGAGGATTTTAGCGATTGGTCTTCAGTTCTTGTGGGTCCTTCATCTGAGAGACAAAGATTCCGCTTAGGATCAACAGCCCTACTGCGAGCAATAATGCAGGGGTGAAGGAACCGTCTGCACCTTTCAAGGCTTCCATGATAAAGACAAATACAACTGCGGCCTGCCCGAAGAGTTGGATCAATCCATTGGAGGTACCTTCGGGGGTGGGGTGTGTCACTTCGGCGGCGTACTGCATGGCGACGGGCATGGCGCTCGTCAGGAAAAAACCCAACACGAAGGCAGAAGCAAATAAGAGCGTGGACGTTGTTGCGAAAGTTAATCCAATTAAGCCTGGGATTGCGCCGAAAAACGAAATATAAAGATAGAGCTGACGCTTGTGTTGTTTATCGGAAAACGCGGGGATGACGACCGCCCCGATCACGCCGCCGACGATCATCAACGCGCCGAGCGTGCCTGCATCTGTGGGCGTGAATCCGCGCGGACGGATAATGCTCTCGATCCACGTGGTGACACCATTAAAGATGCCAAGCCCAATGAAAGAGACCAGCAAAGTGAACCAAAATGCCTTGACCGTGAATGAATGTTTAAGTCCGTCCAACATCAGCGCGCGGACTTCCCCTCCGGGCGGGCAGGGTGGGGTGGGCGGTGTTTCGCGCGATAACACGATAAATAAAACCGCGGAAATTGCGGCAATGCCTCCATAATAAAGTTGTATAGTGGAAATGGCCGCGCTTTCCATCAGGATCGGAGTCAAGACCATGCCTAATGCAGTGCCGACGAGACTCGCCAGCGTCACCAGCCCAACCGCTGTGGCGCGTTCTTCGAGCGCAAACCAATTGGCAGGGACTTTTGTCCACGTGTTTAGCAGGAACGGCTGCGAAGCGGCAATGCCGAAGGTGCTCCACAAGACGAGCGTGTAATTTGTGCCCGCCATGCCGCGCAGGATTCCGAAAATTCCCATCATGATTGCGCCAATGCTGACCGCTAGCCGAAAGCCATAGGTATCGATGACCCACGAAACTGGAATGGACAGTGGAATGAACGCGATCATGAACGACATGGACAGCAGGCCAATTTTCAAATCGTCCACGCCGTAATAAGCGGCGGCGGGACCTGTGATCGGTGCGTATGAAATCCACAGGATTTGGATGGTGATGTTGACGAACATAAAGACTGCCAGCACCACCCAGCGGTAGGGATAAATCTTGTATTGAGTTGTCATGATTGCTCCTTTGGCATCTTCGCGCTGAGCGGAGTGAATGCATTTTGTGAACGTAGTCGAAGCGCTTACCGTTTGCCCTTCGACTACGCCGTTACGAACATACGGCTCCGCTCAGAGCGAATGTTAATATCCTCTTTCAAAATCCACTTGATATTTCAATGGCTTGCCTTCGATAAACAGTTTGTAATTCTCGATAAATAATTTCGTGATATCTTCTGGGAAACTCGGCGCAGAGGTGTGGAATGTCATCAGCAGATTCGGCGTTGTCCAAAATGGATGGTCTTTTGGTAAAGGTTCCTGTTCAAAGACATCTAACACCGCACCTGCAATTTTGTTCTGGTAGAGCGCTTCGAGCAAGGCAGATTCGTCCACAACACTTCCTCTGCCTACGTTGATGAACAAAGCATAGGAGGGAAGCGCGTTTAATAAGTTTGAATCCACGATTTTGCGAGTGTCCTTTGTGTTGGGGAGGATGGAGACGAGGTAATCGAGTCCGCTGGCAAAATTCTGGAGTCCAGCAGCTCGTGTGCCCTGTGGGTGCTGCTGTGCCGACAGCAAGCTGTCGGAGTCCAGAGGATGATAATACTTGTCTACGTGTTTACTTGTCTCACTCTCTCTCGTGTACCCCCAAACATTCATATTAAGAAATTTTGCTGTGCGTGCAATCTCTGAGCCAATTGAACCAACGCCAAGCAAGCCGATGGTTTTTCCGCGTAACGTGCCGGTAAGGGAGTTGTCCCATTTTTTGCTTTGCTGGGCCTGTGCACGTTGAAATATTTTTCTTTCGTGCGCAAGCAGGTAGCCAAAGACATATTCCGACATCAGTCCACCGAAGACGCCGCGCGCGTTGGTAAGGATGTATTCGCGGCCGCTTCGCGTGGCAGGATCAAGCAAAGGCTCCACCCCAGCCCAATTGGCTTGCACCCAGCTCAAGGCGGGGAGAGAGGCGAGCGCGCCTGCGATCCGATCAGGTTCTCCAAAGACAATGTCAATGCCTGGAGTCAGAGTTGACTCAATAGTGAGATCAGGCAGGCGCGCTTTTTCAATCAAAGAACGATATAGGCTTTCATGTTTGGAAAGAATTAAAAGTTTATGCATAATAAAATAATATACCCGGTGGTCGAGTAGGACTGGATGCTCTTCCCAGTCCGTATCGAGACCACTCATTCAATGTTGGTCTCGATGAAATCTCGACCAACAGGATTTACTTTAATTACATTCCTTCAAAACAGACTCAAAACGCGCGAGTGCATCGTCAATCACTTCATCGGTGTCGGCCATCGAAGTATACATGCGCGAGCCTGCCAGCGTGATGACGCCATTTGCCATGTAGGCCGCGCCCATTTCTTCCATCGTATGTTTGCGCGGTTTGAGTTCCTTCAACAATCGCAACGGATTTTTGAAATCGAGCAGCATCGTACCAGTGGTTTCGAGATGAACAATCGAGCCTTGATTGTACGCGACAAACGGCAGTGAATATTTTTCGATGATGGCTTGCAGACCTTTTGTGAGTCTGTCACCTGCCTTGCCAGCGATGGCCGCTGCGTTTGTTTTTTCCATTTCGACCAACGCATAATAACCCGCCACGCACGAAAGCGGATTTGCAGAAAGCGTGCCGCCAATGTAAGCACGCTCGCCCACGCCGCCGATGCCCGCCGCAAACGTTGCGATCACATCGTGCCGCCCGCCGACTCCGCCCGCCATTGGATAGCCGCCCGTGATACATTTTCCAAAAACCGTGAGGTCGGGCTTCACATTGAAATATCCCTGCGCACCGCCCAGCCCCAAACGAAAGCCCGTGACAACTTCATCGAAGATGAGCAGTGCGCCAAACTCATCACACAACTCGCGGACTTTTTGATTGAAATCTTTTGGGACGGGACGCGTGCCGCTTTCGGGACCAACCGGTTCGACGATCACCGCCGCTGTGCCGCCCCGAAACCTGTTTATAAAAAGCTGACGTTTTAACGCCCCGAGAGCATTTGGATAGAACTCGCGCGTAGATGCGCTTACCCCGCGCGGAATGCCCTTCGCTTCCAAACGCCCCGTGCCTGGGATGTGCAAGCCGTAGACCATCGAGTCGCTCCAGCCGTGATACGCGCCGCCGACTTTGATGACATATTTCTTTTTGGTAAACGTCCGCGCCGCGCGGATGGCGGCCATAACACCTTCTGTTCCTGAACCCAACATGCGAAACATTTCGATGGATGGCATGTGTTTTTGAATTAACTGCGCGAGTTTGAGTTCGTATTCATGGAAGAGACCCGTGACAGGTCCGCAGGATTGCAGCATCTCCATCACTTTTTCACGCACGGGCGCATAGTTACTGCCGAGGATGGTGGGTCCGCCTGCTTGCAGGAAGTCAATATATTTATTTCCGTCTGCGTCCCAAAGATATGCGCCTTCGGCTTTTTCTATGGCAATCGGGAAGGGATAGTTGAACGCGAGGTTATGCTGCACGCCGCCGGGGATGATTTTCTTTGCTTCGTCGGTCAGTTCCTTCGAGCGTTTGCATTTGGTCTCGAAGTAATCGAGATATTCCTTCATCTTCTCGCGGTTGACAGGTCGGATGGGCTGGCTGATGAGGTTGTTCAGCCTGGCGTAGACTTCGTCCACGTTTGGGTATTGGGTGATGGCGTATTGAGGTATATTCATGGTGGCTTCCAGTTTTGTTGCGTGATGCATGTTGCGTAATTCGTAATTTGTGTTTTTACGTTTTACGGATTGCGCATTACGAAATTTCCGCAAACTTCTTTTCATCTGCCCTGAGTTTGGCAAAGGCAATCTCGCGGATGGGGAGGGGAATCTTCGAGACTTTCTTTTCGGTCATAATCGCGAGCAGATAGGTCAACGCGCATTTTTCGAGCAGGGCCATGTTGTGGATGGCCTGTTCCATCGTCCCGCCGAAAACAAGTACGCCGTGATTTTGCAGGATGAAGGCGTTGCTATTATTTTTTACTTTAGCTTTGACTGCATTTGCAAGAAAGCCCGTCCCTGATGGGGCGTAGGGGATGATATCCACACTTCTTCCGAGAAAGCGAACCTGCTCATCGAACAGGGCGGGGATTGGCATTTTGATCAATGCCAGGGCGCTGGCGTAGGGCTGGTGGGTGTGGATGATGCAATGCACGTCCGCACGATTTTGATAGACTGCCGCGTGCATCCCGCTTTCGATGGATGGCCTCATTGCCCCTTCCATTGATTTTGTTTCGTAATCGAGAATGCAAATATCATCCGCTTCCATTTTGGCGTAGTCGTAATTGGATGGGGTGATGGCAAAGGCATCCTGGCCTTTGACCCGCGCGGAGATATTTCCTTCGGTGGCTTTGAGGTATCCGCGTTCGAGAAGGGTGTGGCAGGTGTTGACTACTTCCTGTTTGTAGGGTTGGTAATTGGACATGGAGAAATCCTTTTTTGCTAATCCTCGGTGGTCGAGTAGATGGCGGTGTTCTTCCGACATCGTATCGAGACCACCATTTATGTGAAAACTTTTGTTGCTTTGAAACCTGGTGGTCTCGATACGGGCTTCGCCCTACTTCGACCACCGGGTATTTCTTGACAGTAGAATAATTATTATCTATAATCTTGACAGTGTCAAGATTGAGAGACAAAATGCCTAAAAAGAAAACCTATCATCACGGTGATTTGAAGAATGCGCTCATCAAAGCGGGGGTGGAAATCCTTGCGAAAGATGGCGTGAGTGGATTGTCCTTACGAAAAGTGGCGATGAGAGCGGGGGTGAGTCATGCCGCGCCGTACTCGCATTTTGCAGATAAGCAGGCATTGATTGCCGCAATTTCCACGGAGGGATTTCGTCAACTGTATGAGCGGGTGAGTGGAGTGGCGGAGGAATATAAAAGCCAGCCTCAAAAGCAATTGGTGGAGGCGGCTTGGGCGTATGTCCAATTTGCGCTGGATG
>JACPVB010000196.1 GCA_016191985.1 Chloroflexota bacterium | reverse complement strand
TTCGTGGCCTGTTTTTTGAAAATCCACAACCAGATGATCGTTTTGCGATGTCTCACGCGCCAGCATTTCCAGCGCAGTGACCAGCCCCAAATCTTCGAGATAGATCGGCCTCAGTGCGCGCGTGAGTCGGCGCAGGTTCTCAATCGTCTGTTCGGCCAGAGATTCCAATTCGTGGAGCGATTGTCTTCCATTCTGGTCTTTCACCGATTTCTGCGCGAGTTGAACGCGCTGCTTCAATGCGATAACCGCCTGGATCGTGTCATCGTGCAATTCACGCGCCAGTCGCAGGCGTTCCTCCTCCTGCGCGGAAGTGATCGCGCCGATGTAGTCGTGCAATCCTTCCTGCGCGGCCTGCACTTTGCGAGCCATCCCGGTCAATTCCATTTGCAAATGTTTCACTTCCGAAATGCCGCCAACGGATTCCTTAATGGCTTCAAAATTACCCCATGCCAGCGCGGCAGCTTTGGATTCGAGTCTTTGCAAAGGCTGGACGATCTGTTTTGCGCCAAACCAGATTGCGATTAAGGCAAGGATAAAAGCGGGGACAATTACAAGCGGAGCCATTTGGGTTAATTGCAACGATGGGCTGATCACCATTTCCCATTCTTCTTCCGTAATGAGAGCCCAGCCTGTCGATTCGATGGGGCCGTAGGCAATAACATGTTCGACGCCATCCTGCTTTACATAAAGAACGCCGCTTTTCCCTTGCAAGGCCTCCGATACACCGGGATGGTCCGGTTCTAAACGATCCTGTGGGAGCGCACCGCTCACATAAAGCAACTGGCGTGATTTGTCTAGCAGATAAATTGTGACATGGCTGCCTGCGGGGTATGTGGGTGAAAGCGTTTCAATTGCAAGAGTTTCAGGGGAAAACGCTCCAGCTACGATTACATTGCGAGAGGCGGAATATACAGAAACGATTACGAAGGAACGCTGCGAGCCTGGGTCAAGGATTGGGGTGGAGAAAACAGGTCCACGGTCCGATGGAGAAGCGAGAGAGATGGTTTGCGAATTTTGAGCTGCCCATTCCCAAAAAAAATCATTATCTGCGTTGGCAAGCAGGTGTCCATCAGGGTTGAGAAAAGCTATTCCGCCATCAAAATCATTCGTCAGATCGTTTGTGGTCGCAAAGATTTTTTCAAAAGTTAAATCCCCGGAAGACAATACCGCCATACTGGTAATGGTCGCCATGCGGTGATGTAATTCAGATTGGAGTGCGGCTGCGGAAGATTGAACCGCCCGCTCATCCCGCTCGCCGACAAGCGCGCGCATATCCTGCTGGTGCATGTTGACGCCGCCAAACGCGATCAGCAACAGCAAAAGCGTGAGCGGCAGGACGGTAACCGCGAAAAGTTGAGTGAGGCCGCGCCAGCCTGGGAGGAATTTTTTCATTACTCTCCATACATGAGAGGTTGCTTCACAACGTGCGCCCGCAACGACATGATTATTCTTCGACGATATTGCCAGAACTTTGTGAGATCAACCCCAATGAGACGGCGCGCATGACCGCTTCGGTGCGGCTTGCGGCTTGCAACTTGGCAAAGATGTGCGCCAGATGTCCCTGCACGGTGCGATCACTAATGGTGAGCTGTACGCCGATGGCTTTGTTTGTATATCCCCGGGCAGCGAGGCGCAATACATCCAGTTCACGGTCCGTCAACGGTTCAACTATTTTCTTTTCCGGTCCCTTGAAAATATTGGACATCAATTTGCGCGTGATGGCCGGGTCCAGCGCTGATTTGCCTTCATGCACGTCACGCACCGCCTGGATCAGTTCATCAGCCTGGGCTGTCTTAAGCACATATCCATTTGCGCCTGCCTGAAGAACCGCCATCACATAAGGGTCATCGTCATAGGCGGTCAGGATCAGGACGCCCACCTCTGGGTAATGCGCGCGCACCCAGCGGGTGACCTCGATGCCGCTGGCTTTTGGCATTTGGATGTCCAGCACAGCCACATCGGGTTTATGTTTTTGGAGGAGAGCCTGCGCCTCTTCACCATCCCCCGCTTCGGCAATGACCTGTAAATCGGTTGCGCTTTCAAGCAGTTGCCTCACCCCGGCACGGACGATGTGATGGTCATCCGCCAGAAGGATGCGTATTTTTGCTTTTGATTTGTTCAAGGACTTTGCCATAGTTCAATGTGTCCAATTCGTGGTTGAGGGCTTGTGTCTGGAAAATAATCGGGAAGGCAAACCAGACGATGCCGAGTCCGGCCAAAAGTCCGGTAATGAAGCGCATGATGGAGTTGAACGAACCGAGCGCATCGCCTGCGTAGAATGCCGCGGGAAGGAAATGATCCGTCAAAATGGCAAGCCATTGATTCGTATCTCGAAAACCCTGCCCGATGCCGGCGACATCGCTAATGGTATGTGTGATACCATCGATTATAAGGGGAAGCAGGAACAAAACAAACCCCCACCATGGCAACGGCTTCACCTTGCGGCGCAGCGGCCACCAGGCAACTGCGAACAGCCAGACGCTGGTATAAAAAGAGATCATTCGATCAGACCAGGCAACCTTCCAACCCATCAATTCATTTCCGATAAACTTTCGCAGGATCAGCGGGTTGATTGAATTATCCCATACGGTTTGAATTTCATTTAAGGAGTACATGGGCTTTTCACCGAATAAAAAGAAGGAACGCTCTGGTAATTGGTGGCAGAAAAACGAATAAATAAAGTATATCGTTTTTCCCGCACCGGCCCAGCCGAATTGCATGAAGATGGGCGCAAGAAACGGCAGGAACACCCACAGGCCGTATACGATCAGGAAAGTTTCAAACCAATGATCGCCGATCCATTGGAAGATGGATGGTTTTGATTTTAGTGGGGCAGTTGTAGAAAAAGTGGACATACCTTTCCTTTACAGTGGATTAGGCTCAGGTGTGCGGTTGCGAATTTTTGTAATTATCCCCAGGATGTTGTGGTAAAGTCCAAATCCACAGGGAGGGGCTATTTGACCTGTCACTCAACAGACACATTTGCTTCAAGCGCCCGCTGAATGGACAAATCCATCTTTTTATTGGCGGGTTGGTCCACCAATGAAAACCAGGTCTGGCCGCCATTCCCGTGCAAAATCAACGTAGCAGGTTCGGTTGTCTCGCCGTAGACCATGATGACAACCATCTGGCAATCACATTCATCCGTTCCATGGTGAGGGCATGGACAATCACGCAGGGCAAGCCTGGCGGTGTGCAAGTCAAAAGTCTGCATGGCGCGCAAACCTGCCTGTGATAACTGCTTCTTCGTTTTTTGCAGTGCTTCGTCACAGGGACAATTAAGAGTGAGAAATGTGGTGAGCATATTCATAAAGTATCTCAGTTGATAGTGTCATTGTAGGGATTCTCGTGATAAATATGCAGAGCTACATCACTTATTTATTTATAGGCAAAATTGCCTATCCGCTTTCACACGCCAATTGGCACGAGGTATCTGACGACTACGGAGTTGACCCTAGGATTGATAACCCCTTACAACAGATACAATCAATATGACGAGGATTTTTTACTTGATACAAAAAATATATGGAAAGTCAAGATCAATCAGAGTAATATGTAAGATGTAAGATGAAAATTAAAAATCCGAAGCCTGCGCTTTGGATTTTGGCTTATATTTGAGAATAGGTAATTCATATCCACGCAAGGAGTGATCGTCACAGGGATAATTACTGTGCTCATGCATTTGTATAAAGTTTGCGCTAACGGACAATCACCGCATCAATCGATCCATAGGTATTATCAGTGGTGCTCGCAGTGACGAAGACCAGCTTAAGTCTATGGCGGCCTTGTGTGAGTTGGCCGGGATAATCCCACCGCAATTGAAAAGCAGATGAGGCCGTCCTTTCATTGATCGTCCCAACCAACACGCCATCCACATAAACTCTCATCTTCCGAAAGGCGGGTCCGCCTTTATAAAGGATGCTAAAAGATTGCCCTGTGAAGTTAAAGGTTACATAGGAACCTTTTTTGGTGGTCATCTTATAGGAGCCGTGATAGGCCCGTCTGGTTGCCACATTCTTCCAGTCAGCGGAGTAGACAAAAGCGCTGTTCTTATTGTCGTAAAAGACTTCCTCTGGCGGTGTGACAGGGTCACATGGGAACGCGCCCATATACGTACCGTCAAGTCCGCCTGTACATGCGGGGGAATTTGGCTGTAGATGGAAGTCACCTGCCGATGGGTTTACAAACAACGGATTCGCAAACGTGCTGTTGACGTCCAGCCCCATTGCCTGCCATTGTGTAACGGTCTTGTTGTTGAACGTGCTCCCGATCTTTTGTACGAATTTTACGCCATCATAAAGGTTGTAATTGCTCACGAGGCCTGGCAACCCGCCGGATGGACTTGCAAAAAGAAAAGAGACGTTCCTGCTGGAAAGAATGTTATTTTTCAACTCCCAATCGTGAGAGTAAAAGTTTCCATATTTCGCCAGGGCAATCGTCCCATAATAGCCGCTGTTCGCCAGCGGATATTGGATGGTATTGTTCACGATCTGTCCGCCGGAAGCGCCATAAATATAAATGCCGTTGGATGTAACGTTATAGATCAGGTTATTTCTAACCGTGATATTGGAAATGGTATCGCGGTACTCTGCATCCGCGTAGAAATCGGGCCCCAGGCCGTAATTTACGATCAGCATTCCAAATTGAACATCATGAATGATATTGCCTTCAAAAACGGAATCAAAGGAATTCTCGATTTGGATTCCTATTTCGGCGTCGTGAATAATATTGTTGCGCACATAACAACGGGTCACCGGGTGCCCGGCCCCGTCGCAGTCGATATGCCCATCAACTTCATTTCCCTCGATCAAAATATTATCGGTATATTGCACCGTCCAAATACTGCGGACTTTATAATCATGGATGACATTGTTGCGGTAAATATTGTCATAGCTCGCGGCGTACCCGTCTGTGATACCGTTGCTCCAGAGGTTCTTTCCATTAAGCTCGCATTTTTCAACAAGGTTATTATGGCCGTAGAACTTTACATCGCCCTCCACGTAACAATTTCGGAGGATGAATCCGTTGTTCCCCATGGTCTTGTCGTCCTTGCTCCACACGGTGCCTTGCCCAAAATACAGGGTTGCCTGGTTGTTAACGGCAGTGGAGATAAATCTCAACCCATCGATAATGTAATAATGCGTATGGTTACCTGAAACCAACGTTTGCGCATTTCCAGAATGAACCGTGCACGTTTTTGAAACTGCACATTTAATGGTAATGGGCAAAGACGCAGTGCCGCCAGTCTTCAATTTTAGAGATTCGTTATATGTGCCCTGTCTGACCACGCAGGTGTCCCCCGCAGTTACAACATTCAAGCATTTTTGAACCGTCTTAAACGGAGCAGAAGATGTACCCGTATTGGCATTATTTCCATTCACAGACACATAATAGGTTTTTCCCGAGGCCGCAGGAATAGGTCCGGAAGATGCGCCCGTGTCGACATAACTTCCAAATGTCAATACTAACAAGACGAGGATACCTATAATAGAATGCACTAACTTATTCATGTTACTCCTTGCAAAGAACGAATTCAAAAACAGTACAGTAAACTGCATCGCTTTGGAGATTAACATAGTCAGCATCCGTAACAGGGGTATTTGAGTAGGACTTGAGTACCGGACTCCCATACACTTATGAAAGCACAAAAATTGGCTTTTCAATTAAGCAAGGCAAAGCAGCAATAATTGGTAAAAAACTTGCAAATTCAACTTGTTTTTCTTTTTTCCCCATTTCTATTTTTACAAAATGGAAAGGTCGGCAGGCGATCCGTGTATCTGTCAAGAATAACTTTGAATCTTATGAAAATAATACTATGACATGTACGCAAGTGCATAACGTGTTTGGCAGGATCTTTTCCTCCATCCACATGCTATTTTGCAAATTTTTCGCTTTCATGTGATGGGCGATGACAATGCGATTGGTCCCCTTTTCTCGCAGTATTGAAATGATATAGGTTCTGAGGAAATCTCTGAGTCTTGTACTTTTCGTGCAGCCTATTAAAAAGGTTCCGCCGCCAGCCAGCATGGGGGGGACATGCTAGTCTTGGCGGCGGGAGACACCTAAATACCAATAAAGGGGAGGGCAGGTGTCAATAGCGATAATATACACCTCTTTAGTCAACATTACATTAAAAACAAATAAGGAATTGGATCGAACGTGTCTGAATTAGTCCCCTTTATCACGAAAGAGATTTAACCACTCCTCCACTTCCCGCATCGAGAGCTTCTTTTCAGGGGCGCTTGTTTCAGGTGCAGATTGCATAACTTCTCTTGCCAGTTTTACAAACTCTTCTGAAGAAACAAATTTTGCATGGTTGGCGCGCGCCGCACTTTGTACTTCATGGTCAGAGGAAACCACAACCCAATTCCTTGCAGCCTTGCCCATGTTGTTCAAGCGGGCGCGCATGGCGTTGTCGGCGGTCTGCCCGAGGCGGATGAAATGCGCTCGGACAGTGCCCAGGCTGCGGGTCCCGGCTGAACCGACCGGCGCTCCATCAAAATAGACATCCACATGTTGGCGTTTTCGTCGCGCAAATTCCTGCAAGATAGAAACCAGCTCCATCTCATCATCCACAGAATCCAGCCGCAAGCCAAATTTGGGGATCAGGTTATGTCCATCGATCAGGTAAGGCATGGCGCGATTTTACTTTAAAAAAATAAGTGACAGGCTGTCTGTCACTTATTCCTGCTACGCAGTTTCTGTTACAACGGTCTTCACCTCGAACGCAGGCGGGTGTTCCAAAGTTTTTTTCACTTTGCATAATTCCGCCGAACGCACGAGCGCATCATAATACTGCGCGGGGAAGCTGGGCGGGACTTGAATGTCGAGGTCAATCTTTTCGATCATGCCCTGCATGTTGGGGTGATTGCGCTGAACGATGCGAATGCCCTCGGTGGGCAGGTTGCGCTGGCGGCAAAAACCAAGTACATAAATACCCGCGCAGGTGCCGATGGAAGCCAGAAACAATTCAAAAGGCATCGGCGCGGTGTCTACCGGGGGCTGGTCGGTTTGAAACGTGTGGCCCCGATAATGAGCATCCACCCGCAACCCGCCGGGAAAATCAATGAGCATATCCATGAGGAGTCCTCCAAAACGAAGATTAGTTTGTCACAAATAGTTGACGACCTGCGCAAATAAAATATTACTTCCAAATTGACCGAATTTCGTATACAAAGTGTTCTCAAAATCCTCTCATTCATGAAGATGTATAATGGAAGAACCAATCAGAAAAGGAGACACAAATGACAGAAAAGAAATCCTCCGACATCATGGTCACCCAGCAAGGCGGTGTTATTCGCAATGTGATCAACCAGTTAAAACTCATCTTTCGCCTCATGGGCGATAGCCGTGTTAATTTCCTCGCCAAACTCATCCCCATCGGCACACTCATCTACCTCGTCTCACCCGTCGATGCGATTTCCATCCCCATCATTGGCGCAGTGGACGACGCCGCGCTCCTTTGGCTTGGCTCCTATATTTTCACCGAACTTTGCCCGCCGGATGTTGTGGCGGAACATATGAAAGAACTTGCCGGCAATATGAAAACAGGCGATACGCAAGGCGATGTGGTGGATGGAGAAGCCACAGACATAAAAGAATAAGATGAAGCGCCTCTGGATTTTATTGATTCTGCCAATCCTCGCCTGTGGAGGATTGGCAGAATCTGCATCTCCAACCGCCGCGCCTCTCGCTTCGAATCCGCCGACAGTTGTTCCGCCAACCCAAACAGATATCCCCACTGTTCCACCCACCCAGACTCCCATACCAGTTGCCAGCCAATTCCCCGACGCAGCCAATTACGAATGGCGTCTCATCGCCAACGGACTATCCCGCCCTGTGGATGTGCAGCCCGCGTTCGATGGCTCAGGCAGGTTATACATCATCGAAAAATACGGCGTCATCCGCATCTATGAAAATGGACAATTGCAAAGCGAGCCGTTCCTGAACATCAGTGACCGCGTAAGTGACAGCGGCAATGAAATGGGCCTGCTGGGTCTGGCATTTCACCCGGACTATGAACAGAACGGTTTCTTCTACGTGAATTACACCGGGGTCAGGGGAGATACCTTTATCTCCCGTTTTCAGGCAAACAACAACGCAGTTGACGCAGCAAGTGAGACCATATTATTGACGGTTGCCCAGCCATATCCCAACCACAACGGCGGCGCAGTTGTCTTTGGCCCGGATGGCTATCTCTACCTTGCGCTCGGCGATGGCGGGCTGGCAGGAGACCCACACAAGAACGGCCAGAATACATCCGCCCTGCTTGGGAAAATCCTGCGTATCGATGTGAACAACGGCGACCCCTACACCGTCCCACCCGACAACCCGTTTGGGAATGAGGTCTGGGCGTACGGGCTTCGCAATCCCTGGCGCATCTCTTTTGACCGCGTCACTGGCGATTTGTGGATTGGCGATGTCGGCCAAGGAGATTGGGAGGAGATCGATTACCTCCCTGCAGGTTCGCCCGGCGGCGCAAACTTCGGCTGGAGCATTATGGAAGGCAACCATGGCTATGACGGAAACGCCCGACCTGGCCTGATTTTGCCTGTTGCAGAGTACAACCATAGTGAAGGCGGCTGTTCCGTCACAGGCGGGTACGTCTATCGCGGCGCAATGCCGGAGTGGGATGGCATCTACCTCTATGCCGATTATTGCAGCGGGCT
>JACPVB010000218.1 GCA_016191985.1 Chloroflexota bacterium | reverse complement strand
TCGACCTTGTTGCCAGTCGCCTTTTCGATCTGTTCAAGGATTTCCATTTTGGTGGTGATGCCCACGTTGCACACGCCCACCGCAGGGACATCGCGCGCGTAACGATTGAGCGCCTCAGTAACGAGACCAGCAGGGTTGGTGAAATTGCACAGTAGGGGCATGGCTTGCCCATGCCCTGCTTGCCCGTTCCCGCACGTTTCGCGAATATCTTTTGCAATATCGAGAATGACAGGAATGGTTCGCAGAGCCTTTGCCATGCCGCCCACGCCTGTTGTTTCCTGACCGATGAGTCCATGACGCAGACCGAGATATTCATCGCCGCGCCGAGCAGGCATCATGCCGACGCGCAACTGCGTGGTGACGTATGATGCGCCCGCAATGGATTCTCTTTGGTTGGTCGAAAGCACCACTTTGAACGGCTCACCTTTGGCCTTGACCATCCGCTGCGCAAAGCCGCCAACAATGTCAAGGCGTTCTTGGTCAATATCCATCAACCATAGTTCTTTAAGCGGAAGCGAATCGACTCGGGCGAGAAATCCATTGACGAGTTCGGGGGTGTAGGTCGAGCCGCCGCCTATTACGGAGATTTTCATATTTATCCTTTCATCCAGTGTTTCACAAAAAACTCTGGAGTCGGGCAGCTTGCTGCCCTGTGGGTGGTGCTCCAAATTCCCATCAGCAAGCTGATGGAGTCCAGAATCGTGATCGATTGATACCCTGGTGGTCGAGTAGCGAGCGCTCTTTGCGAGCGTATCGAGACCATCATGTTTCAAGAATACTCTTGTAACAGGGCTTACCTTATTTACTGGTGGTCTCGATACGCCCTTCGCAAAAACGCTCAGGGCTACTCGACCACCGGGTTATCCTATTTTTACAACTTTTCCTGTTCTCGAACTTTCATATACCGCATCTACAACCTTCATATTCATCAAGCCTTCCATTCCGCACCCTGGTGGTCGAGTAGGCGGAGCTCGTCCGCCGTATCGAGACCACCATGTTTCGAGGTGCATTTTTGTAACAAGAGTTGCTTTACTTACTGGTGGTCTCGATACGTTCCTCGCTGCCGCTCGGAACTACTCGACCACCGGGTTATCTTATTTTTACAACCTTTCCTGTTCTCGAACTTTCATAGGCCGCGTCCACGACCTTCATGTTCATCAAGCCTTCCAAACCGCCAGGATTAGGTAGTTGCTTCGCTTCAACACATTTAACAAAATAGTTTAATTGAGCATCATACAAACTCTGCGGACAATGTTCCTTGCGCGGGAATTCAAATCCAGCGTCAATCACCTCAATTCTTTCTTCTTTCATCCCTTCGAGAGCCTCAGGGCGTCGCTTTCTTATCTCCACCCTCGTCGGAAACAACTGGCCAAAACCCTCCATCCCATACAACTGCGTCGCGGCTTCGGGGCCATCGCTGTGCGGCTGCCACCAGCCTGATTCAATGTACGAGGTTGTGCCATTCTCCCATTCGACGAGGATGACTCCCGTGTCGTCCACATCGAAGTCTTTGTAATACGTCCCGATCTTTGCGTAGACGGAAACGGGTTTCGGGTCGCCGAGCAGAAATCTGGCTGTATCCAGCGCATGGATGCCCATATCCGCCATCGCGCCGCCGCCCGCGAATTGTCTCTGCGTGAACCAGCCTGACGGCCCCCAATGGACATGCACGCCGTATCCCTTCGTGCGGATGATTCTTCCCAGTTTCGAGGATTGTTCTTTTAGCCACAACACATCGGGGTCAAAACGCCAGCAGTGCGCCACCATCAGCAACGCGCCAGATTTCTCTGCGGCTTCGCACATCTGCTCGGCTTCATCTGCATTCATCGCCATCGGTTTTTCCACCATGACATGCACACCAGCTTTCAATGCGGCTATTGTCTGCGGCGCGTGGAGATAATTGGGTGTGGAAACAACCAGCGCGTCTACACCGCCGTCTTTCAGCATGGTTTCCACTGTTTCATATCGGCGCGTAATGCCGAAGCGATTTCCGAACTCGGCCATCGAGTCCGCTTTGTGGTTGACGATGGCGGTCAGTTCCAATCCCAAATTCTGTGCGGCCTGCGCGTGGACTTTGTTTATGTAACCTGTGCCAGCATACGCGATTTTCATTTTGGATTCTTTCTTCTTATTTGTCGTTGCGAGCCGTTAATCTGCTCACGGCGGCTGGAGCAAATTAATCAGAAGAATTTCGGCGAGTGGCCTGTCAAAGTAAAAAAACGTTCCAACTCGGCTTTGGAGAGAATCAACGTGGCGGTGTTTACCAGCGGATGCGAGAGGAAGTGTTTGCCCTGCCAGATTTCACTATCCAGCCACAATTCGACTTTGTGTTCTGTGTCGTTTGCAAGTCCCATCATGGTCACCGAGCCGCGAGTGACACCGAGCAGGCGCATCAAATTCTCCTCCGAGCCGAAGCGCAGATGAGCGACGCCCAGTTTCAGGGAAAGATCATCCAGCTTTACGGTCTTTTCACAGGCGGTCACGGCGAGGAAGAATTGTCGTCCCCGCTTATCGCAAAGAAAAAGATTCTTTGTGCTGACAGCTATCAGGGCGGGACGATGCGCTTCCGCTTCCGCGCAGGTGAAGACGGCGGGATGTTCGATCCGCTGATAGACAAAGCTATTCGCATCCAAAAAATCAAGGAAGTCTTTTTCCAAAGTAATCATCTTAGATTATGCTCAAGGCGGCGTTCTCGCCGCCGAGGACGGCGACGGGAGCAAATTAAGTCTTTTTCCGAAATAATCATCTTATTCTTTGGAGCCTGTCAACTTGATGCCTTGAATGAAAGTCTTTTGCGCGAAGAAGAAGGCAATGATAATCGGGATGGTGAAGACGGTGGAGGCGGCCATGAGTTGATTCCAGATCAACGTGCGCTGGCTTTGAAAATCCTGCAAGCCAAGCGCCATCGTAAAGTTGCGCGGACTGGTGAGGAAGAGCAACGGCCCGGTGAAATCATTCCATGCCCACAGGAAGGTGAAGACGGTCACGGTAGCCAATACGGGCGTGGAAAGCGGAAGCACAAGGCGGGTGAAGATTTGCCATTCCGATGCGCCGTCCACGCGCGCCGCGTCACACATCTCTTCGGGGATCGTGCGGAAAAATTGCCGCAGCAGAAATACATCATAAGCGTTTGCAAAAAACGCGGGGATGATGATTGGCAAAAAGGTATCGCCCCAATGCAAAAAATTGTTGAATAAAAGATACAATGGAATCATGGTGACTTGATACGGAAGCATCATGGTCGCCAGCACAATCACGAACAGCACATCACGCCCGGGGAATTTGAGCCGCGCAAAGGCGTACGCGACGGGTGCATTGGACAAGAGCGTACCAATGATCGTGAAAAAGGCAATGATCAGACTATTTTTAAAATACACCCAAAAACTCGCATCGATGCTTGGACGGGAGGCACGGTTCATCGCATCTGGAAAATTCTGCCAGCGAAAACTGACGTGCATGACCGGCTCGGCGATCTTCGTTTCCCCTTGCTGGATTTCGTACTCGAATGTTTTTTCAGGCGAAGCGGGGTCAACAAATGTGCCGACGCCTTCCACGATTTTGAGCGCGGCTAGTTGTTTTGGGCCATCGGGTGTTTGCACATCATAAAGCGGATAGTCCTCGCCGTTGATGTTCACTGTCAAATTGTCATAGGGCAGCCAGCGCGGCGGAGTGTGGAAAATATCCTGATTGGATTTAAAGGCGGTAATCAACATCCACAGAAAGGGGACAAGAAAGAACAAACCGACGAAGTTGATCAACGCGTGACTCATAAACGATTGGAAAATTCCACGAACCTTTCGATTGCGTGATCGAAGGCGCGCCTCATTGGATTCTGATTTGGCGTTTACGTCAGGGTATTGGGTGGGGACGTTTGCACTGGTCATTGGGCTACCCTGCATAGTAAGTGAATCTGTCGCTGATTTTCAACATCAACAGCGTGCAGACGAGAATGATGATAAACAAGACCCAGGCCATGGCGGAGGCGTATCCAAGTTTCAGCCATTGGAAGGCGTTTTGATAGAGAAGCACGCTGTAAAAGAGAGTCGAATTCAACGGGTAGCCAAGTCCCTGAAAGCCCCTGAACACATAGGCCTGCGCGAAATATTGGAACATGAAGATCGTTCCCGTCACAAGGTTGAAGAGCGTGATGGGAGAGACCATCGGAATGGTGATATTCCAAAGTCTCTGCCACCAATTGGCTCCGTCCAGTTCGGCGGCTTCCAGTAAGCTGACGGGAACATCCTGCAAGCCTGAAAGATAGATGATGATCGTGTTTCCCATCCCCCACATGCCGAGCAGAATCAGTCCAGGTTTTGACCATGACGGGTTGGTCATCCAATTCGGGCCGTCAATGCCGACATACCCAAGCAGGGTATTCATAATGCCCGCCTGAGGATTCAAAATCCACAACCACAAAATGGTGCTGGCGACGGTCGGCACGATGGAAGGCAGAAAGTAGATGACGCGGTAGTAGGCTTGTCCGCGCACTTTGAGATTTAGCAAAACCGCGCAAAAAAAGGATGTGAATAAGGTCAACGGCACACCGATTACAACCATATAGAGCGTGTTGTACAAAGCTGTCCAGAACAGATCGTCGGTCAACAGGTCGGTGTAATTCTTGATGCTGTTCCATTCCAGGGGCTGGCGCGCGTGGTAGATGGTGAAGCTGTAAACGAGTGAGGCCAGCATGGGATAAAGGGTAAAGGCTAGGAATCCAATCGTCCACGGAAGCAGGAACAACATTCCGATTTTGAAATTGCGCCGTTCGCCAAGTCCCCATTTTTGAAATTTGGGAGGCCAGGAAAATTTCCATTTGGTTGTTCGCAGTTCTTCCATGTGTTTCTCCTCTTGGTAGGGGCGACTCGTCAATGCAATCAGGAACCATGTTGCGCAAAGGGAGGGTCGCCCAATGGGCGAATCACCATCAATGCAAGGGCGACCCTTTCTTATGGATTGGAGCCAGGTCAAACCCTGACGGGTCGCCCCTACAGTGAAATTGCGTAACGTGAGTAACTTAATGCAAAGCCGCGAAGTTTCAATATTTTTTTCCTTTGTGACTCCCCTGGCACTGTGCGGCTTAAGCCGTACCAGGGCAAGTGTGCGCCTTTGCGTTAAATCTTGTGAGTGAAAGCGTAGGTCACGCTTGTAGCGTGACAGCCACGTTGCAAACGTGACCTACGACGGTTTACTTCAGTGCCTCGGCCAGTTTCACCTCAAAATCGGCTTGCAATTCATCCAGGATGGGTTTTGGATCCATGCCTGCGTGCAGGACTTGTTCGATCACCAATCCCCAAGCGTCGTTGAATTCGAGCGAGATGGGCGTGGTGACGATGATCTTGGCGTTCGGGCTGGCGATCAGGTCGGTGAAGACTTTGAATTTCGGGTTGCTGGTAAAGCAGGGATCTTCCGCTGCCTTTTTGCTGGTGGGCAGGTTGGCGTTGAAGCAGAATTCCTCCGCCACGATGGCAGGCGACATCATCCATGCCAGCAATTTCGCCGAGGCATCCTTGTTCACGGCTCCACTTGGAATCACCGCTACGGTTCCCTGCACAACAGCCGTGTTCGCGCGTTCTGGATTACTTGCTGGGGGCGGGAAGGGTGCAACACCATAACTTGCCTCAGGTTTGAAGGCACTAATGAAATTAGGCCCCGTCATCCATTCGCCGTCCACGTACATGGCGAGTTTGCCCGTGTAGAAGGGATAGTCCGCAGACATGTAGGTATCCGCCCAGCCTGACGAGAAAGCCATCACATTGTCCACACCGTAGTTGGTGTAGAACTGTTGCTGCCACAAAAGCGCATCCACCACAGGCTGGCTGTTGGCTGTCAGTTGCGTGCCGTCTTCGTTGTACCAGAAGCCGCCATACATGTTGATGTACAAATCGCTATGATCCCAGCCCATGTCTGGCAGGAAGCCGATCTGCTCAACGGTTCCGTCTGCGGCAACCTTCGTCAATTTATCCGCAAACTCTGCGAGTTCCTCCATGGTGGCAGGCGGAGTTTCAGGGTCAAGCCCTGCGGCTTCGAACATATCCTTGTTCCAGAACAGGGCGTACATGTCCGTGCCCCAGGGCAGGCAGAGAATTTTGTCCCCGCTTCTGCATTGGTCGAGTGGCGCCTCGAAGAAATCGTTTAAGTCAATGTTGCCCGTCGTGATCGCGCCAGTCAGGTCATCCACCAGGCCTTCCTTGTAATACGATTTCACAAGGTCGCCGCCGCTCAACACGAGCACATCGGGCGGCTCCGAGCCGGTCAAGGCTGGGATGATTTTGTCAACTTCCAAGGGCGCGGTCACTTCAACTTTGATGCCCGTCTCGGCTGTGTATTTATCAAAAAGGGTTTGGATCTGCTGTGGGTTATCGCCCCATTGAATCCACACACGCAGGGTTGTAACTTCTTCCGCCTGGCCGCTTCCGCCACATGCCGCAAGCACCATCGAAAGGACGACGAACATGCTCAATAGCGTGAAAATCTTTTTATTCATGATTCTCCTCCAGAGAAAATAATTTTGGATTCGACAACGATCAAAAAGGATTCTCTTCCGCTGCACCTCCTTATGGATGATTCCTGCACCCGCACGATTCGCGGATGACCAATTCCGTTCGCATCAAAACCAGACCTTCAATCTGCTCGCCGTTCAACAGGCAAATCAACTGGCGGACGGATTCCCGACCTACTTCTTCAATCGGCGCACGGATCGTCGTCAGCGCGGGGGAAATGTATCGGGCAAATTGAACATCGTCGAAGCCGACAACTGCCACCTCGTCGGGAATGAGGCGGTTGGACATCTTCAAGGCACGGTACACGCCAATGGCCGTATCGTCATCGCCCGCGAACACCGCATCGAATTCAATCCCATCTTGAATCATTTTTTGCATGTTCGCAAATGCCAGCCCTTCTTCAAAGCCGCCCTCCACGACAAGCTCAGGAGCAAATGGAATATTGTGCTTTTCCAAAGCCTCACGATAGCCGCGTTCGCGCCATTGTGAATCTTCATGGCCTACGGGTCCGCGCATGTAAACGATTCGGCGCCGACCATGTTCGTCGATCAAATGACTGACAAGCTTCTCGGCGCCGTCTTTATTTTCAATGGTAACAACAGGGATTGGGAGTTCTTCGGGCGGGGTTTGGTGCATCAGGACAATCGGGAAGTTGATTTTATGCAGGCGCTCAAGTTCCTCCATCGCCAGGCTGGAGGTAAAAACCAGCAGGCCATCGGTATTATGCTCTCCCAATGTTTTACGTTGACTGGCGTGTGCTCCCTGCGTGGAATGGATGAGCAGTTCATATCCCATCGCGCGGGTTTCAGCCTCAATGCCTTTGAGCAGTAATGGAAAAAACGCACCGCCAATTTCGGAGAGGATCAGACCAATGGTGTTCGTCTTGCGGCTAGCAAGGGTGCGCGCCGCCGTGCGCGGGACGAATTGCAATTCTTCGATGGCGACCCGCACACGTTCAGCCGTTTCAGGGACGACAGGCGTTGTGCCATTTAGCACCCGGCTGACGGTGGCAATGGAAACACCTGCCCGATGGGCTACATCTGAAATTGTGTGGGAGCGGTTTTTGGGGTTCATCAGCTTGAAAGCGTTTTCTGAAAGCGTTTTCATAAGTATAAACCGAATCAATCAAAAAATCAACAACCTGCTGCCAATCTTTAATTATTCACTCCCCCATCAGAGATCGAACATGCAATTGGAAGGATTGATCCAGCATGTAATGCGTAATGTCAAGTAAAGATGTAACTTTTGTTCGTTAGTTAGCCTTGATGAAAAATACCTCTTGACTCTGGTAAATATTTTTGATATTATGTTATCGATAACATGTTATCGATAACATCACCCGAAAGGATAACGCCTTGATCCCTTCTGAAAGAAGAAAACGCATCACGATCAAAGATGTAGCACAGGTGGCCGGGGTATCTACACAAACTGTTTCGCGTGTGATGAACAAGTTCTCTTACGTTTCAGAAGGAACACGTCAACGCGTGGAGGCCGTGGTGGAGCAATTGGGCTACCGCCCCAGTACCCTGGCGCGCAGTCTAATTCAACAACGCAGTTACACCCTGGGCATCGTCACTTTTGGGTTGAAATATATTGGGCCATCACGCACCCTCAACGGCATTGCGGATAAAGCGGACGAGCTCGGCTATATGCTTTTGATGAAAGAACTCGACAATTTCGAAACAAATAGTATCGATGAAGTAATAGACTCATTGCTTGCCCGCCAGGTGGATGGGATCTTGTGGGTAGTGCCGGAAATTGGCGACAATCATGCCTGGCTTGATGAGCGCCTGACAAAAATCCCTGTGCCAGTTTTATTTCTTGCCATGCAACCGCGTGACGGTATTTCAAGTGTTGCAACGGATAACTTCCAGGGCGCGGTTATGGCGATGGAACATCTGTTGGATTGTGGACGGAAGAAAATTGGGCATATTTCAGGTCCATTGAGCTGGTGGGAAGCAGATGAACGCAAACGCGGCTGGCGTGAAACGCTGTTAAAAATTGGGGTCGATGCTTCTGAAGAACACTGTACCGAAGGGAACTGGTCATCGGCAAGCGGCGAACAGGCATTTATACAACTACTCGAATCGTTCCCCGACCTGGATGCTGTCTTTGTCGCGAATGACCAGATGGCCCTGAGTGTTTTGCGTGAGGCCCATCGCCGAAACATCAATGTCCCCGAACAATTAGCGGTGGTCGGTTTTGATAATATCCCCGAATCAGCCTACTTTTATCCTTCATTGACAACAATTTCCCAGGATCTACAACTGCTTGGAGAACAAGCCGTTCAAAACGTTGTGGACATGATCCAGGCACGACAGGGAAAGCAGCCCATTATTTCTCCGCAATCGATATTTATTCAACCAACCCTTATCGTTCGTGAAAGTTCAAAACGGGTTTGATTTTATTTTTCATTCCGCCCTTTCATTTGTAAGTTCTAACGAAACGGAAACGGAAGGAGGTGAGTTGAAAAGGAAGTAAAAACGTATGGCAGGAAGGAAGTGCACACTGGTCGTTTGGCGTCTGATGTGCACGCTCCCAGGCGAGACAGTCCCCTGCTGGCTGATAGCTACCCTGTTCTTGCCCAATTAGCACGCCAACATAAATATTCTGTATCTATAATTTAAGGAGAAGATATGTCCAAGAAATTGCTTTTCAACCTTTTGGCTGTCCTGATGCTGGCCAGCCTCGTCCTCTCAGCTTGTGGTACCGCTGCGACTGAAGCTCCTGCCGCCGACAAGCTCCTGGTTGGTATTTCCATGCCTACCAAAAGCTCAACCCGCTGGATTTCTGATGGCGAGAGCATGGTCAAAGAATTCGAAGCCATGGGCTATGCAACCGACCTGCAATTTGCTGACAACGATATCCCGAACCAGCTCGCCCAGATCGAAAACATGGTCACCAAGGGCGCCAAGGTTCTTGTTATTGCAGCCATCGACGGAACGACCCTCTCTGATGTTCTTCAGAAGGCTCACGATAACGGCGCCATCGTAATTTCCTACGATCGCTTGATCACCAAGACCGCCAATGTTGATTACTATGCGACATTCGATAACTTTGGTGTGGGCGTTATCCAGGGTACCCAGCTCCTCGAAGGCCTCGGCCTGAAACCCGGCGAAAAGGCCCCCGCTGGCACTGGCCCCTTCAACGTCGAACTCTTCGGTGGCTCCCCCGACGACACCAATGCCTTCTATTTCTATGATGGCGCCATGTCTGTCATCCAACCCTTCATCGACGACGGCACGATCGTGATCCAAAGCGGACAAATGGGCATGGACAAGGTCGGTACTCTGCGCTGGCTTGCTGCCACCGCCCAAGCCCGCATGGACAACCTTTTGAGCGCGTACTATACCGACAAGCGCGTGGATGGAGTTCTCTCCCCGTACGATGGTCTTAGCATTGGTATTCTTTCCTCCCTCAAGGGCGTTGGCTATTGCACACCTGAACAGCCATGCCCAGTGGTAACCGGCCAGGATGCGGAAGTTGCATCTGTCAAGTCGATCATTGCCGGCGAACAAACCTATACCGTGTTCAAAGACACCCGCGTCCTTGCCAAGCAAGCTGCCAAGATGGCTGACCAGGCTTTGAAAGGCCAGACTGTTGAAATCAATGACACCACAACCTATGACAATCTCGTCAAGGTTGTACCTTCCTATTTGCTGACCCCAATTAGCATTGATATTAACAATTACCAGAAAGAATTGGTAGACAGCGGCTACATCAAGGCTGAAGATCTGAAATAAGTTGTTTTGTATACAGTATGTGAGGGCAGAAATGCCCTCACATACGTCTCTATAGATATAAGAGAGCATCCACTACTACACTAAAAAACAGTTTTTTTGTAGAGCCATTGTTCTCTGCAGTTGATTGAGTGATAGTTCTGATGAGTTAATCATCTGGTTTCAAGGGATGATGGTTCCTTGAAAAAATGTCATATTGTATTAAAATTGCACTCAAAATAAATAATTTCACATTATGTAGGTCAAGGACGAGAAAACCATGTCTGATGTCATTTTGGAAATGCGTAACATTACGAAGTTATTTCCCGGTGTCAAGGCGCTTGACAATGTGAGTTTTAGCGTGCGCCAGGGAGAGATCCATGCCCTGGTGGGAGAAAATGGGGCGGGGAAATCAACTTTGATGAATGTGTTAAGTGGCATCTATCCATACGGTACATATCATGGGGAAATCTATTTTCAAGGCAAGGAATGCCGGTTTCGAGACATTACTGAATCTGAAAAAGTCGGACTGGTCATTATCCACCAGGAACTTGCATTGATTCCTTTTCTTTCAGTTGCTGAAAATCTGTTTCTCGGTAATGAGCGCGCTAAAAACGGTGTAATTAATTGGAACGAGTCCATTTCCAAAACCGCAGAATTGCTGAATAGAGTTGGGTTGAACGAGTCGCCCAACACCTTAATTACAAATATGGGCGTGGGCAAACAACAGTTGGTTGAAATTGCCAAAGCATTGGCGAAAGAAGTTAAGCTTCTTATTTTGGATGAGCCCACAGCCTCCTTAAATGAAACCGATAGTGAAAAACTCCTTGAGTTATTGCTCCAGTTCAAAGAGCACGGTATTTCCTCGATTTTAATTTCTCATAAATTAAGTGAAGTCAACAAAGTAGCCGATTCCATCACCATACTCCGAGACGGCGCCACAATTGAAACTTTAGATTGCCGGAAGGACAATATTACAGAAGATCGGATCATTCGCGGCATGGTTGGGCGTGACATGACACATCGCTTCCCGCCGCGCGATTCAAACATAGGGGAGGTTATTTTTGAAGTGCGTGATTGGAATGTATATCATCCACTCCATGAGGATCGTAAAGTAAGCACAAATGTGAATATTAGCATCCGCAAGGGCGAAGTTGTTGGACTTGCAGGATTAATGGGGGCTGGAAGAACTGAACTGGCGATGAGTATTTTTGGCCGCGCTTACGGTACGCGTATTAGCGGTAAAGCGTATAAACACGGGAAGGAAATAGATATTAGCACCATTGACAAAGCTATTTCCAACGGCATCGCTTATGCAACGGAAGACCGCAAAGCGTATGGGCTGGTCCTGATCCAGCAAGTCAAAAATAATATTACTCTGGCAAATCTGGAAGAAATTTCCACGCGTCAAGTGATCAATGAGCCTCAAGAAATGAGGGTTACCAGTGAATACCGGGATAAGCTTAATATCAAGTGTTCCAGTATTCAGCAGCTGGCTCTTAATCTGTCCGGCGGCAATCAACAAAAAGTAGTGCTTAGCAAATGGTTGTTTGCAAGCCCGGAAATTCTAATCCTTGATGAACCCACGCGTGGCATTGATGTTGGGGCGAAATACGAGATTTACACCATCATCAATCGCCTTGTTAGTGAAGGAAAAGGGGTCGTTTTAATCTCGTCAGAATTGCCAGAGATCTTGGGGGTTTGTGATCGTGTTTACGTAATGCGCGACGGTAAAATTGTTGGCGAAATGCCTGCAAACGAAGCGTCCCAGGAAAAAGTAATGAAATACATAATGACACAACAAGAGGTAGTGGAACAATGAAAACTCTGTCAACACTTTTCAAAAACAATGTTCGCGAATATGGCATGTTGATCGCACTGGTTGCGGTCATGGTTTTTTTCCAAGTTCAGACTAATGGGGTATTGATGAAACCCGTGAATCTAACCAACCTTGTTCTGCAGAACAGTTATGTTATTACCATGGCGTTGGGAATGTTGTTAATTATTGTTTCTGGTTGGATTGACTTATCCGTGGGTTCGGTTGTCGCTGTTGTTGGCGCACTTGCAGGCGTGCTGATAGTCAGATATGATGTCAATTGGGTTGTGGTTGTTGCGATTTCTCTGTTGGTCGGCGCAGCGATTGGGGCATTTCAAGGTTATTGGGTTGCATATTTAAAAATCCCATCCTTCATTGTTACTTTAGCAGGTTTTTTGATGTTTCGAGGTTTGACCATAGCTCTGCTTAGGGGAGAGTCAGTAGGGCCTTTTCCAAGGGGATTTCAAAACATAAGTTCCGGGTTTATTCCAGATTTTTTTAATGGCGATGGGTTTCACATTACCACCATGCTGATCGGGGTAATACTTTCAGTTTTATTAATATGGCTGGATATGCGTACCAGAAAAAACCAGCAAAAATATGGATTTGAAGTAACACCCTTCTATTTCTTTGTCGCTAAAAATACCGGCCTTACCGCGGCGGTCATGATCTTTTCCTATTTGATGGCTTCCTACAAAGGTCTTCCAAATGTATTGATTCTCCTCTTCGTGCTAATTGCCGCTTATGCTTTTATGACCAGTCAGACAGTAATAGGTCGCCGCATTTATGCAATGGGCGGCAACGTAAAAGCTGCCATGCTCTCGGGTGTCAATACGACGCGCTTATTATTTTATACGTTTGTCAATATGGGTGTCCTCGCCGCCCTGGCAGGTTTAATCGTTGCAGCCCGCTTAAATAGTTCCACGCCCAATGCTGGGGACGGAATGGAGTTAGATGTTATTGCTGCTTGTTTCATTGGCGGCGCATCGCCTACTGGCGGCGTCGGTAAGGTCATCGGCGCAGTGGTGGGCGCCTTTCTCATCGGCGTTTTGAATAATGGCATGTCCATTATGGGCGTCGGGATCGATTGGCAGAAGGTTGTCAAAGGCATCGTGTTATTGCTTGCGGTTTTATTTGATGTCTATAACAAGAACAAGAGCAATTAGTTAATTAATGGCAATTTGCAATAAACAATAATCTGAATATGATTATTGTGTTCATCACAAAAAAATATTCAAAAACAAGTTTGTAGATTTACTGCAAAAGAATATTGGGCATTACTCAGAGCGAATTGAGTTTTCGTAGGTATTGTATTGCCAGAGGATAAGTACATGGAAGACATACTGAAGCAATTACTTCAAGAAGAACAGGAACTTCAATTCTCCCATTTCAACGAAGTGACCGCCTGGCAGCTCGGCAGTCAGATGGTGGAGCATGCCATGCGTGAGAATCTCCCTGTCACCATCGATATCGATGCGCGGCGGACATCAACTCTTCCATGCCAGCCTGCCTGGCACAGCCGCGGACAATGACGAGTGGGTCAAACGTAAAGTTCGACTTGTGAATCGCTTCGGTCATAGCTCGTTTTATATGGGACAACTTCTCAAAAGCAAAGGCAAGCGCATCGAAGAAAGTTATCTGATTCCTGAAAGCGAATTTGCCGCACACGGCGGCTGCTTCCCCATCATCATAAAAGGGACAGGCATGGTTGGGACCATTACGGTCTCGGGTCTTCCGCAGGAGGAAGATCATAAATTAGTGGTGCAATCGATTCGTGCATTTTTAGTCAAGGAGAAATGACATGGGACTGAATCCAGTAATTGACATGTTGGGACACAGGCTGCGATTGGCCGTCATCGGCGGCGGGTCGGGGTCATTCATCGGCGCGATGCACAGACAGGCAGCACGACTCGATGACCGTTATCAGATTGTGACAGGCATCTTTTCGTCTGACCCTGCCAAGGCGCGGAAAGACGCGTTGGAACTGGGTATGGATCCCAATCGCATGTATGCCAACGTCAAAGAAATGCTGGATGGCGAATCTGCTCGCAAAGATGGCGCGGATGTGATCGCCATCATGACTCCAAATGACAGTCATTATGAATATGCCATGTGGGCGTTGGAACGCGGCTTTGATGTGATTTGCGACAAACCAATGACCAACACACTTGAAGAAGCCGAAACCCTGCACAAGAAAGTGCAAGAGACGGGTTTGGTCTTCTGCCTCACCCATAATTACACGGGCTATCCGATGGTGCGTCAGGCAAAAGCGATGGTCGCGGATGGGCAGCTTGGCACGGTCAGACTCGTCCAGGTGGAATATGTTCAAGGCGGCAAAGCAGATGAAAGCAAGCCTGATCCGTCTGCGTCGTGGCGCTTCGATCCAGTGCGCGGCGGTCCATCTTTGGTGATGGGAGACATCGGCTCGCATGCACATAATCTGGTGCGCTTTGTTACGGGTCTTGAAATTGCGGAGGTCGCTGCTGAGATCGGCAACATCGTGCCGAACCGAGCGGTGCATGATTACGGCGGCGCATTGCTGCGTTTTGAAAATGGTGCGCGCGGCAGTTATTGGGTGACGCAAGCCGCGGCGGGCGTGGAGAATTGTTTGCGCATTCGCGTGAGCGGCACGAAAGGCTCGCTGGAATGGATGCAGGAATTTCCGCAGGCACTGACCTTCAAACCATTGGGCGCGCCATCGCAAAACAGAACGCCCAACGGACCTGGCACATTGCCTTTGTCAAAACATTCATCGCGCATCGTGGCAGGACATCCCGAAGGATTCCACGAAGGCTTCGCGAATATCTATTCCGATGCAGCCGAAGCGATTGCCGCCCGAAGATCGGGCAAGACGCCCGATCCCTTGGCGATGTATTTTCCGAACTCGTTCGATGGCTTGATGACTTTGAAATTTGTGTTCAGCGCCATCGCATCCAGCAAAGCCAACGGGCAATGGACAAAGTGTTAACTTCAAAATTCTCACCACAGAGAACACAAAGAACACGGAGAATATCTTTTAAGAATCTCTGTGAACTCCGTGTGCTCTGTGGTGCAAAAAAGGTGCGCAATGTCTAACACCATTTTAGTCACTGGCGCAACAGGCAAGGTGGGACAGACTTTCATCAATCGCCTGCTGGCAGATTCAAAATTCAATTCCTTCACGGTTCGGGCGCTATGCCACAACCGTGAACTTCCCCCTCACCCACGCATTCAAAATATTCACGGCTCCATCGAACATCGCGACGATGTCGAAAAAGCAATGGACGGCGTGACGCATGTTCTGCATCTGGCAACCGTCAAAGAAACGCCAGAGCAAATAATGGATGTAGCGGTCAAAGGTTTGTTCTGGCTGCTCGAAGCCTGTCGCACCAGCCCTACTTTTAAACAATTCATCATGGTCGGCGGCGATGCGGGCATGGGGCACTTCGTTTATCCGCATCCGCTTCCCGTCACCGAAACTCAAAAACATTCCGCCTACCCTGGCTGCTACGCGCTTTCCAAAGTCCTCGAAGAAACCATGCTCGAGCAGTATTACATCCAATACAATCTCAATGGCTGTTGCCTGCGCGCGCCGTGGATCATGGAAAAGGATGATTTCAAATATCAACTTTCTTTTGGAGAGGATGTCTTCGGCGGTCCGCGTTGGCGGGATTTGGTAGATAAAAAACTTGCGGATGAATATGTGCGGACACAGACCATCCCGATCATGCTTAATCTGGAAGCTGTTCCCGTTAAACGAAACTTTGTCCACGTTGACGATTTGGTCAGCGCCCTCCTGCTCGCAGTGGATCATCCTAAAGCACGACAGCAACTCTTCAACATCTGCATGGACGAACCCGTCGATTACGGTGAGATAGGCAAATATCTGCACGAGACTCGCGGCTTTCCCACTGTGGAAATCAAAACCGAATATCACTCCATTTGGCTCGACAACACCAAAGCAAAATTTTTACTCGGCTGGCGTCCTGAATATGACTTGAAGAAGATGATCGACTCAGCATTCGACTACGTGCGCGCGGAGGATGATCCGCGTAAGGTTTGGTATCCAGGCTAACCGTACCGCGACATTCATGTCGCGATTTACAGGAGATGAACATGGACAAAAACGAAATCAAAAAAACAATCGAAAGCGGCAAAGCCGCACTTGGCATTGAACTCGGCTCGACGCGCATCAAAGCCGTGTTGATCGCCGAAGACCATTCCCCCATCGCTTCGGGCAGCCATGAATGGGAGAATCAATACGAGAACGGTGTCTGGACTTACAGCCTTGAAGATGTGTGGACTGGCTTGCAGGACAGCTTTAAGAATCTCGGCAAAGAAGTTTCTGAAAAATACAATACGCCGCTCAAGACTATCGGCGCCATCGGCTTCAGCGCCATGATGCACGGCTATCTGGCGTTCGACAAGGACGGCAATTTACTCGTCCCTTTCCGTACCTGGCGAAATACCATGACGGGACAGGCATCAGAGAAGCTCACCGATTTGTTCCAATTCAACATCCCCCAACGCTGGAGCATTGCCCATCTCTATCAGGCGATATTGAACAAAGAGTCCCATATCAAGGATGTCAGCCATTTGACCACACTGGCGGGCTATGTCCACTGGAAGTTGACGGGACAAAAAGTGATGGGTGTTGGTGAAGCCTCGGGCATGTTCCCCATCGACAGCAAGACCAATGATTTCGATAAACAAATGGCTGGGCAATTCAACGAATTGCTTAAATCCGAAAATATCTCGTGGACTTTGCAAGACATCCTTCCCAAAGTCCTTGTTGCGGGTGACGCTGCAGGCAATCTAACCGAGGAAGGCGCAAAATTGCTCGACCCCACGGGAGGACTCAAGGCGGGCATCCCACTCTGTCCGCCTGAGGGAGATGCAGGCACGGGTATGGTGGCAACTAACAGCGTGGCAGAGCGAACGGGCAACGTCTCCGCAGGCACATCC
>JACPVB010000217.1 GCA_016191985.1 Chloroflexota bacterium | reverse complement strand
GGAGGTCAATGTGCGCGTACCTGTGAATTGACAGGAACTTCGTAGTTAGCCTCATCAAGCCCCGACCCTACGTCGGGGTTTTTTGTTTGGAAAACCCCGGTGGTTGAGCGCAAGCAGTCGAAACCACCCGTTAATGAAGCAATTTTCTATTACAGGTGGTTTCGATACGCCCTTCGCAAAATCCGCTCAGGGCTACTCAACCACCGAGACAACTTGAAAAGGAGCTTACATGACCCAACAACCCACCCTTCGACTCTCCCTCCCCTCCAAAGGACGCCTGCAAGATGACTCACTGGGGTTTCTTGCAGAGTGCGGACTCTCCGTGCAGAAACTCAATCCGCGCCAGTATCAGGCAAAGATACCCGCCCTGCCAGACTTGAGCGTCATCTTTCAACGCCCAGGCGACATCGTGGTCAGCGTCCGCCAGGGCAGCGTGGATTTTGGCATCACGGGCATCGACGTGCTCGAAGAAAAGCGCGGTGACAACGGCGACATTATCGTCTTGCATGACGCACTTGGCTTCGGTCAATGCTCGCTGATACTGGCTGTCCCCGAAGCGTGGAACGAAGTAATGAACATCGAATCCCTAAAAGCCTACGTCGCTGTTCTTCATCGTCCATTGCGTGTTGCAACCAAGTTCCCTGTTCTCACTGAAAGGTTTCTTACCCAGCAGGATATTCCGCATACGCTCATCGCCGCCGAAGGGACGCTCGAAACCGCTCCCACCATCGGCTATGCCGATATCATCGCCGACCTGGTTTCATCGGGGCAGACGCTTCAGGATAATCGTCTGCGGGCACTGCGTGATGGAGTCATTCAGCCTTCGCAAGCCGCATTAATTGCAAACCGCAAGGCGCTTGAAACCAATCCGAATGCGCTCGAAATGGCGCGGCGTCTGCTCGAATACATCGAGGCGCATATGCGGGCGAAGGAAAATCTTCTGGTCATTGCGAACATGCGCGGCGAAAGCCCCGAAGCGATTGCGGACAAACTCTTCACACAAACCTCTGTCGGCGGCTTGCAGGGGCCGACGATCAGCCCCATCGTCACCCGCGAGACAAACCAGGGCTGGCATTCGGTCACCATCGTTGTGCGCCGCGACCACCTGCCACAAGTCGTTACTGAATTGCGAGGCATTGGCGGCAGCGGCATCATCGTCTCGCCTGTGACTTATATTTTTGAAGAAGAGCCGCCGCGCTACACAGCGATGTTGAAAGAAGTGCGACGCGCCCATTAGAGCTTGCCTCGCTTCAGACTCCGCCGATACCTGATTCTGATCAACTGACATTTTCTCATCTGGAAATTTTTATGAAAATTCGCACTCACCTTGCATCGCTTCCACCCTACACACCCATCGAGCCTTTTGAAATCCTCTCCGCCCGCCTGGGACGCGAACCTTCGCAGATCGTCAAACTCGACGCGAACGAAAATCCATATGGTATTCTGCCTGCTGTCCGCAAAGCCTTGGCAGAGATGGATTTCCCGCACATCTACCCGGACCCCGAAAGCCGCGCCTTACGAAAGTCGCTGGCGCAATTCACAGGCGTGGATGAAGAATACCTGCTCGTAGGCTCCGGCGCGGACGAGTTGCTCGACCTGCTCATGCGTGTCTTCCTCGAACCGGGCGAGTGCATTTTGTCCTGCCCGCCCACGTTCGGCATGTATCCCTTCGACGCCGAATTGAACGCCGCACGCTGTATCGAAATCCCACGCAAAGCAGATTTCTCGCTGGACATGCCTTCCATTCGCAGGGCGGTGGATGAATTCAAACCGAAACTGCTCTTCATCGCTTCCCCGAACAACCCCGATGGCTCGTTGATTGAGCCTGCCATGATGGATGAGTTATTGTCGCTTCCACTGTTGGTTGTCCTCGATGAAGCCTATATTGAATTTGCCAGTCCGCCTTCGCTCAAGACGCCGTCCTTAGCGAAGCATCCCCGTGGGACGGCATCGGACTTGGGCGCAAGCCTCAGCCGAATCCGCGAAGTGCCAGAGCGTGAAAATCTCATCGTTCTGCGCACCTTCAGCAAATGGGCGGGGCTGGCGGGGCTTCGCATTGGCTACGGCGCATTTCCCAAATGGCTGACGCCGATTCTATGGAAGTCCAAACAGCCATATAACGTCAACGTGGCGGCCAGTGTTGCGGCGCAGGCGTCACTGGCGCATGTGCAGGAGTTGGCAAAAGTCGTTGAGCTTTTAAAAACTGAACGAAAAAGTTTGCTGGCAGCGTTGCAAGGGATTCTATATTTGAAACCGTATCCCACCCAATCGAATTTTATTTTGTGTAAGGTCATTGGTAAGGATGCCGCAGAGCTCAAAACAAAATTGGCGCAGGAGTACGGAGTCTTCATCCGCTATTTCAACAAACCTGGGCTGAGAGATTATATCCGCATCAGTGTCGGCAGGCCGTCGGATACGGATGTGTTGATTGAGGCGTTGAAGAAATTGTAAAACCCTGTTGGTCGAGTAGGACGAGTGCTCTTCTCGTCCATATCGAGACCAACAGTTGAAGGTAAAAGTAGCGCAACTTGTAAACGTAGTGGTCTCGATACGGCGGCTGGTGGTCGAGTAGTGCAAAGCACGTATCGAGACCCGCCATCTACTCGACCACCAGAGTTAGGAGAAATTATGCGAACCGCAGACATATCACGTCAAACAAACGAAACACAAATTGAAATTAAGTTGAATCTAGATGGCACAGGCAAGCACGAGATTTCAACAGGAGTGGGCTTTCTCGACCACATGCTGACCCACCTTGCTGTGCATGGTCTCTTTGACCTGACGGTACAGGCACAGGGCGATCTGCATATTGACGTCCATCACACGGTGGAAGATGTGGCGCTGGCGTTGGGTCAGGCCTTCGATAAGGCGCTTGGGGACCGCAAAGGGATCGTCCGTATGGGAGATAGTTTCGCGCCGATGGATGAGTCTCTTGCGCATGTGGTTATGGATTTATCAGGGCGTCCATATGCGGTAGTGCAGGCAGAATGGCATACGCCTTACGTTGGAAATATTCCAACCACGTTGTTCCCGCATTTCTTTGAGTCATTTGCGGTAACAGCGCGCTGCAACCTGCATGCCCGCGTCTTATACGGACGCGATGACCACCATCAAGCCGAAGCCCTCTTCAAAGCCTGGGCGCGCGCATTAGATGCAGCAACGCAGTTTGACCCACGGCGGGGCGGGATGATTCCGTCCACGAAGGGGACGTTGTAATGGTTGTATACCTGTTTACTTGTTTACGTGTATACAGGTAGCGAAAGGATGGAAGCATGAAAGATATTATCCTCATTGACGCAGGCACAGGCAACCTCCGCTCGGTGCAGAAAGCGTTGGAGTCTGTGGGCGCAAGCGTCACACGGACGGATGATCCGCAGAAGGTGATGGCAGGCAAACGGATCATCCTGCCTGGGGTGGGCGCGTTTGGCGATTTTATGACTGGCATGCGCGCGAAGGGACTCGCTGATACGGTGAAGCAAGTCGTGGCGCGCGGCGTGCCGATGCTTGGAATTTGTGTCGGTATGCAAGCCTTGTTTGAGATTGGGGAGGAGATGGGCGACCACGAAGGCCTGGGTCTGCTCAAGGGCACGGTGGTGAAGTTTGCTGATTCGCTGTCCATGAAGATTCCGCATACGGGGTGGAATCAACTCACCGTTAAAAATGAGGCGTTGCTTTTTGATCAGATAAATGATGAGGCGTATGTTTATTTCAATCACTCGTATTATTGTCAGGCGGGGGATTCATCCGATGTGATCGCGACAACCGATTATGGAATCAACTATGCTTGCGCGGTACGGCATGAAAATATTTTCGGCGTGCAGTTTCATCCTGAAAAGAGTCAGCAGGTGGGTTTACAAATTTTGAAAAACTTTTTGGAGGCGAAATGATTATTTATCCCGCAATTGACTTGCGTGGCGGGAAGGTGGTGCGGTTGAAAGAGGGCGACCCCGCACGAATGACCTCGTATAGTGATGATCCTGCTGAGATGGCGCGAAAGTGGCTTGGCATGGGCGCGGGCTGGCTGCATGTTGTAAATCTCGATGGCGCGTTTGGCGAGAGCGATCATGCAAATCGCGTTGCGCTTGAATCCATTTTGAAACTTGGCGCGCACGTACAATTTGGCGGAGGGATGCGTTCGCTCGATGCGATTGAACACGCACTCGATCTGGGTGTGAGCCGCGTAGTGCTTGGCACAATTGCGATTGAGAAACCCGATATTGTTGCGGATGCTTTGAAAAAATTTGGCGCAGAAAAAATTGCAGTTGGAATTGATGCGCGTGATGGGCTGGTGCGCGTGCGCGGCTGGAAGGATAACAGCGGAGTCTCGGCAGTGGATTTGGCGCTTCAAATGCGGACCGTGGGGCTGGGCACTGTTATCTTTACCGATGTCAGCCGCGACGGTTTGGGCAGCGGGCTGAACATCGCTGCAACGAAAGAGTTATCTGAGAAAAGCGGGCTGGATGTGATCGCTTCAGGCGGCGTGCATACGATTGAGGATGTCATCGCGGCGCGTGATGCTGGCCTGGCTGGTGTAATTATTGGGCGCGCGTTGTATGAAGGAACCATTGATTTGAAATCAGCACTTGATATGTAAAAATCAGGCTTTGATAAATAATGCGAATTGAGCGATAAAGTAGGTAATAATGCCGACAGAAAGGGCAATGTGTCCAGAGATCAATGGAATACCAGTGAAGTTGGACAATGGCACTGCAAATGTATACAGCAACAAGCTGAGTGTAACGGCGAAGATGAGTGCCTTTCTTTGAACCTCCCGCCCATGAGAGTCGTGGCGCAAGGGATAGAGGGGAGTACTCAAGTCAACGCTGAACCAACCGCTGTGTAGATAGAGCAAAAATAGCCCAAAGAATACGATTGTCATGAGCGCAGCTGTCCAGGTGAAACCCCATACAAGGATGGAGAAAACTGCGCTTAGGATAAATCTTGAGATGTAATATGGAAGGAACTCTTTTTTCATTTGTTATTCTCCTGCAACCAAAATATCTTTTCGACGGAGACGTTCAACGCCTGGCTGATACGCAAGGCAGTTTCGATGGTTGGAATAAAACGTCCATTTTCGATGGCGATGATCGAGACTCGCGCAACTCCAACGAGTTCAGCAAGCTCTGCCTGGGTCATCCTAAGTTTTGTGCGGATTTCTTTGAGGTTGTTTCCAACGCTTTTGTGTGCCATGATGTTAAGTATACTTAACATCACGAAAAGAGTCAAGTGTACTTAACATCAGTAATTGTCATTATTTTGAAGGAGATGTTTTATGTTAGCAAAACGGATTATCCCCTGTCTCGACATCAAAGATGGACGTGTCGTAAAGGGCGTGAATTTTGTGAACCTGCGCGATGCGGGTGACCCTGTGGAACAGGCGCGGTTGTACGATGAACAGGGCGCGGATGAGTTAGTGTTCCTCGATATTTCCGCCACACACGAAGGACGCAAGACGACGTTGGAGTTGGTTAGCCGCGTGGCGGAGACGGTGTTCATGCCATTGACTGTCGGCGGCGGAATCCGCGAGGTGGATGATATGCGCAATCTGCTGCTGGCAGGCGCGGATAAGGTCAGTGTCAACTCGGCGGCGGTGAAACGCCCAGAGTTGCTGTCTGAAGGTGCGTCACGTTTTGGGGCGCAGTGCATTGTGCTGGCGATTGACGCGCGCAAGAATGGTTCGAGTTGGGAGGTCTATGTCAGCGGCGGGCGCACGCCGACAGGCATTGACGCTGTTGAATGGGCAGTGCGCAGCGTGGAGTTGGGTGCGGGCGAAATTTTATTAACCAGCATGGACGCCGATGGCACGCTCGCGGGTTATGACCTTGAGTTGACGAGCATTATTTCAAACATAGTCTCGGTGCCTGTCATCGCTTCGGGCGGGGCAGGGACTCCGCTCCACTTTGCGGAGGTGCTCACCAAAGGCAATGCAGATGCGGCGCTGGCGGCGTCACTGTTTCATGATGGGAAGTTGAGAATACCGGAGTTGAAGAGGGAGTTGGGTGGGATGGGGATTGCGGTGAGGGTGTGAGTGGAAAGTGGAAAGTGATTAGTGATCAGTAATCAGTGATTGGTTTGGAAAGAGGAAAGATGAAAGATGAGTTGTTGAGCGCGATTAAGTATGATGGGAATGGACTTGTCCCTGCAATTGTGCAGGATGCGGAGACGAAGGATGTGTTGATGATGGCGTACATGAACGCAGAATCTTTGCGCTTGACGATTGAATCAGGTGAGACGTGGTTCTGGTCACGCAGCCGGAGCGAGTTGTGGCACAAGGGTGCGACTTCGGGAAATGTGCAGCGCGTGGTGGAACTCCGCGTGGATTGTGATGCGGATACGTTATTGGTGTTGGTCAACCCTGCGGGCCCTGCCTGCCATACGGGCGAGCGGACTTGTTTTTATAGAGAAATCAGTTGAAGGTTTAAGGTTGAAAGTTAAACCTGTAACTGGAGGAATCATGAGCATTCAATGGTTGTTTGATGTAATTGAAGATCGCAAAAATAATCCGAACGAAAAATCTTATACCACCAGCCTTTTCAATGAAGGCTTGCCGAAGATTGCGCAGAAGGTCGGCGAAGAAGGCACGGAAGTTGTCGTGGCGGCGTTGGTGCAGGATGACCAGCGTCTCATCGAAGAGGTCGCGGATTTGACCTATCACACCCTCGTCCTGCTTGCTGCGCGTGGGTTGACTCCCGCCGATGTCATTGCCGAACTGGAGAAGCGCCACAAATGACCAAAATCATTTTGCTGGATATTGATGGCGTGCTCGTCCAACCTGGCGGGTACCGCGCCGCGCTGCGTGCGGCAGTTCATCGTTTTATTGATCCTGGCTTTGAGATTCGAGAAGAATTATTAACCGAACTGGAAAAGCGTGGAATCTCCAGCGAGTGGGATATGTCGCCGCTGATTATCGCTTCTTACTGGAACTCGATCCTGCTTCGACAACCCATGCCGAATCTCCCCGACGATGTATCCGCTGCCGCAAACGAAATTCAATATCAAAGCAAGGTGGATGCGCCACAACAGTTGTCCGTCCCTGAGTTTGTGCTTGTGGCAGGGCAATACCCTGCTGAGACGGCGTTTCACGCGGGATGTTTTTCAGCCATCCCCGAAGTGTTACGGAGAAATCTACTGACCGAGACACGGAACGTCCACAAGTCTCATCCGATGCGGACGTTTCAACATTTCACGCTCGGCAATAAATATTTTGAAGAGACGTACCATCTGCCAGCGGAATTCGAGACCGAGTCACTTTTGCTGAAATATGATTCATCCAACATCACTGAGGGTGTGCAAAAAAAACTTTTTCACGAGGATCATCATCTTGCGGCGTTCACGGCAAGGCCGTCGGGGCCGCCATGTGAGGTTGCAGAATCAATTGTCGGCTATGCCCCTGAGGCGGAGCTTGCGTTGGAACTGGTCAACATGAAAAACATCCCATTAATCGCATTTGGGAAGCTGGAGTATCTTGCGTCGAAATATCGATTGGATCCCGCAACCCTGGTGAAGCCATCCCCGGTGCAGGCTTTGGCTGGAACGCTCGCGGCATGGACGGGCGAAGAATGGCCTGCCCTGCAAGCGGCCAATCACTGGCATGAAACTGGCAAGTTGAATGGGAGGTTCGGTAAATTGCCGAAATCATTTGAGCTGGTCGTTGTGGAAGATACGATGGGAGGCATTCGTTCCGTCCGCGCGGCGGGAGAGATTTTGCAGAACGCGGGATTTGACGTATCCATCCGCACCATTGGGTTGACTTCAGGAAACCCCGCGAAGGCATTTGCCTTTGAGCAGGCGCATGTAGGTTATTTTGAAACCTGGGAATCGATTATGGCTGTACTATAGGCGTTTGCAACGGACAGATCAATTCTGACCCGGGCGTACGCAAATAGACGAAGGCCGGTTCAGTTAATACAAAGACAGCCAGCCCATCAATGTTTTGCTCAGCTTTACACCCAACCACAACCACATCCGCAGTGTGCAGGTCGATGTTGAGGTTATAGCCGGGGATAATCACATTCTGCCTGCCAAACGGGCCGATGGCAATAAACACCAAGCGCGGGTACTCAAGCCGCACATAGGGATAGTGCCTGTCAAGTTCCCCCTCTCCACTATGATAATATCGCGGGTACAACGTCCTGCCGACAAGTATTTCGGCTCGGGGATTTTTTAAAAATTCAGCGAGGTCTTCCCTGCTAAAGTTGGCCTGCTCAAACATCCCCTTTTGCTCCAGTATGGCAAGCGTCTCATCCGCTGAAACAGTCTGGTAGCGTTTTTCAAAGGGCAGCTCGGCAATCGGAATCAACGAACCCAGCATGAAGATCAGTACAAAAGAGGCGAAGATTCTGGGGTAGCTCACAGGGGGTTCTAAATAAATTTCAGAAGAAGCGCTCTCAAACATGGGAACAGTTCCCGCATAATGCAGGAACCATTTTGTCAGTTGTAACAGGCCAGCCACGTAGTAAACACAAATAATCCAATCCACAGGCACGATGTAACGTCCACCGGAAGTGAATGCCAGCGCATTGGAAAAAATATAAACCAGGAAAATAATCACAGGGATCAAGGATGCGGCCTTGTTGTGTTCCCACATCATTCCGAATCCCAGTGAAATCAACGACAGGTTCAGGAAGAGGAAAGCGCCTTCGCCAAAACCAAGCCCGTCCCCCACCCAGCCTTTATTCCAATAGGGCGCGCCCAACTTTATCGTGTTCCACAAATCATCGAGCGTAAAAGAGGAGGGTAAAAAAAGAAGCGAGGTGATGAAGTTGTGGGAAAAGTGATTTACGATCTTGCACAGTTGATTGTCGCAATATTCTTTCTGCAAGGGCGGTAGCGCGGCTCTCTGCCGTGCAATATCCCTGACCTCAAATTGAGTCTGGGATGCCTGAACAACAGAAGGAGTTACCGGGTGATACGTATCCTCCTGCACACCATAACGGGCGCGTAACACTTCCTGAATGCGGAAATAGTACACATAAAACATGGGAGTGCCGTTTTGAAGATTCCTCAAATCCCAGGGTGTGGTGGCGGTCAGCATTCCAAAAATCAACAGTAAAGAGCCGATGGCCAGGTAATTCCAGCGCGGACGCAAAACGATCCATATATAAACGAATAAGACCGGAAGCAGGAGAAGCACATTCGTCCGAATCATAATCGTGAGCCCCAGCACACCGCCTGCCCACACCGCAAGATGTCGCTTTGACGGGTCTTTGAACCATTTCAAAAATACCAATATAAAAAGGGCAATCCCAATTGTCGCGGCGAAATCTGTCAGGATCATTTTGGGGCTGGCAAGGTCCATCCATGTGGCAGACACAAGCGAATTCAAGCCGCGCAATAACATCAATACACCAGCCGAAACACCCAAGGCACGGCTGTGCAACTCCCTGCCCAGCAGGTAAATGATCGCGGGAAAGACCGCAAACACGATGGCTTGCATGGTCAAAATCTGCATCGTGTCCTGTCCGAACAAAATATGCAGATATGTCAGAAAGGCGCTATAAAGCGCGCGGTCAAAATATTGTCCATTAAAGAGACCCTGTCCGATCAATGCAAACTGGCTGCCGATATCAAACGTGGCGCTATCCGAATACGGATACATTAAATTATCAGCCGTATCGGGCATAAAAAAATTCGGACGAATGGGTTCGCGCGCCCACAGCCATGCAGTCACAGCCCAAATACCAAGGAAAATTAACGCGTCAATTTTTTTCGATGACTTCGCGCCCAATCTGGGTTCCAGCCACAAAAAAAACGCGCCCAAAATCAGCGCAAAAAGAATTTGCAATCCCAACAGCGGCACACCGGAGGCATACCAATAGTCTTCAGGATTTCTAAACCCGACGCCTGTGAGAATTACAAACCCACCAGCGATAATGAACAATGCCAGAGCAATCGTCCCCGCCCAGACCGCCGTTTTATTTTTCAGGATGACAGAAGCGAGGGATTCTTTTCCACGCCCAAACAGGACCATGAGCATCGTGGCCGCGCTGACAGTTGCCAGCCAGACGATAACAGACTCCAACTGGGCGACATATCCCGCCACACCCGCAAGGCGGTAGGGAGGCAGAAATAAAACTATCCAACATGTCAAAAATACCGCAATAGAAACCCATAATAATATCGCGCCCAGAGTCTGATTGTTAATCACCGCCTCCCACAACTGACGGGACCATTCGGGCTGGCGGATCAGTCTCAAGGTCAACGTGATGAGCAGCAACAGCGATAAAAGAAGCCCCGCACTCAGCAGGGTTTTTTCGAGGGAATACCCCAAAAAGAAGGCGTTGCCCGACTCTGATGGTGATCGAAGGATTGATAAAAGCGAAACGAATGCCCCAAGCGTCACAAAGGCAGTGTAAAAGACCGGTATTTTATGCGGCCTGCCAAATTCGAAAAATTTATGCACTATTTTTTTCCTTCAGGCTGGTCATCCAGGGTTGGCTTCCGCTCCAGCCATAGCAATGCCATGATCCCACAGAGTATGGTCAGCACAAAAAATAACATGGCAACAAATGGAGAAAGATAGAGACTCAGGAAAGCCAGGCAACTGATCACAAAAGCCGTCAGATGAGTTATGGATACAGCCAGCCCCGGAGAAAAGCCCAGGGCAATCAGGCGGTGATAGGTATGGTCGCGCCTGCCGCTGCCCACCGCCTGTTTTCTTTTAATGCGGGATAACACCACAAGCGTTGTATCAAAAATTGGGATGCCCAGCAGCATAATGGGGACAATCCATGAAGATTCGGGGTTGCGGTTTAAAGGATTATACATGATGCCAAAAGAGGCGAGCAAAAAACCCAGCGTTTGTGTGCCTGAGTCGCCAATGAAAAAGCGGCCCGCGATTTTATTCCAAAAATATAACCCTGCGCTGATGCCCAATAGTGCGGCAGACCAAACTGTCAGCGCGGTTTGATGCGCCAATTCTGTGGCTCCAAAGAAGAAGGCAAACGCAATCATCCCCAGCCCGGCCACGATCCCATCCATGCTGTCTATCATATTTACAGCATTGGTAATTCCGATCACCCAAAACAAGGTAATGAGGATATTCAACAGCCTGGCGACCGTAAGGGATATAACCCCGGCATCCGATAATACGGTCATAAAATGGACTTGAACCCCAAAAAATATCAAGATGGCGGAGGCCGTTAACTGTCCGACCAGCTTGGGCCGGGCGGATAGTCCCTTGTAATCATCCCATAAGCCAAAGAGAAAAACCACCGAGGCTCCCGCAAACACTGTAAGAATTTCACGGGTAAGCCATTGGCGAAAAACAATCACCACAATGACAAGCGTGATCGTTAAAAGAATGCCGCCCGCCAGCGGTGTGGGCCGGGCGTGCTTTTTATGCGGCGCAGACCCGGGCACATCCATGATATTGAGGCGTTTTGCCAGGTATGCGGAAGGATATCCCAAACCGATGCTGGCAAGAAAGCTGATGATGAGGAAAAAAAATGGGCTATCCATGAAAACCGTTCTACGATTGAATTGTAAATCAAGGATGATAGTTTATCAGAATTTGCACGTTCGGAAATCCCGCCTGGTTAGGGAAATGAAAACCGCCCTTATTTCCGTTGGATCATGCGGGCTTGCGGGTTCCTACGATTTTGTCGCGGCTGAAAAACACCCCGATCAGGTTCAAGGTCATTTTTGCCAGCATCACAAAATAATACAATGGATGGAACCAAAACGGGTAATCGCTTGCCAGGTTTTTACGATAATACAGATAGTACGAGCGGTGCCACTGGTATACCCCGAAATATGGGCTGATGCCCGACCCTCCCCGCCCGCCATGATGGATGACCCGGGCGGTTGGAACGTAATAGACTTTCCAACCTGCCTGGCGGGCATGAAAACAATAATCCGTGTCTTCCTGATAGGCAAAGTAGCGCTCATCCAGATAACCAATCTGGTCAACGACCGTGCGGCGGATCATCATACAGGAACCGGAAACCGCTTTGACTTCGTTGATCTGGTCGTTATCAATATGATTTAGCAGATAGCCCGTAAAACGCCGGTCATTTGGAAAAAGCCGCGCCAGACCCAGAAAATAGGAGAAGACCTCCCAGGGACGGGCTTCTCCACGGCGACATTGATATTGCAGCGTGCCATCATTGTTCAAGACTTTTGGAACACAAATTCCAGCCTGGGGATTTTCCTGCATGAATTGGATCAGGCGCGGCAGGGCGCGGTCCAGAAGAATCGCATCTGGATTAAGGAGGACATAATACGTTGCATCGAGAATCCGCAAGCCCTGATTCACCGCCCGGGAATAGCCGAAATTTTCCTCGTTGAGAATCAGTTTTACGGTTGGGAAGTTGCGGCGGATTTCATCCACGGTGCCGTCCTGTGAGTCGTTATCCACCACAACGACATCCAGCTCAAGTCCCTGGGTCTGTTCAAACAACGAAGCGAGACAATCCACGATCATTTCCTTCGAGCCGCGGGTGACAATGCAAATGCCGAGGTCTTTCATTGTGATTTGCCTTCGCGTTTTCTTTGACGAGATGCCAAATATGGATCAAGCAATCCTTTGCTCATGACACGATAGATATCTGTGGCTGTGGTTGTTCGCATTTCTTGAACCGTTCGTCTTTTTTTCAAAATACTAGATAATTGACAGATCGCATCCCATTTGGCTTTGAAGATAGCTTTCCCTTTTCCTTTGAACGTAAAAGAAAGCAGGAAGAACAAGTTCATAAGCAAATGAAGTGGAAGGTATAGCCAAAATAAAGGAGGGGGCATATTCTTGAGGTATGTCCATACTAAATTGCGATGACCATGATATACAGCAAAATCACTTAGTTTGCCTGTGCTAGCAGACCCTATATGATGAACCACTGCCTGGGGAACATATAAGCAACGTCTACCTACAAGACGTAAGCGAAAACCCAAATCAACATCTTCGAAATACGAGAAATAATCCTCATCAAATCCACCTACTTTGAGAAAATCATCACGTGAATACAACGCGGCTGCCGCACATGCGCTAAAGACCTCCTGCGGATTCACCTTATTTTCATTAACTGGCTGATTGTAGTCCCGTCGCCAAGCTAGTCCGCTAACGTGATAGGTATCGCCGGCGCCATCCAATAGATCGGGCACATTGGCTTGAATCTGACGTGATGTAAAAAAACTAAAACGCGGATTGTTTTCAGATGCACTTAATAGTTGTTCAAGCCAATCCGGTTCAGGAAAAGCATCTGCATTTAGCAAAGCCAGCCACTGCCCACGTGCGAGGTGGGCGCCGATGTTATTGGCGACAGCAAAGCCATGATTTGACGGTAAACTTACGATGCGCAAGTTAAGGGAAGGGTATTTATCACGCAATCCCTCTACTGTGCCATCTTTAGAGCCATTATCTACAAGAATTACTTCAAAATCGTGAAAAGTTTGGTTTAAAAGCCTGTCAAAGCAGGTATGCAAATATAGTTTGCTGTTCCAAGCGATAATGATGATAGAAATAAAAAAAGAGGGGATAGAGTTCAATTTTGAAGATGAATTTTATCGCAAACAAGGTTTCAAATACTGCTTGAGTTTCAGATTTCACCTAAAGTACATCTATGGTTTCCTTCTAAAAAAATAGGTGGTTGCGTAAATATAAAAATACCATTTCAGATAAGCTGGCGCCCAGGAAAATACCTGAAACCTGCTAGAGCCCGCGAGGCGCTCAAACCATTGAGCCGGTATTTCAGCTACCCTTAAACCCAAGCGATGACACTTTGCCAATAACTCAAGGCTATAAGTAAAACCTATATTAGATTCAATCTTAACTTGATTCAGTAGGCGGCGTGAAAACAAACGAAAAGCGTTGGTAGCGTCATGAGCCGGTAATCGCCCAAGATGAAAAAGTGAAAAAGATACAGCCCTGACAAAAAACTCTTTTGGCCAGGGACACCCTACCATTGAGCCGCCGGGAATAAAACGACTGGCACACACAATATCGCGTCCCTGCCAAAACAGGTCGATCATTTTATCTATTTTTCCTGCATTATAATCGTCATCTGCCATGTAAGAGATCACAGCAGGGGCTGTGCTATATTGAAACCCAGTTAAAACCGCGCCGTGAGCAAATTTTCCCTGATTTTTTACAGGAATAATCTCGAACCTACTGTGAACCCCTTTTAAAGCTTTCAAAGTAGTATCATCATCGTGGTCATAACAAAGCAGAATTCTAATATCAGAATTTACTTCCCGATCAAAAGCATTAAGAAGCGACAGAATATTTTCACCTTCGTTGTAAACCGGTATTACAATATCAATATGTTCCTTTTTATCACTACTCATTTCGGCTTACCGCTTAAAATAAACGATTGCTGTCCAAATATTCGCCATATAAAAGGCATATGCAAGTAAAATTTAATCAGAAAAAGCGCCTTTGGCAAACGACTTTTTGTCGTATAAGGAAGAAAGCGTTCAATGACCTGAATAATTTCGAATCCATTTATTTCAAGTCCCTCCACAAATGCACGGTCATCAATTGGGGTTACGTGGTCAAAGAACATCCAATAATCTCTGGCGCAAAAACGGATATTAGGTTGTAGCACCATGAATTTTCCGCCTGGAACCAAAACACGATACACTTCCCGAAACGTTGCCACAATCTCATCTCTGGTAAGGTGTTCGAAAAAATTACTGGCAAAAACCACATTTACTGAGTTATCCGGCACAGCAGTCATATTACTGGTGCTGCCAACAACAATCTCGACATTTGGATCAGCATAAGATCTAACATCCGTATTAATATCCACAGCAACCTTGCTGCCAGCTTGAATATTATTTATAAACTCACAATATCCAGCACCTATTTCCAAAACACGGCTATCTGCTTCTATCTTTTTTTGAAAAAAATCAGCGCACAATATTTTCCACATCTCGGCTCTAAATTGAAGGTCAGGCGTAAAACGCCGCGCGTATATACTCTGTACGTCCATATGCTAAATACCTCCTACTTCAATTTGTTCCTTTACCCATGGAATAAT
>JACPVB010000190.1 GCA_016191985.1 Chloroflexota bacterium | reverse complement strand
CTCCGACGAGTCCAACCCCGACAAGACGGTCGCGCGGCACGCCGTTCAGGTGCTCGATGCGCTGTACGCCCTGCCTCCCCATATTCAATCCGTTATTATTAAACACATCCGCAACACCACGCAGGGCATGGCGTATTGGGTTGCGCGCGGACCGATCGTTGAAGACGAAGGGGATATGGATCGCTACATGCACGAGGTGGCTGGGCGCGTTGGTTACCTGCTCACCGAACTTTTCTCCTGGCATTCCACCTACATCAAGCTGCGGAAGGAGGCTTTGATGCCTCTCGCGCGCGAATTCGGCCTGGCGTTGCAGACCGTCAATATCATTCGCGGCCTACGCGAGGATTTCGAACGCGGTTGGATATTCATCCCAAAAAGCTTTTGCTCGGCATTACAAATTAAACGCGAAGAATTGTTTCACCCGGATAAACTGCATGTGTCCATGCAGGTATTATTGAAATTAACGAGTAAAGCCGACCAGCATTTGGAAGCAGCCATGAAGTACTTGAAGGCATTGCCACCCTGGCAATATGGTATCCGCCTTTTTTGCGTCTATCCGCTGATGTTTGCCGTGCGGACATTAGCTCTTAGCCGCCAAAATCACGAAGTATGGAGGGGAGAGGTCAAAATGACCCGTGACGAGGTGGCGCGCATCGTGCGTGACACGACGTTATGGAGTTGGTCCAATGCCTGGCTCGATAATTACTATCACAAGTTAAGAACCTTCTCTACACAACCCGTCTAACCGCCCAATTTACCAAGGAGGGAATGCCACATATGATATTCCGCCTCTGGCGCGACCTCAAGCTGATCCTGTCTGCGTGGAAATAGCTATGGCCCGAACACATCCCACAAGATACGCGGCGCAAACATCACCGCCGGATTTACCGAACCAAAACAAACATCCAAAATTGCCTGGCGCAATTGCAGTTTCTGTTGAGCGCGGTATAGAAGGTTGTCCAGTACGCCATCACGGAAGTAGACCTGCTGCGCCAGTTGGTTGAGCATTAACTGGTAGCGATATTTTTTCGCAAGCGCAGCGCGATATCGTTTTTGAAGAGCCATCGAAAAGGAGCCAGCATGCCATTCGCCCAGGATGGCACGCGCGGCGAGTTGAGCCGATTCGAGGGCATAATCTATGCCTTCACCCGTAATCGGGTTGACCAGGCCGACGGCCTCGCCTACAACTAGTATCCATTCGTTTCCACTGTGGGCCGGTGAGAAATCCGTCCGCAGCGGAAATCCTTTTATCGGGCCAACCTGCCTTGCATTTCTCAGGATATGCCGCAGGTACGGGTGTTCTTGAATCAAATTGCGTAATTGCGTTGGTTGGGGATGGGGAGAATCAAAGAAAACGCCGCAGCCCACATTCGCTGTCCCGGGGCCAGTTGGGAACACCCAGCCATATCCGGGTAATTCAATTCCATCAAAGAAGAGCAGGATCGTATCGTCCAGTCCATTTACATTTTCAAAATAAGTGCGCGCCGCCAGCTGGGTCGGTGGCTTTTTTTTCAACAAGCCAAGTTCGCGCAACAAATTGGAATTTGACCCGGTGGCAATGATGACTAATTTACAGTCAAGGGTTCGGTCATCCTCGATCTGGAGGTGCGCAATCCCTTCGGGCGTGCGCATGAGGGATTTTACTCTGGCCTTTGGCATAAAGTCTGCGCCGGCGGCTACTGCGTGCCGGCGAAGGATATCGTCAAGCTGATAGCGTGGCAGGATCAGAATATCGTGGGGCAGGCCATTCAGGCTGGAGAGTTCCAGTTGAAATGTAACATTATCGGATTGGCGCAAAGTAATCGTGGAGCAATGATGGGCATCCCGCTTCACTTGGGGCAGAACACCCATCTCGTCCAGTAATTTAATTGCGCGCGGGGTCAATCCGTCACCGCAAGTCTTGTCACGTGGAAAATCAAATTTATCCAGCAGGGCAACGTGCAGCCCACCGCTAGCCAGAAAATATGCAGCGGCAGAACCAGCAGGTCCCGCCCCAATGACTGCGACATCGTACTGCGTGCTGTTTGTTTGCATAAAGTACCTGCTCCAATATGGCTAAACAAATTTGTGGACTCTTTCTTCCGACTCGCTACAAGTTATTATATCTGACGAAGGTTATTGGGAGATTTTGGATTTGGTCATAGGCTGAGGGGTGGTCAATGCAGTTCGGACAGAGGCAGGCCTGGGGAAGTTTGAAGCGAGGACTGACTCAAACTGGATATTTATTGTCTTGTTTTTTTATCCATCAGTTTGTATAATTACAAAAATGCAAGGTCGTCACAGTCCTGGATAAGGAGGTGCTCATCGCTGGAAAATCGTACGAATGACCGGCTCTTCAGTTCAAGCAACTATTTTTACAGGAGAAATTCAAATGAAGACCATGCGACAAAAATTACTGGTAGTACTGATCGCAATCATTACTCTGATCACCTCCACAGGGGCGGTCCATGCGGCTCCCTCACACGGGACAATTGATATTCAAATCCTGAACGTTTCTGACTGGCACGGACAACTCGACCCGCTCGTGGTTGGCACTTCACAGGTCGGTGGAGCGGCTGTGCTTGCGGCGTATTTCCAGGCAGACCGTGCGGCGAACCCCAACACCATCACTCTCACGGCTGGGGATGCCTTCGGCGCCACGCCTCCCATCTCCGGGTTCTTTGGGGATGTGCCCACTATTGAAGCGATGAACCTGATGGGTTTCCAGGTGGACACCCTTGGGAATCACAACTTCGACGGCGGCATTGCCCATCTTCAAGGTCTGATCGACATTGCAGACTTCCAGTATGTTTCTGCCAATTTGGAAAATCGCGATGATAACTTGACCGGTGTGGACGATTTCAAAATCTTCGATTTCAACGGTGTCAAGGTAGCCATCATTGGTCTTACCAATCCTGAAGCTCCCCAACTGGTATTCCCCGGCAATTTTGGGACAATCGTTCCCACAGATCCGGTCAAGGCAGCGCTCAAAGCCCGTAACGCGGCAAAAGATGCAGGCGCAGACATCGTCATCGTTATCACCCACATGGGCGTGACAGGTTTCGATGGAAACGGCGCTCCGTTTGGTCCGTTGGTTGATTTTGCGCAGGCAGTCAACAACGGAAATGGCAAAAAACCAAAAATTGACGTGATCGTCGGCGACCATACCGATATCCAGTTCAAAGGCATCATCAACGGGGCCTTGGTGTATGAGAATCGCAGCAGGGGTCTCACATATGCGAAAGCCACTTTAACAGTGGACACTGCCAATCATAAAATTCTCAGCAAGGATGCTACCTTTGTGACGCCGTTCGCGGCGGCGGTCACAGCGGACCCCACAATTGCCGCGCTGGTTAACTCGTATCGCACACAGCTTGCGCCAATCTTAAATACAGGTGTCGGTTCCTCCAGTGTGTTTATTCCACGCGCAGACGCATGTTTCACCGGCATTGCCAATGACCCAAGCGCGACGGGTCGGCGATGCGAATCGCTGGTTGGTAACGTGGTCACAGACTCGCTGCGCTCCCGCTATGGAACTGACTTTGCCCTAACCAACGCGGGCGGTCTGCGCGCCAATCTCACCTGCCCGACAACGGATAGCGCCACAGATTTCTGCCCAGCCTACACACCTCCTCCCTACCCAATCACGCGCGGACAGGTATTAACTGTTTTGCCGTTCGGCAACGTAGCAGCAACGCTTTCAATCAACGGTGCGGAATTGAAATCCATGCTGGAACGCGGAGTCTCGGCCATGCCTTCAGTGGATGGACGCTTCGCACAGGTCTCTGGGTTGTGCTTCACCTACGATATATCGGCGCCTGCCGGAGGCCGTGTGACAAGCGCTGTCCATCAGGCGCTTGACGGAAGCTGCACCGGCGCGGCTGTCGATCTGACTGCTGGTTCCACATACACCATCACTACAAACGATTTCACCGCAAGCGGCGGGGATGGGTATCCCAACTTCGCCAGCCGTATGGTCACCCGCGAAATCCTGGATCAGGTGCTTGCTGATTACATTACTGCCGCTGGAACAATTTCCCCGTCCATTCAGGGACGCATTGTTTGTACGACAAGTGGCGCTACAGCCTGTCCGGTCATAACACCGTAAAAAAGTATCCCATCACACAAAAAGCATCCTGTCGTGAGGCGGGATGCTTTTTTTCTAACAGCCCGCCCGACGAGGACTTTGAATGAAAAAGATTACTCTGGTCTTATTTTTATTTTTCGCCGCCTGTGCGCCAATGCAAGCGCCTGCCGTGCCCACCCAGGTCATCAACCAGTACCCTACCCTGCTCCCCACGCCAACCCTTGCAGTGCTCACCAGAGAGATTGATGAGGAAGAGAAGGAGGAAGCCTTCAATTTTTTTTACGTGTTAAAAATTCAGATAGCCACCGGGGAATACGAACATTTCACCGAGGAAATCCGCTACCCGATAACTGTTCAAGTGGATGGATTTCCAAAGACCTTCGTTTTCGCCGCTGAATTGGAGGCAAATTTCGAGAAAATCTTTACAGAAGAAATAATCCAGAAATTTATCGCCATAGACGAATCTGAACTAACCTTCACACCGGACGGCGTAAAAGTTGCCAATGGCATTATCTGGTTTGACTTGATTTGCCAGGACCCAAATTGCAATACAGCGGAGTTTATGATCACACAAATCAATCATTAAGGCTGTCATCGCGTCTCTGAAAGTTGACGTGTTACTTGTACACGGACAGTACAGATGATATGGAAAAAACTTTTAAATCCATTCCTTTTCCGTGCTTTCCGTGAAACCCGTGTACCAAAACTTGTACAAAGCCTGTCGAAGCAAGGGTTATAGAGGTGATTCCCGCTGAACCCAAAACTCTAATCTTTTCCGACATTTCTTATCAGGTATAATTTGCGGTATGTTAACCCCGGAACAAGTCGAATCGAAACTCGATCGCATTCTTTTAAAGGTTCAAAAGCCTGGGCGCTACGTGGGAGGGGAACTTAACTCCATTCGCAAAGATTGGGACAAGGCGCAGACCAGGGTGGCTTTCGTTTTCCCCGATATTTACGATATCGGCGTTTCAAACGTCGGTCTGAAAATCCTTTACGACCAGGTCAACCAGCGCGAGGATGCGCTGGCCGAACGCGCCTACGCACCCTGGCTGGATATGGAAGAGTTGATGCGCGAACATGGGATTCCGCTTTATACACTCGAATCAAAGCACCCCCTGGCCTGCTTCGACCTGATCGGCTTTACCCTCCCCTACGAAACTCTCTACACAAACACCCTCAACATTCTCAACCTCTCAGGCATTCCCGTCCGTTCAACGGAGCGGGATGAATCGCACCCTATCATCATCGCCGGCGGACATTCCACCACCAACCCCGAGCCTATGCACGCCTTCATCGATGCCTTTGCGATTGGCGAAGGTGAAGAGGTCATTCATGACATTATTGACGCGATTCAAGCGTTCAAAGAAAAGAGGAAAGACGAAAGAAGCGACCTCTTTCCTCTTTCTTCTTTCGATGCAAGGATTGCGCTGCTACGCTCGTTGGCAGCCATCTCCGGCGTATACGTCCCACGCTTTTACGAAACGACCTACATGGATGATGGCACAGTGGCCTACACCGAGCCGATCATCCCGGACATGCCCAAGACGGTGAATAAACGCATCGTGGCAAAACTGCCTCCGCCGCCGACGAAGTTTATTGTGCCAAACATTGAAGTTGTCCATAACCGTGTTTCGGTGGAAATTATGCGGGGATGCACCCGCGGGTGTAGATTCTGTCAGGCGGGTATGATCACCCGTCCCGTACGGGAAAGAAGCGTGCAGGAGGTGGTGGATGCCGCCGATGCGGCAGTCCGCGCTTCAGGGTTTGAAGAACTGGCGTTGATGTCGCTCTCTTCCTCCGATTACACCTACATCAACGATTTGGTGGATGCGATCAGCAAGCGCTTTGAAGGGCGCAAACTCACCGTTTCGCTTCCGTCGCTGAGAATTGAATCAGTCTCCGTGGACCTGATGGAAAAGCTGAAACAGCACCGCTCCGGCGGATTCACGCTCGCGCCCGAAGCCGCCAGCGAACGGATGCGCCGCATCATCAACAAATTCATTTCCGACGAAGATATCATCAACACCACGCGCGAAATTTACAGCCGCGGCTGGACGACAGTGAAGTTGTATTTCATGATCGGACATCCCAGCGAAACGCTCGAAGATGTGCAAGCGATTGTGGACTTGTGCAGGCGCGTGATCGAAGAAGGGCGAAAAGTGGCGGGTTGGAAAGTAAAGTTACATGCGGGCGTCAGTACTTTTGTGCCAAAGCCACAGACTCCCTTCCAATGGGTCGCATGCGATACGAAAGACAGCGTTCTTGAAAAACAGGCTTTGTTAAAACGCCAGCTTTTAAAGGACAAAAGCATTAAGTTGAGTTGGACAAAACCCGAAGACACGTTATTGGAAGCGTGGCTTTCACGCGGTGACCGCAGAATGTCTGAGGTGATTTACAGCGCGTGGAAGAATGGCGCAAAATTCGATGCGTGGGACGAAGGCAAAAAACAGGAAGCCTGGCTTCCCGCCTTTGAAGAGCACGGACTCGACCCCGCGTTTTACACCCACCGTCAGCGCCGCACGGATGAAGTCTTCCCGTGGGAGCACATCACCGCCGCTGTCCGCAAAAATTTCCTCTTCCAGGATTTCCGCATGTCGCTTGAAGGACAGATCCGCGTGGACTGCCGTTTGAACTGCTTTGCCTGCGGCATCCTGCCGACCTTTGCGAACTTGCGCCGCGAAAACCCCGGCGAAGGCTGGAAGTGCCCGGATGTGAAAACCCCCGCGCGAAAAATTGATATTGAACTGCCCGTGGTGGGAGATTAATCTCCTTCGTTAAATGAACAAAACAACTTTCCTCGAACGCCTGCAACATGAGCGGGACAAGTTTGAAAACCTGCTCAACAGGCTGGGTTTTGCGCGCAAGTTGACGATGATGGGCGTTGCTGGCGGCTTATCCATAAAAGACCTGCTGGCAGATGTGCTCTCACGCGAGCAATTCATCGCGGACCGCCTGTCCGAGATTTTGCACGGCGAAGTGTATGCGCCAAGCGCATCGTACACGGCGTTGGAAAATTTTCAGCAACTGCACGGCTATCCCGATTACGAATCACCCCTGCTTGAAAAAGAAAAGCCCAATCACCTGGTCGTATACAAATTCAAAAACATCGGCATGGACGAGATCGTAGAACAGGAACTGGCGGCGTTTACGAACATCCTGGATTCATTCCAAAACTTGACGCATAATCAATGCCTCGACCACGACCTTTTCCATCGCATCGCGGAACATACCTACAAACCATATCGCCGCGCCAGTTTGGAAATCAACCGCTGGCTCAAACAAATCGCCTCGGAATCGAAATAATGAGAGTACGAATCACTTTTTCAAAACAAGGTGCGCTGAGATACACCGGTCATCTTGACCTGCACCGCTTATGGGAACGCGCCATGCGCCGCGCGGCCCTGCCCATCACCTATTCACAGGGGTTTCATCCCCAGCCAAAGATCAGCCTTGCCGCCGCCCTGCCGTTGGGATTCGCATCCCGCGGCGAGATGCTGGATGTGCGCCTGAACGAAGAAATTCCAGTTGAAAATATTTCAAATCGCCTGAAAGATAATCTGCCAGCGGATATTCAAATCATCCACGTTGAAAGTGTGGATGAACGCGCGCCCGCCCTGCAGACGCAAGTGCTTTCAGCGACGTACGAAGTCCATTTGACGGAACCAATTGACGGCGCAGAATTGACACGCAAGGTCGAAGCGCTGATGATGTCCGAATCCGTCATACGTGAACGGCGCGGTAAATCCTACGATCTGCGTCCGCTGATCGAAATGCTCAGCGTGGTGACGGAAGCCAACGGCAACGTGTGGCTGCGCATGACGCTCGCCGCACGCGACGGCGCCACAGGCCGCCCCGAAGAAGTATTGAATGCGCTGGACATTGCGCCAGAATACACGCGCGTTGAAAGAACGCGTTTGGTTTTTCAAAAATAAAAGATTGCTTCGCAAAGAACGCTCGCAATAACATAAATTTCGGAGGAGAATATGGCGCTGATCGTTTCCATCTTTTTTGGTTTTGTTCCAATGTTTCTATACGCGGCTTTCGTCTACTGGCTGGACCGCTACGAAAAGGAACCCAAAGCCCTGCTGGGTGCTACATTTTTCTGGGGCGTGGTGATCGCCGCAGGCGGGGCATTCGTCATTAATACAGTGTTCGGCATCGGTATTTTTATGGTCACCAATTCAGAAGTCGCCGCTGAATTCGGCACAACCTCCATCGTTGCGCCAGTGGTGGAGGAAATTTTAAAAGGCCTGGCGGTTGGAATTGTATTCCTGATGTTCCGCAGGGAATTTGATTCCATTCTGGATGGCATCATCTACGGCGGCATCGTGGGCCTGGGGTTTGCCGCCACGGAAAACACGCTGTACATTTACCGCAACGGTTATCTTGAAGGCGGCTGGGGCGGGTTGTTCCTGCTTGTAATCATCCGCGTCTTCGTGGTTGGCTGGATGCACGCCTTCTTCACCGCGTTTACCGGCATTGGTTTCGCAATCTCGCGCCTGAACAGAAACATACTCATCAAGATCGTTGCGCCGTTCGTGGGACTCGGCATTGCAATTTCTGTCCACGCCTTTCACAACACGTTTGGCGGTCTGATCGGCGGCGTGGAAGGTCTTGCCATCGGCTCATTGCTCGACTGGTTCGGTTGGGCATTGATGTTCGGTTTCATCATCTGGCTGATCGTTAACGAACGCAACATCGTCAAAAAACAATTGCTCGAAGAAGTGTCTGCCGGGGTGATCTCGCAGGCGCAATATCAAAAGGCCTTATCGCCCTGGACATTAACCACCGCAAGTTTGAGCGGCAGGGCCACATCACGTTTCTATCATGCCTGCGGCGAGCTGGCTCACAAAAAAGAACAGTTGAAAAAGCTTGGCGACGAAAGTGGGAATGCGGCGATTGTCGAATCCCTCCGCAGCGAATTGGCTACCCTGGCTCCGCAGGTAAGATAAAAAAAATTCGCTTCTTTCTGGACCTCAAGGCTGGTGACACTTTCATCAGCCTTTTTCTACGCCTATGGTAAAATTTCGTTTGGCCCGCCCCCGTAGCTCAGTGGACAGAGCGTCAGCCTCCGGAGCTGAAGAGCGCAGTTCGAGTCTGCGCGGGGGTACTGCAACAAAAAAAACCGTCCTTTGTGGCGGTTTTTTTGTTGCAACCCGTTACCTTTATTTCAGGCAATTTATTTTTTTGGATACAATAGTATCGTGCGTTACCCAATCCTCCTTCTCCTCATTTTGTCATTGACCGTGTTGACAGGTTGTGGCGTGACTAGCGCTGGCAAAAATACAGCGCCCACGCCTGATTTTGTCACCGCAACTTTGCCGCCTTCAGCGGTTCCTTTGCCCACGCAAACGCTGGCTCCGCCCACGCCTGTGCCGACCATCCCACCCATCGAAGGGACAACCACTACACAGGTCAATGTGCGGGCGGAAACCTCCACGGCAAGTAAAAACCTGGGTACGATCCCGCAATTTTCAAAGATTCAAGTTATTGGGAGGGACTCAAGCACAAGCTGGTATCAAATCATTTATACGGATTCGCCGACGGGTACAGGCTGGATTCGCGCGGAGTATGTGCAGGTCAATGCCACAGCGGAGATCCCTGTCATTGCATCGGGAGCAGGCAACGGGGCCGGGGTGAGCGGGCTTGTCATCCAGAAAATAAATGTCCGCAGCGGGCCGGGTACGACTTATGAAACGCTCGGTGAGTTGAATCCAAATGATGTTGTCTTTTTGATCGGCAAAGATGAAAGCGGGGCGTGGATACAGATCGAGTTTGCAAATTCAGCGGATGGAAAAGGCTGGGCGGCATTGGAATTTCTGCAAGTGGAAAATGCGGATGCTTTGCCCGTGATCGGGATTGCCAGCCCAACCGCAGAGGCTCTTGAAAACGGAGAGGCAACGCCAACGGATGCACCCCTGCCAGCCATGCTGGATGGAGATTCAATGCAGTCACCGCTGGCAAGCCTGTCCTTTTCGGCGCTGGGTGCGCGGGCGGCACAAGTGAATGGCGACGTCTCTTCACCGGATGGGGACACAGAAGATTGGATCGAGTTTAAATCTTATAACGGGAAGGTTGGCTTTCAACTCACCTGCCAGGGCGTTGGCCTGCAAATAGAATTGTGGAACAGCGGCCAAGTTGTGGACACCTTTGCGCTGGCCTGCATGGAAATACGTTTGTTGAACGTCGCCGCCGATTCAGTTTATTTGCTGCGTTTGTCTGAAATCAACACGAATGAAATTCATTACACAAAATATACCCTGATCCTTAAAGTGTCTCAATAAGGGCATTCCCCATCCATCAGCGGGGCGAGGCATTGGGAGTGGCAGCACGTTCAGGTCACGGAAAGAAGCGGCGCGTCATACGGCGGACCGTTTTGATTGTGAAACACTTGTGGTGAATTGCACTAAATCAACTTTTATGATAAATTATATGGATAAATTTCACAAAGGCGAGGGCTCATGAACGCAGAAAAAATACCTGATATCATCATTGGGCGCCTGCCCGTCTATTTGCGCGCGCTTCAGCGCATGGCGGATAATGGCATCAAGACCACCTCATCGCAGGAGCTTGGAGAACATGTGGGAATTTCAGCCGCGCAGATTCGCAAGGATATTTCACAATTCGGTGAGTTCGGCAAGCAAGGGACAGGGTATTCGATTGCCTACCTGCTCGATAAACTGCGCGAGATATTGAAGGTTGACCGCATTTGGGATGTGGCGCTGGTTGGCGCAGGCGACATGGGCCACGCGCTCGCGAATTACCAGGGTTTTCAAAATCGCGGCTTCCGCATTGTGGCGATATTTGATAACAATCAGGATAAGGTCGGCGAAAAGATTGGGGACTTTATCGTGCACGATACCGAAAAAATGGTGGAGAGCATCAAGGCCGCGAACATCAAGATTGCCATGCTCACCGTGCCCGCCTTTGCCGCGCAAAGTGTTGCCGATAAATTAGTGCAGGCTGGGGTGAGAGCCATTCTCAATTATGCCCCCATCAGCTTGAATGTGCCAAATAATGTGAAGGTGCAGCACATCGACCCCGCCACGCATTTGCAAAGGATGACGTATTATTTGTAAGGCAAATCAATTTTCCGCCGCCTAATTTCTTTAGGCGGCGGTTGTCTATAAGCCTTATACGGGTGGTGGCAGCACAAACCTGTGTTTGGCAACTTCTTTGAGCAATATGTTTTTTGATGAAGGATGAAATCGTGGAAGCCGCTAAAAAGATTTTGCGAACTCCATCAGCTTTTGTTTTACTTCTTGTTGCTATTGTTTCTTTAATTGGCGTCATCATCAAAAGCGAATCCGATAAAACTATTGCAAAAATCCCCATTGACGCCACGTCAACTGCCGAAGCAAGGTTAACAGAGATTGCGAGCATATCCAGCACGACGCCATCTCCTATAATATGTTCGATCACAAACATGGGTTGGGTCGAATATCAAAATGATGGATTGGGTTCGATAATAAATGCGAGTCCTGTACTCCAAACAAATTGCGAAATCAAAGTCTCGTTTGACCTGATGAATTCAACTGGTAAGTGCAACAGATAAATTGTAGAACACCTCAAAAGGTGTTTTGAAACGAAGCATTTTACGTGGTCTGAAATTCAACTTAGCGAGGGTCCGTTTGATCTTTTTATTAGAGATGGTTTTGAAATCTGATTTCTTAGGAAAGTATTGTCTCAGCAAGCCGTTGGTGTTTTCATTCGTGCCACGCTCCCAAGCCGCGTAGGGATGCGCGAAATAGAATTTGAGTTGAAGCGTTTCCGCGATGAGTTCGTGGTCTGCAAATTCCTTGCCATGATCGGAAGTCAAGGTATGCACTTTGTCCTTGATGGGTAAGAGTAGTTTGCACACCTGTCGACGAACGGCTTGAGCTGTTCG
>JACPVB010000001.1 GCA_016191985.1 Chloroflexota bacterium | reverse complement strand
CTTTTCAACATCCCTCCTGATCTGGACTTTATCCATTCAATTGTCCATTTTTCAACATGCAAAAGACGCTTTTTCTCAACATTTTTCTGGCAAAAGATAGTTTTGCGATATCACTACTGCGTAGCGAAGTCCAAAAAAGTTAACAATGTCGTAGAAATAGCATATTTGAGAGTAAATTCAAGCGTATTCTGCTCTACAAATGGATAAAGTCTAGCTGATAGCTTGTTCCAATACGCCAGCGCCCCCTGTTGCAGGGGAAGTGACTATTTCAAAGATAGATGGTATGCGGTTGCATTACGTCCCCGCTGGAACGTTCATCATGGGCAATGATAATGGCTGGGCGGGGCAGAAACCTGCCCATGAAGTTAACCTGGATGCGTTCTGGATTGACGAAACAGAAGTGACGAATCACATGTATGCTCTATGTGTGCAGGCGGGTGTTTGTCAGCCGCCCCAAAATGAAAGTTCATACACTCGCGAAAAATACTACCCAGACCCACAGTATGCCAATTATCCAGTAATATATGTCTCCTGGCAAAATGCGAATGCCTATTGCGCATGGGCTGGACGTGCTTTGCCAATGGAAGCGCAGTGGGAAAAAGCTGCACGTGGTACGGACGAACGGCTCTATCCCTGGGGCAACCAGCCTCCAAACCAAAACCTGTTGAATAATTTTGACGTGAGCTTCCTCGACGATACCGTGCAGGTTGGCTCGTATCCTCAGGGTGTAAGTCCATATGGCGCGCTGGATATGGCTGGGAATGCCTGGGAATGGACAGCAGATTGGTTCAATTCATATCCAGGCGGGGACTTATCCGCCTCGGAGAACTATGGGCAAACCTATCGAGTCCTGCGTGGCGGTTCATTTGTGGACGCCGCCGATGCGACCACCCGCTATCCAAACGACCCTGAACTGCGAAATTACGATATTGGTTTCCGTTGTGTATTTTCAGCATCGTTTCCGTGATCACGCCCAACACAGCGCGTAATGGAGGATAGGATTCTGCGCCATCTATAGGCATTTTTGGTTGCCGACTGGCAAAGCCTTGTCGAGACACCAACTTCGAGTTTTTTCCACTCCCAAGCCAAGTCCCCGTCTTACCCTTCGTACTTCGCCATCATCGCTTCCAGATTCTTTTTCACATCGCCCCATTCCGTATCCAGAATACTGTAAAAAACAGAATCTCGATACCTGCCATCGGGCAGGATCATGTGATTACGAAGGATGCCTTCTTTCTTTGCGCCAAGGCGTTCAATCGCTTTTTGCGAGCGTTCATTCCGCAAATCCGTTTTCAACTGCACGCGGATGCACTTCAACGTCTCGAAGGCATGGGTCAGCAGCAGATATTTGCATTCCGTATTAACAGGCGTACGCTGGAAATCCACTCCATACCAGGTGCCGCCGATTTCAAGTCCGCGGTCTTTGAGCATAATATTCAAGTAACGAGTCGCGCCCGCCACTCGCCCCGACGAAAGCTGAATCGCCACGAAGGGCAGGTCGGTACCCTTTTCGGCGCGGCTGAGAATATCCAATACCCAGTTCCGCATATCTGCTTCCGTTTTTATATCGCCATATAACATGAAATCCCAAAAACTTTGGCCGATCCCAATTTCAGCGAGGCCAGGGATGTGTGCTTCGGTCATCGGCTCAAGGTGGACATGTTTTCCAATCAAGACAATAGGTGTTATTTCCATCAATTCTCCTCGGTCATGTGGCGCATGAAGCGCGCGCTAGGTACTGCAATGCGGCATGAATGCCACTGTACATTTACTCCCGCAGCCACTCCGCTTCTTTTTTATCCTGCGAAGGGAGATATGGCATTTTAGGTCCATCGATACCCAAAAATTCCGCAAGCGCAGCCTTCATCGCAATGCGGTCATCCCAAAGATATTCCGTCCTGCCAAAGCACATGGACTGTTCATGCCCCTTCCCACAGGAAAGCACCACATCTCCCTCCCTTGCAAGACGAAGTGCAAACTTGATGGCTTCGCCCCGGTCCGGGACCCGCCAGAACGTCTCGCCTTCGCGTCCACCCCTAGACCTGGCACCTGCTGCCATCTCCTCGAGAATTCCCTCCAGCGATTCAGTGCGCGGATCTTCAGCTGTTAACACAGTCAGATCTGCCAGCTCTGCGGATGTCTCTGCCATCATGCGCCGCTTCTCTTTGTCCCTTAGGCCTGCGGAGCCAAACACGGAGATGACTCTACCCTTTTCCTTCACCCCTTCCCCTCGCGCGCGCGGAGAGGGGTCAGAGGTGAAGGCACGGCCCGCTTCCAGCGTCACTTTCAAGGCATTGGGGGTATGCGCAAAATCCACAATCGCAATGAAGTTTTGACCCATGGCAATATTTTCCATGCGCCCGGGGATGCCATCCAACGTGGCAATACCCTGCGCTGCAACCAGTGGATCGATGCCGAGGCCGTAAACTGTCGCTGTCAATGCGGCAAGGCAATTTGAAACGTTGTAAGAGCCTACTAAATTACTTGAGACGCCTATACGAAAATCGTTTGAAACTGCTGTGAATTTAATGCCCATTGAGCTATATTCAATATCTTCAGCGCGGACATCCGCGTCATCACCCAGGCCATAATTAAGTTTATTAACTTTGATAAAGTCATTCAGAAAATCAAAAGATTTAACATCATCACGGTTGATAACCCCCAAACGCGGATTGCCTTGCGGCTTTTCCTTTGTGCGCTCAAGGCTCGAAAACAACCTGGCTTTGGCGGCGCGGTAGTTTTCATAACTTCCGTGCTGATCCATGTGCTCGTGCGTGATGTTGGTGACCACACCAACATCAAATTCACAGGCGTCCACACGATACTGCGCCCAACCATGCGACGTGGTCTCAAGCACGACATGCGTCAGGCCTGCGTCCACCATTTTTGCAAGATAATTTTGCACATCGTGCGCATCCGGTGTGGTGACGTGGAAGCCCGTATCCAGCACTTCCTCACCAATGACTGCATTGACGGTCGAGATCATGCCCGCCTTGATACCTGCCGCGATGAGTATCTTGTAAATCAGGTTGCTGGTTGTGGTCTTGCCGTCTGTTCCGGTCACGCCGATCACTGTCAGCTTGCGGGCAGGCCAATCGTAAAACGCAGCAGCCAGCCAGGTCAGGACCTGACGCGGGTTTTCGAGCCGAATGTATGGGACGGCGAGGCCATCCATTTCCCTATCCCCCACAACAGCGGCGGCTCCATTCTCAATCGCTTTTTGGATGAAATCATGTCCATCCAACGTGCCGCCTTGCATGGCGACAAAAAGACAGCCAGGTTTCACAGCGCGGCTATCGATGGCAATGCCTGAAATTTGGATATCAGGGATTTTAGATGAAAAAGAAGAGGGGATTTCTTTAAAAATATTCTGGAGTGAGGTCGTTTTATTGTTATTTGACATATGACTTAACAAAAAAGAGGATTTTGATGATTGTATCGTCAAAATCCTCCGATGTCCAAATCAGTTTGATTTTATGTGGCTACAACTTTTATGTTAAAGCGGTGAGACGCAGTTGCCAGCCGCAGGCTTCTCCACAACAGTGCGTACATTTCAACGGCGCGTGAGGTGGTGATATCGCCCAGGTCGATGATGTGTTTCCAATGGAACCAATCACGTAAAATCTTCGACACCTGGGCTTTGGCATTCGCACTGTTGCCGCTGACAAAAATATCGGTCCTTTCCACAAGTTTGTCGGGGTCAACCATGACCGTGCAGTAGACGGTATTGAGGGTTTTTACAACCATCGTTTCGGGAAATGCGCGCTGGATCTGCTCACCCAGGGAATCTGTATTACAGATCGTCAGCTTCCAATGTTTTTCATCCGAATAATCAAGCGGGTTGGATGTGTCGATGAGTATCTTTCCTTTTAAGTTCCCAGCGCCAGCCAGATACAAAGCATCGAGAGTAGCGGAACCTAAAACACAATTGAATATGATCTCGCCAAATGCGGCTGCGTTGGCATAGGTGCCAAACACGGCATTGTGTCCCTCCTCCTTTGCCCAGGCAACCGCCTTCGGGTTTGCTTCGTCGCGTGAACCCATCATCACATCATGACCCAACTGGACGAGCTTCGAACCGATCGTTTGTCCTACCTGTCCCGTACCCATTACTGCAATGTTCATATTGCTGCCTCCTGTATCTCTACAATTTCGATTTTCATTTCTTGGTCTGCGTCCTTCGTCTTGGACATCCTCGTCTTTAGCCACTTCAAGCGGAAGGTTTCTTCGCGCTCTCGTTCTTCCAACGAACTGACGATGAACTCGATCTGATGCTTATACTGGGGAATGAAGATGTGTTGAAGCGCGTTTACACGGCGCTGCGTCTTGCGCAATTCATTGGCCAGACGCCACACTGCGGCAGTGAGCATCGAAAGCTGCGGGATGCGCAATAACACTTCGCGGAACGCATCGCTGGCTTCATCGAGCGCGGCAGAGGTATCGCCGGGGCTGTAGGGAAGCCTTGGCGGTTCGCCGCGCGCTTCGATCTGTGGAAGCGCCACACCCATCACGCCGCGCAGACGCAGATGCACATCCACGGTCTTATCCACCGCGAGCGAGGCCCACTCCACATGGTCAGAGCCCATCACCAGGCGCGCTTTTTCCATCGCATCGTAGGCGGTTGTCAACAATGCCCAAACTTCCTTTTGCAGGGAGTCGGCTTCTTTTGCCACACGAACCAGTTCGCCCGTCAGAGCTTCGCGTTTACGGTCGAGAATTTCATATCCCTCTTTCGCAAAGCGCAAATCCTTTTTGAGGCGAATCAGGTTCGTGCGAGTGGGAGCAATACTAATTTGCGGCATCGTCGCCTTTGTAATATATTGCGATCTCGTCGAGCGTCACGCGGGTGAGTTCCTTCCTCGGCAATATGGAGAGGAGCTTCCAGCCAATTTCGAGGGTTCGTTCGATGGTACGATTTTCAGTGAAGCTTTGGTTGACGAATTCACGTTCAAACGCGCGTCCGAACTTAAGATATTTCTGATCCACGTCGCTGAGCTCTTCCTCACCGATCACGGAAGCCAGCGCGCGCACATCCTGGGTTCTGGCATAAGCCGCATATAACTGCGCTCCCCAACGCGGATGATCGTCGCGTGTGCGATTCTTACCGATACCGTCCTTCATCAGACGAGACAGGCTCGGCAGCACCGCCACAGGAGGATAAATACCCGCGAAGTTTAATTCACGCCCCAACACGATCTGGCCTTCGGTGATATAGCCTGTCAGATCAGGCATTGGATGAGTGATATCATCATTGGGCATTGTGAGAATTGGGATTTGAGTGATCGAGCCTTTACTTGTGCGGATACGCCCCGTGCGTTCGTACATAGACGCAAGGTCGCTGTACAAATAACCGGGGTAACCTTTACGGCTTGGCACTTCACCGCGCACGTTTGAAATCTGACGCAAGGCTTCACCGTAATTGGTCATGTCTGTGAGGACAACCAAAACGTGCATTTCGCGTTCGTATGCAAGATATTCAGCAAGGGTCAACGCTGCGCGCGGAGTGACGATACGCTCAACCGGGGGATCGTCCGCAAGGTTGAGGAACATCGCCACACGAGTCAATGCTCCGCTTTCGGTGAATGAACGGCGGAAATATTCTGCCACATCGTTCTTTACGCCCATCGCGGCAAACACAATAGCAAATTCTTCGCCTTCGGTTTGTGGCGCACCTGCTACTTTGCCAAGGGTCGCCTGGCGCACGATCTGCGCGGCGAGCTGGTCGTGCGGCATACCGGCACCAGAGAATAACGGAAGTTTTTGTCCGCGTAAAAGCGTATTTACACCGTCAATAGTGGAGATACCGGTTTGAATATAGTCGCGCGGATAGATACGCGCCGTAGGGTTGATCGGCTGTCCATTGATATCGGCATAATGATCGGTGAGCGGCTCAGGGCCGCCGTCGATGGGGTTTCCCAAGCCGTCGAAAATGCGTCCGAGCATTTCCTCCGCCACAGGAATATGAAGAGTGGTTCCCAAAAAGCGCACGCGGGTCCCGTCAATCGAGAGGCCTGTGGACCCGGCAAACGCCTGAATCACTGCGTAGCCCTCGCCTACTTCCAACACGCGTCCACGGCGAAGTTGACCGCGAGAATCCTGAATTTCAACGACCTCGTCATAACTGACATTTGTTCCGCCTTCGACAACCAGGATCGGGCCTTCGATGCGCGCAACGCCGACAACTTCCTGACCGCCTTGTACTGTTACTTCGCTCATGATCTGTACTCCGCATCCAACTGACCCATTTGCTGGTCAATTTGTTTTTGAATGTCGTCGAATTTATGCAGTTCTTCGTTTGTGACAGTTGATTTGGCACGAATGATGGTATCCACCACCGGCAAGTCGTGGATCAGGTTGATCGGCGCGCCGCGCTTGACAATTGCCATCCCGCGTTCGTGGAAGTACAACACGAGTTCAAGCATACGGATCTGCTTTTCCACCGAGGAAAACGCATCGACTGTCTCGGTCGCATTCTGCTGCAAAAGACCTTCGCGGATGAGGCGTGTGGTTTCCAGCACCATGCGCTCGGTATATGGAAGCGCATCCGGACCCACCAACTTTACGATCTGAGAGAGCCGACTCTCTTCACTCAACAATTCCATCGCGCGATTGCGCATGGTGAGCCAGTCTTTGCCGGTCTTTTCGCGCCACCACGCACCCACATCTTCGAGATATTCGCTGTAACTATCCAGCCAGTTAATGGCCGGAAAGTGACGGGCGGATGCAAGCGATTTATCCAACGCCCAGAAGCAGCGGATGAAGCGTTTCGTGTGTTGGGTCACAGGTTCGGAAAAGTCACCGCCGGGAGGAGAGACCGCGCCCACAATGGAAACCGAACCCTGTGTGTCATTCAAGTTATTCACGTAGCCGGCGCGTTCGTAAAATTCAGCAAGGCGGCCTGCAAGATAAGCAGGATAGCCTTCCTCGGCCGGCATTTCTTCAAGACGACCGGAGACTTCACGTAATGCTTCCGCCCAACGGGATGTTGAATCCGCCATCAACGCGACGTGATAGCCCATGTCACGGTAATACTCGGCGATGGTAATCCCCGTGTAGATGCTGGCTTCGCGTGCGGCAACGGGCATGTTGGATGTATTCGCTATCAGCACCGTGCGTTCCATTAATGGCCGACCCGTTCTCGGGTCGACAAGATGCGGGAATTCCTGCAACACTTCAGTCATTTCGTTGCCACGTTCGCCGCATCCAATATAGACTATGATCTCAGCATCCGCCCACTTGGCAATGCTGTGCTGGGTAACAGTTTTGCCCGAACCGAACGGCCCGGGGATACCCGCCGCGCCGCCCTTTGCGACTGGGAAAAATGTGTCGAGAATTCTCTGACCGGTGATCAACGGAATGTTCGCGGGGCGCCGGTTGGTAAATGGCCGTGCTCGGCGAACAGGCCAGCGCTGAAGCATCGTAACAGTCTTTTCTTCCTTGCCCATCTTCAGTTTGGCAATAGGGTCAGCAACTGTATATTCGCCAACAGGCGCAACCCAGGTGATCGTACCGTGGTCGTCGGGGTTAAGCATAACGCGATGCTCGAAAGTTTCTGTTTCCATCACAACACCGAGGACTGCACCGCCTTTGACTGCATCGCCCACTTTGACTTTGGGTGTGAATTTCCATTTCTTTTCGCGGCTGATCGAATCGAAATGCGCGCCGCGATTAATGAAAGAGCCCATCGCCTGTTCGATCAACGGGAGCGGGCGCTGCACGCCATCATAAATACTTTGAATCAAGCCAGGCCCCAACTCCACAGAGAGCGGCAGACCCGTGCCATAGATCGGCGCGCCGGTTTGCATGCCTGCGGTTTCTTCGTAGACCTGGATTGTCATCTGGTCGCCCTTGAGCCCGATCACCTCGCCCACGAGATGGTCTGCGCCCACTTCGACGAGCTCAAGCATACCCACGTGACGTGATCCGCGGGCGCGCACGACCGGGCCGCTAATCCACGTTATCGTTCCAACTTGATCGCTCATACCTTTTCTCCCATCAGCAACTTGTAAACGGAGGAACGCAGGGAGCCTTGCAAGCGGCTCAGACGGGTTTCGAGCGTGTTATCGTAATGCAGTTTGCCGCCCGCCGCG
>JACPVB010000192.1 GCA_016191985.1 Chloroflexota bacterium | reverse complement strand
TTTGCTGAGTGACAAAGCGACTGATGGAATTTAAGAAATTAAAGTTGTAATCTGATCTCAAAGTACATGTCATCCTGAGTGAGCGTTCTTCGCTCACTTGCACCGCACTGCGTTTGGTGCAGTGCAGGTGTCGCTCAGGGTGACATGTTACGGTATTTATTTTTTAAACTTCATGAGTCGCTACTACGATTAAACAAAAAGCCTCCGAGTTCTTGAAGAACTCGGAGGCTTGCTTTTAACTTTATTCGTCACCCTCACCGCCTGCGGCTCCAGGCTGCTCCACTCGTACGATCTCACCGTGATAATTGATGACCACCTTGAAACCCATCATGCCGAGATAGGCACGCATGTCTTCTGGGATGCCGGTCTGCATGAGCGCGTCGAATTGTTTATCAATATTTTTAAGCTGCTGTTCGATGATGGCTTTTGAGAAGGGGTCCTCCTGCCCGAGCATTTTGGCGGTCTGTTCGGAGAGCAGGTCTTCGCTGCCTTTCATCATTTCCGCCATTTGATTCAGCACCGCGCGGTCCACCTGCTCGGAGGGGATGTGGCGCTTGAAACCGGCATCATTCACTACATAACAAGGGTCGCTTCCAATAAAAGCGGATTCAGCAGGGCGGCCTGCTTCGTCAATTACAAGACCAGCGAAAAGAGGGGTGTTGGGCATAATGTGTGGATGTCATTGCGAGGAGCGCTCTTGCCCTTTGCGACGAGGCAATCTCCAAATATTTTGGGATTGCTTCGGGTGGACGAACGCCACCCTCGCAACGACATATTAACTCTGTCTTCCTTCAATCGCAGCGAGAAGAATGCCGGCAGCGATGCCGATGCGGCGGTCCAGCATATGAGCGACATCCATGCTGAAATCCAGGTTTAATTGATAGGCGAATGGGTTGAAGTTTTGTTTGAGATCAGCCACGCGGGTTGCTCCGACGGTGATGTCGTAATTCTGGGGGACAAGGCCCGTCAGGAAGCGGCGCACCAATGCCAGCCCCATGCTGTCTTCGAACAATTTACCAACGATATTATCATTGGCATCGAGTACCTCCCACTCATCCCGCAGGATGGATGCGAGTCCCTTGCGGCGGAGCGCACCGAGCTTTTGGCTGCTGGCGCTGTCCACTACGTCGAACGCGGCGGAGAAGTCGATGATCTGGCGGGCTTTGATCATCAATACTTCACGGGTCTTGCCTTCATCGGAATAGACGCGGATATCCTCGCGCAGTTTGAACATCTTCTGCTCGCTGAATAAAACGAGCTGCTCGTTCGCATAGAAGCGGAATTTACCCGCCAGCGCAAAGACCTGTCGTTTGAGCAAATATTGATTGTGTTGAAAAATTGGATCCATTTTTTCTCCTCGTGATTGGTTAGTTTACCTTAGATACGGGTTTGCAGGGACACAGCAAAACGGTTTATGGTCAATTCATGAAGCGACTCGCTGTGTCCCTACGTTTCAGATTGCATCGCAGTTTCGCCGGCGAGTTCCAGAGTTATACAACCTGTACCCTTGTCCCTTGTCCGGGCAGGTGCAGGTAATCCTCACTTGGGGGAACGACGGGGGTTGTCCAGCGATAAAGCCATTTGGAAATATCAGACGGCAGGTTTACGCAGCCATGACTGCGCGGACGTCCATAATCATTATGCCAGTAGGTTCCATGAAAGGCATGGCCTGCGCCCGTGAAGAACGAACACCACGGAACACCGGGCAGGTTGTAGACGTTTTGAACCGCGTCGCCCTGGTTGGTCATGTGAATGGACGGGCCTTTATGAAAAGTGGTGAACTCACCTTTGGGCGTGTCTGTGCCCCTTTGCCCGCTGGCGCAACGGACGGAGAGCACCATCTTTTCGCCTTCAAAGGCGGTGACCATTTGCGTGGGGAGGTCTACATGGATGAATTTATCAGCTTCGGGAACTTCCGGGGACAGTGGAGCCAGCTCCTCGTCAGGAATGAGGCGCATGTTGTAGTATGGGACGTAGAATGATTTTTTCAATTCACTGTCAAAGATTTCGTACCAGACGCTTTTCTCGTCGCGGGTGACAACGACTTTCTTGATCCAGTGGGTGGTTCCGTAATACAGGCGATGTCCGTTCTTGGCGTACATGTATGGACCAAGATAGGTCAGGCTCATCGGCACGCTGATCTCGGCGAGTTTTCCTTCTTCAGGAATATCAAAGACTGGTTTCTGGTATTTTGTTTCCACGGGCTGCACCCAACCGGAATAGGTGTAGCCGCCATCCAATTGATACCAGGTTTTGTTGTATGGATTGTCGATGCCATCACCCTGCACTTCGCCGAGCAGTTCCACAGTTTCATCTATCGGAAAGAGGAAAAGTTTATTGGCAGTCAGAGCGGGCGCATCATAAAGCGGAATGCCGCTCCAGGTGATGCGTCCCTGCGAGGTGGGTGGAGCGGCCAGAGCGTGGCCGATGCCCAATTCGGAGAGAGCAAGCCCGAGCACGCCTGAAGCGGATAGTTTTAAAAAGTCACGACGGGAAAGTTGGGAGATTGTCATAATTCAAGTGTAATCATACTGGTTGAGAGGAAGTTTAGAGAATGTGACATCGGTACTGCGACCTTCGACAGGCTCAACCTACCAGCGCAGGGCAGGCATCTATATTCAGTAGATCACGATTCTGGACTCCATCAGCTCACTTGCCCTGTGGGTGCTGATGGGAATTTTGGGCAGCAAGCTGCCTGATTCCAGAGTTTTTCGTGAAGTACTGATATTGTGTTACTCGATGATCTCCACTTTTGTTCCCACGCCGCCGAAGGAGAATTCTTTGTTCAAAGGAACTTGCGGGGAGGTCCAGCGATAGAGCCATTTGGCGGCACTGGAGGTGAGGTTGATACAACCATGCGAGCGCGGTCTGCCAAAATCGTTATGCCAATACGTTCCGTGGAAGGATATGCCGCTTTCGGTGATGTATTGCACCCACGGGACGCCGGGCAAGTCAAAGCCGCTCGCGGCGATGTCGCCGGCGGCCATGTGGCGCGAGGGACGTTTGTAAAATGTGAGGAAGTTACCCTGGGGCGTGGTGTAGGTTCCAACCCGCAGGATGCCGCCCGTGGAAGCCGCAGTCACGAAGACGGGGACGTTATTTTCATAAGCAATCACAATCTGCTGATCGAGGCGCACTTGTATTCTTTTATCTTTGTTTGGAACTTCGGGAGAGATTGGCGCAAGCTCATCCGCCATCATGATACGGAGATGTTCTGCGCGCGCGAAATATAACTTGTCCCATTTATCGTCACGCACTTCATACCAAATCTGTCCGTCTGGATTGGTTGTTACACCTTTGACCCAATGCGTGGTTTCATAATACATGCGGTAAACAACATCGGATTCTTTATCGGGTTCTTCGTGCGCATCTGTATATGGCACGCTGATCTCAGCCAGCAATCCATCCCTGGGGATTTCCATTTGCGGGGTGTTGAGCATGGTTCGCACAGGATGAATGTCGCCGGAGTAAACGTAGCCTTCTGTATAGTTTTCCATGCCGACTTGATACCAGATGCGGTTGTGCGCCTCCACATCGTCGCTGATGGCTGTGTTGTTGATCCCCAAAACTGTATCCCGCTGATAGAACCTGACCTTCTCCGCTTCCTTGGATGGAAGTTTATAAACCCAGACGGTGCGCGTGGTCACGCGTCCCTGCTGTGTTGCGAAGGGATCGTTAAAATCAAAATTGAGCGGGGGCGACAGTAAACCTGCCAACCCCAAGCCGCTCAATTTCAAAAAGTCTCTTCGTGATAGGTTTGACATTTATTAAACAAAAAGGATACAAAGGGCACGCAGAAGACAAACTATCGTCTGTACTTGTCTACGTGTTTACCAGTGTACCTGCCTACCTTCTTAATAATGCACGTTCACCGTTGTCCCGACCTGGGTGAAGTTGTAGACCCATTCCGCGTCGGGGATGGTGAGATTCACGCAGCCATGACTCATCGGCGTGCCGAAATTATTATGCCAGTACGTGCCGTGGAGTCCATAGCCTTTGTAAAAATACATGATGTAGGGAACATCGGGCAAATAGTATCCAGGGCCAGACATGGCAGCGGAGCGCAGTTTGATCCAGATCTTATATTTCCCGGTCACCGTCGGCGTCTGCCAGGTGCCGGTGGAAACCACAAATGAATTGACCAGCGTATCGCCCGCATAAGCGTACACGCGCTGCTCCGAAAGGTTCACGTCGATCCAATGCTCGCCGCCGGTGTCTGTCCCTATCGGTGGAACGTACGCCACAGAAGTCGGCGCGGCCACGTATTCAGACGTAGGCGTATCGGGGACGATCTCTGCGGAAATGACGGTTTGCTGTTCCCCGCTGGCTTGCTGCGGCGCGGAGGTTGCAGTGGGCGGTTCTACAAAGGGCGTATCCACTGGCAGGATAACTGCATCAAGCGTCGGCGGGGGGAGAGGCGGCAGGGCGGTATCGGTTGGGATTGAGGTAAAGGTAGCCGTTGGTTGAATCTGAATCACCTGCGCCGCAGGCCCCAACACAGCAGGCGTGTAGGTTGGCTTGGCAATATCCACCTGCGCAAAAGACTGCAAAGGCGCTCTTTGCACCTCCTGCTGCGGTGCGGATGAAAGACTCAAAATGGAAGCCAGCACCGGCGAATTCACCGCGGACCAGGCCGCGAACGAAAAGACCGCGCAGCCTACTACGATCAAAAGGACTGGAAGAATCAAATTTCTTTTCTTTTTGGCCTTTCCACCCTTTGACATGCCGCTTCGCACTGGACCGTTAGCCTGCTTCCCGTTTCCCAAACCGCTGCCACCCTGCAGCATTTTCCTGTTTTGTTGAGCCATCGAATCGCGTAGTTTTGAAAGAGGGTCGTTCATGTTTCACCTTTGGCTAAATCCACTGTTAAATGCGATTTTAAATATTATAAACCTTTATTTCCTTATGTCATCGCCTTCGCAATGACGGAGTACACTAAAGGGTTGTAGATGAGTTTGCTCCCTTCGCCGTCCTCGGCGAAGGGTTTACTCGCGAACGCCGCCGAGGACGGCGGCTCGAGCCTATTTACCAACAAACCTTCAGTACTCCCCAATGACATGGTTCCTCACCACCGAATCTCAACCGGTGTACCGACCTCGGCCCAGTCGTACAGCAGTTGGGACTCGTAAACGCCCAACACCACACACCCATAGGAAATGGGTACGCCGAGGTAGCCCGCCCACAACTGTCCGCCGTTCGACAAAATCGGCAGGGCGTGGATTCCATTTTCCAAACTGCCAGCCCAGTAAATACCGAGCCAGTTCGGCATCCAAAGATCCCACGTGGCGCCGTAGGCATTCGGGATTTTGTCCAACACGCTGAAATTTCCAACGCGGGTGGCGTTATTCATCCCGGTGGATGCGACAAAGCTAAACACCAGCGCATCGCCTTCATAGACGTACATGTGCTGTTCTGAGATGTCCACCAGGATATATTTGTTCCCACCGGAGGAGATGGGAGCCTGTTCGTAACCATCCTGCGATACTGGCTGGATGTATCCGCTGGACGGCAGGTCCACAATCACCGCCTGCACCACAGATTCGGGAGTGACCGTTGGAGCCTGGGTTGGTAAGGAAGATTCTGCTGGGAGTGAATTTTCTGTTGGAAGGGAATTTTCCGTCCCCACAGGGGATGACATTGGCAGCGCGGTGTACGTGGGCTTTGCAATTTCCGCAAACGCGAAGGAACGGGCATGTGTGGGAGCGACGGTTGGCTCGTTCAACCCCAACGCCGGGGACGAGGTTACCGTCCATGCCGCGACGCCAGCGACAGCAACCAGCAGGATTATAAGAAGGGCTGGATGGAACTTTCTTTTTCGCGGAGGAGGCGTCGGTTTGTTCATGGCGTAAAGGTGGGCAGCGCTGTCGGCAGGACGCTTTCATTATTAATGAAGCACAAGATGCCTTGCGTAATTCCTTCAGCGACGCGGTCAGTTTGTTTGGTGAGGATATCGCGATCCAGATTCAAAAACCCCGTTTCAATGATGGCCGTGATGGTGTTTGGGTCAATTTCAGAAAAGGCGTGATACTCGGTCATATCCGAGGTGATGCTGTTGGCATGGAAGGTCAGCCCTGTCACCTGCTGGTAGCGATCCGTCAGGCAGGCTGTCAGGCGTTGGGCGCGGTTTACGTCGCGAGTCTCCAGCGAAGCCGCCACTTTGAAACCAGTCGCTTCGTCATTGACATATTCGCAGGAATCATTGTGAATGGAAACCAACGCCACAGCGCGATACCCGTTCAGGCGCGTGTCGAACTCATTGAGCAAGTCCACCTGATAGCCTCTCGCCACCAGGTTTTCACGCACCAGACCGGCGATGCTCAGGTTTACATCCATTTCGGTCAGGTCTGTCTGGCCGTCTTCATCAAAGCAGACCGCGCCCGAGTCATTACCTGTGTGGCCCGCGACAATGCCAATGCGTAGTTGCGGCTGGGGTGTGGAAACAGTATTCGGTCCAGGCTGAGGCGTGAGCATCAAACGCATTTGTTCCTGCAAATTGCTGGCAAAAAAACTGTTCGGGGTCCACGCGGTAAAAAGAGTCGCAAGTAAAATTGCAATGCCCAGCGTGGACGCAAACGCATTCGGTGTGCGCGGTCTTCTGGGGGTTCGTGGGGCTGGCTTATCTTTTGTAGATTCCATGTTCTATGTAATCTTACCTTAAAAATGGATGCGCGAGTGCGTCGCACCCCAGGTTGCTCCCTTCGCCGTCCTTCGACAAGCTCAGGACAAGCCCCGGCGAAGGATGTACTTGAAAGTCGCCGCCGGGACGGCGGCTGGAGCATTTTCAGACGCACCCCTGACCTAAAATAATTTATACATCGGCTTCAAACTGGAAACGGGCAGGCATAAATTTTTTACACGGGTGTGTTCGTATTGAAAAACTTTTGAGTTCGGCAGGAGCGCAGTTGCGCGTTGACCAAATTCTTCATAAGAAATATAACCCGCCAGAAATATCTCCATGCCGTACACCCAAATATTTCCCCACTCCAACGGCGAAATGACATGCGCTTCTTTGACCGCCTCACATTTAATTCCCAACCGCGCATCCATCTCGCGGCGGATGTGGATGCTTGAAATCGAATAAAAGGATTCATCCACTGTGACTTTTGTCTTCGGCGGGAGACTCAACACCTTGCGCTTCATTTCCCGCGCCTCATCCTGCCCGTTGACTTCGACCAGCAGTTCCTGCGCTGAATCAGATTTCAAAGTCAACACCCCAAGCGGGTTCCAGTGAATCGGCTTTCGCCACTCCTCGGGCATGGCATGGAGGAGGTAATGCGGCTGTTTCGTTTCGACTACTTTTTTGAGATCGATTTGCGAAGCGGCGATGAGACCCGATAAGAATCCAAAAATGTAAATGTCGTTGCGAAGATGTCCATCACCCGCATGTTGATCCGAAGGGACCAGCGCGGGCGCGTTCAACAACACGGAGGGGTTGTTGCGCATCTCCGCAATCTGCGCGCGGTGCGAGATCAAATAAGATTTGATGTCACACCTGCGTCCCGCAAGAGACACGTCATATCGCTCGCGGTCAGTGAAGGGAGCGGCGGCTTTTACTTCAAAGGGAATATTGTTCTGGGAAAGATAGCGCCGAAAGGCAAGTTCCACGCCCACGCTGGCAACGGTACGGCGCAACCTGTCATACGGAGAAGTTCCCGCGCGATCATAGGAATACATCAATGAACGGAGCGCATACGCGATTCCGCCTTCGGTCAGGTCGGGGGTGTAGGGGAGGTGGAGGAGGTCGGTGGGGGTGAGCATGGAGAACAGTGGGCAGTTATCAGTGGACAGTGATCAGTTATCAGTTGTCAGTGATCAGTGTTGAAGGGCGGTGGTTTGAAATGACCCGCCTGTGCTTGAATATTAACTCACCTTACGCAGAAACAACTCCGAAGGAGTGCAATGATTATAGTGCACAGAAAAAAACAGAGATGAACCCCGAAGGGGTGGCATGGTTTTAAAAAATTATGTCATCCCTTCGGGATTTGGCTAACGTATGCTTTTTTCTATAATCCTGCCATCCCTTCGGGATTATTAACCATATAAGGCGAAATATTAAATCAGAAACATTTTATTGGCAAGGAGCTAATTGCCAATCGTTACTCATCATCTTTCGGGCCGCGCTCAGCATCTCGCACAGCAAAAAACAGGATTATTACGACAGAGATAAAAAACACCAACCCGGCAATGGCCGCTAATGAATGCTCGAAGAAAATAAGATATAGCAAATAAATGAATACCGCGGTGAGAGGCACTGTCAATATAATCAGCGGCAGATATGAAGTGTTTATTGTCCTATTTTTGTAAACAATCTTGTATCTCCATTTTGGTTCGTAATAGACCGATGAATGACGGCGAGGTTTCGTCTTCCAATCCAATTGGGCGAGGTAATCTTCCGCTGGATTGAAGTCATCGTTATCATTTTTAGACATATTGTGCTCCTGCAATAAAAAAACTCATCGCTAACTACCAACAGCTGACCGCAATCTACGATACGGCGTGTTCAACCATGAAAGGGTGTCATGGCCCATAAAATCGATGTCATCTGTTTCGACAAGCTCAACACACCGCCTTCGGGATTTGGATTCCTTTCACCTTCTTTCTATAATCCTGCCATCCCTTCGGGATTATTAACTGCGTAAGGTGAGTTACTAAAAGCTAACTACCAACAACTAAAAGCTATTTACGGTACGAAGAGCGTCGGCGTTGGCAAAACGTAATCCACGCTTTGGATGGTGAGGTCGGAGAAGGAGACGACGGCGGCGGTGGCCCCCACGGAGCGGACAAAGACGCCGATGCTGCCACTGGGGAAACTGGGGTCGCTGATGGTGAATTGGAAACGTCCATTTAAAAAGAGGCGCATTTCACGTCCCACCGCCCACACGCCAATGCGGACCTCGCCTGGCGCGCCCGGTGGAACATCTCCGCTGGGGAGGGGTTGCTGCAAGATGAGCCGCGTCCCACCGCTGACTCGTTCCCCGCGCGCGGTGCCGTTGCATGATAGAACGAAGCGATAATAATTCGTGGCGCTGGCACGGACGAGGAGTCCGTAGCTGTCTTCGTCCCGGCAGAGGCTGGGGCGGGCGGTGATTTCGGCGTAGTAATTATCCAACACGAGATCGTGCTTGAGGCTGAGCATGTACACTTCGCTTTGGACGGAGAGCGTGAGGCGGTTATTTTTTATGTTCGCGCTGGCATCGTCCGAGGCGGCTATGTCCCAAAGGGATGGGTCGGAGAAGTCGTCGGTGACAAGGTCGCCGCTTAGGCCGGGGCGCATTTCGGGGGTGGGGGCTTTGGTGGAAAATGTCTGAAGCGTGGGAGTGGCCGATGGTGGGAACCAGTTTATGGTCGGGGTGGGAGGCGGGGTTTCCGTCGGCGTGAGGGGAATGGGCGTGGCGAGGATCGCATCCAGTTGGGCACAGGAAGTGAGTAGGCATGTCATTGCGAACAACATCAACGTGAGGCGCTTCGACTTCGCTCGGATGAAGGAACGCATCCTCGCTCCGCTCAGCGCGAAGGGTGAAAAAATCATATTCATTTTGTGACATCGAATCTTTTAATATGTCGTAAAATCAGGTCACATCATTCTAGCATATCAGGAGTAGTCCATGAGCGAGAAGCAAGTGCTGGTGACAGGCGCGTGTGGTGAAATTGGTCAGGCGCTCGTGCAGGAATTATCGAAGAAGGGCGGGTATCGAATTGTTACCTCTGATATGATGCCGCTGCCGGATTCGATCAAACATCTTTCGGCGGAACACGTGCAGGGGGACCTGGTTTATAAAATCAAAACCTTTTACGATTACGATTTCGATATCATCTTTCACCTGGCGGCTTCGCTTTCGTCGAAGGCCGAGATCGCCACGGAGGAGGCGCACCGCATCAACGTGGAAGGGACGATGCAGCTGCTGATGCTGGCGGCGTATCGTTCGGAGAAGTATGGCAAGTCGGTGAAGTTTTTGTTCCCAAGTTCCATTGCCGCGTATGGGATGCCGACCCTCGCAGCGAAGCAAAACGCGGGCGCGGTGAAGGAGGAGGATTTTGATAACCCGCACACGATGTACGGCTGCAATAAATTGTATTGTGAAAAACTGGGCATCTATTACAGCAAATTTTTTGGTCAGAAACATTTGGATGAAAAACCACCGGTCATGCTGGACTTTCGGGCGATTCGCTTCCCGGGCCTGATCTCGGCCTTTACATTGCCCAGCGGCGGCACAAGCGACTATGGTCCCGAGATGCTTCATGCTTCGGCCCAGGGAAAATCTTATGCCTGCTTCGTGCGCGCGGACACGAAAATCTCGTTCATGGCGATGCCCGATGCGATCAAATCTCTGTTGATGATTATGGATGCGCCGCGCGAGTGCCTGACGGCGAATGTGTACAACGTGGCGGCCTTCGCCATCACCGCCGAGGAGTTCCGTCAGCGGGCGGTGATGGCGTTTGCGGATGCGAGAATCAGCTTTGAACCGAATCCGCGCAGGCAGGGAATTGTCGACTCGTGGCCCGAAGATGTAGACGACTCCCGCGCCCGCCACGATTGGAACTGGAAACCCGATTACGATGTAGACCGCTTTTTTGAGGAGTATTTTTTGCCGGAGATTCGGAAGAGGTATGGGAAGTAGGGGATTGAGAATTGGAGAATTGGAGAATTGGGGAAGTAGAGAATTGGTAATCGGTGGGCATCCCGCCGCGCCGAAGAACGCGGTTGTTCGTTCCCCTATTGAGGATTTATGATATTATGCCGGCACTGCAATATAATAAATTGTTGGGCAGACCCCCGAAGGTGAAAAATGTATTGTAAAACTTGCCATTACGCACAGGTTGTATCAAACTATAAGGAACTCGCTTCATGCCTAATAACCAACAGATAGGAAAAGCAGGAGAGCTACTTCTACAATACAAGTTGTTATTGCGCGGCGTCGAGTCAGCGCCAATGACAACAGATTCAGGTGTTGATTTAGTTGTATTCTCTCCACGTAAACAAGAAGCTATCACCATTCAAATCAAAACAAATCTCAAGCCCAAACCAGCGGGTGGAAAGGGAAAACTAACCCTTGATTGGTGGATACCAGACACCTCTCCAGCTCAGCTTATTGCTGTAACGGATTTATCCACTGAAAGAATATGGCTATTCAAGCTGAGTGAAATACACGACTTGGAAATGCAACATCCAAAAGGGCGATACCATATATATATGACTATTGACCCAACAATGCGACCAAGCAAGCAAAGGCGGCGAACCTTCGATTATGAATTTGAACAGTATCGTCTTGAAAATAGATTTCATGAGCTTTTCTAGGAGACATGTCTGTAAGCCGTCAGTCTGCCCAACAAAGCGTCCTCAGAAACCGTCCCATCAGGAGCGTCCCGGATTTAATCATCTGGGACGCTGTTCTTTGGAAAAATGAGCCCATTTCCTGCTCACAATCAAAAAACACCAAGAATCGCACGGATGGTTAAACGC
>JACPVB010000191.1 GCA_016191985.1 Chloroflexota bacterium | reverse complement strand
CCTAATATAAAACAATCTCCTCCCGCGTATGTTGGCTTCGGCATGTTGACTCCAGTCTACATCATGGCGTTGGATAAACTCCCGAAACATAATACTGGCGCAATCGTGCATCAGGTCAGCGAATACGTCTATGACGATGCGGCCATTATTGCCTGTAACCTGCGGCAATGGGATGTGCCCACTGCGATGATCGGCACCGCCGTCGGTGATGACCTGCTCGGTCATTATGTCGCAGATACTTTGAAAGAAATGGGCGTGCAAGGCAAGGTGCGTTTTACGAAGAAATACAAAACGCCGCTCGAAGTGAACGTCTCGGATAAGAAGGGCGCGCGCACCTATTTCTGGCAGCGTTCTCCGGAGATATTGAACACTCTGGGTACGGCTGACCTTTCGTTAATTAAAAAATCAAAACTGTTGTATGTGGATTGGTACGACGGCGATCATATCGTCCGCGCCATGGAAGAGGCGAATCGCCATAACGTGCCCGTCTTCCTGAATTTTGAGCATGGGCACAAACATCCTGAATTGCTCAAGAAATATTCAGGGTTGGTCACGATCTGCCAGGCTGTGACCGATGCGGCCCAGATCGGTAATAAACAATCCATGCTTTCTGTGGCGCGGAAATTGTTAAACTCCGGCATTAAAACCGCCATTATCACCATGGCGAGTCAGGGATGTATGGTTGTGAATGGCGATATGGCTGTCCGCGTTCATGCGCCCAGAATTAAAGCCGTGGACGGCTCTGGCGCGGGCGCAACATTCTCTTCAGGTTTTATTTACGGCTATTTGAATGGATTCAACCTCGAGGATACGGTCTGTTTTGCGATTGCGGCGGCCTCATTGAAGGTTACACAACCGGGTCTGCAAATGTTTCCCGTGCAGGAGATCAAGGAACTTGCGGCGAAATTACGCGTTGACCGCATGGTCTTTCGCGGCGATCAGTTCCATATCATTAAGAAATTCCTGCGCTTGCCGCAGAGCGGTCCATTGGTGGATAATATTCTTGTAAAACAGGGACGCAAACTGGCTGAAAAATATATGCCGAAGAAAAAAATAGAACGCAAGAAGATCAAGAGATCGCTGGTTGAATAAATTATCAATAAGGATGTGAACCCATGTCGTATGCAACATTTCTGACGCAGGAACAGGTTGAACGGATTCACGAGGTTTCTTTGGAAATTCTTGAAGATGCCGGTTTGAAGGTGCGTTACGAACCGGCCCGCGATTTGTTCAAGAAACATGGCTGTACTGTCGAAGAGGAGCGGGTTAAATTTCCGCGCGCGGTGGTCGAAAAATATCGCAAGATGGTGCCGTCTTCTTTTACTTTTCACGCGCGCGATCCAAAATTCGATAAAACGATTCCGCGGGATAGCCCGGTCATTGTAACGGCGAGTTCGGCCCCAGATATTATCGATCCAGTGACCGGCGTGGAAAGACGCGCTGAGTCCGCTGATATCGCGCGCATTGCGCATCTCATCAACGAGTTACCCGGCTACGACATTTTCTCCATCTCCACGTTGGCGGATGACGCGCCAGCGGGTCAATTCACAATCTCGAGGCTTTATCCGTCCATCAAGTATTGTCTTAAACCGATCCGTGTCACCACGACAGACCGCAAAGATACGAACAGCATTATGCAGATGGCCTATCTGGTGGCGGGCGGAGAGGAAGCCTACAAAGAACATCCCTTCCTGACGCATCATTATTGTCCCGTTGTTTCACCGTTGACGATGGATAACCTTTCCACTGAAAACGTGATGTATTTTGCGGGTGAGGGACTGCCTGTTTACCCAACCATCGTGCCGAATGCGGGGTTGACCTCGCCCATGTCTATGGCTGGGACGCTGGCGCAGGGCAATGCGGAATTTTTGTCCGCTCTGATGTTGATGCAAATGGTGAAGGAAGGCACGCCGACGATCTACGCCACACTTGCCACAGTAGCTGATATGCGCACGGGCGCATACACTTCCGGGGCAATTGAATGCGGGATGCTGCATATGGCTTTCGCACAATTGGCCCGCTTTTATGATGTGCCCTGCGGCGGTTACATCGGCCTGACGAACGCCAAAGTGAACGACGCGCAGGCAGGATATGAAACAGGCATGTCGGCCATGGGCGGGCTGGCGAGCGGGATGGATATGTTCAACATCGGCGGTTTGATCGATGCGTTGAAGACCTTTGATTTTGCAAAGGCCGTGATCGACGATGAGGTTGCGCAGATGATGAAGCGCGCCAAGCGCGGCATTAATTTCAGCGACGATGAACTTGCGGTTAACCTGATCAAAGAGATCGGGCCTGGCGGTTCGTATATTGTCGCCAAGCACACCATCAGCCGCATGAAGACTGAAGCCGTGATGACCAAAATGGCCGACCGCGACCCTCGCACCATTTGGGAAAAGAAAGGTTCCACCGATATTCACGCCCGCGCGATGAAACGTATGAAGGAAATCATGGCCAGCAATTCCGCGCCTTTGATTTCCCCCGAATTGGATGAAAAGCTCCGCGCTGAATTTCCCGGAATGGTGACGGGTGTGCTGGAGCCGATTGAATAATTCATCCGTCCTGAGCGGTGGGCTGAGTGTTCTTGTTTTTCACGAAGCCCGTAGTCGAAGGATAGCTTCGAGTAAACTTTAAGCTACCATACAGCCAGCGCTTCGACTGTATTCGGACGGAAGAGCTGTCCTCACTTCGCTCAGCGAGAAAAGACAGTGATATAACATTTTTTGGAGATGGTATGTTCAGATTGTTTAAGCGTCGGGAAGATGTTTTTCAAAAATTAATCGAAGAACAGGCTTCCATTACGTATGAATCGTTGAGATTGCTGGTGAAGTATTTGGAGACGGGTGATTCGGAAGTGGCTGAAGAACTTTCGATCAAGGAAAAAGAGGCGGATGAAGTACGCCGCATCCTGATCGATGAATTGAACCGCACCTTTGTTACGCCGTTTGACCGTGAGGATATTTTTGCACTCTCCCGCTCGATTGACGATGTGGTGGATTATGCGGACAGCACTGTGATCGAAATGGTGATTCTTAAAGTAGGCTCCACGCCGTACATGTTGAGGATCGCTTCCTTATTGAAAGATGCCGCCTATGAAATCTGGCACGCGGTTCAGCGCCTGCCCAAACATCCAAACGTAGCCATCGACCATGCCCAGCGCGCAAAGGCGTTGGAGAACCGCGTGGAAGCCGTCTACCGTGAGGCGGTTGCAGACCTGTTCAGCGGACCCGAAGACTTGCACCATGTTGTGGAAATGTTGAAGCTGCGCGAGGTCTACCGCCACCTTTCCAATGCGGCGGATCGCGGCGACGAGGCGGCGAACATTATCGCAGATATTGTTGTAAAGAAAACTTAACAAGGTGTTAATGTCTCCTGAATTGATCCTTGTTATTATTCTGGCGTTGGTTTTCGAGTTTATTAATGGGATGCGAGATTCGAGCAATATTGTGGCGACCATGATCTCTTCGCGGGCGTTCCGTCCGCAGACCGCCCTGGGTGTGACCGCCATTGCCGAGTTCCTGGGCCCCTTCCTATTCGGAGTGACTGTGGCGAAAACAGTCGGCGGCGATATTGTCGATTCGCAATTGTTGACTTTGGATGCGCTGGTTGCCTGTTTGCTGGCCGCCATTGCCTGGAACCTGATTACCTGGTTCCTGGGTATACCCAGCAGTTCATCCCATGCCCTGATCGGCGGCCTGATCGGCGTGGTCGTGATTACGGCGGGCATGGGTGCGATCCATCTTCAGGGAATTTACAAGGTGCTGGCTGGCCTGTTCCTTTCACCGCTGGCTGGTTTTGTGGTTGGATTTTTGGTATTGCGTCTGATCTATTTTCTGGCGCGCCATGCTTCTCCGAATATCAACGATTTTTTCAAGCGCGCGCAGATATTTACCGCGGTTGGGTTGGCTTTCAGTCATGGCACAAACGATGCGCAAAAAACAATGGGCATCATTACGCTTAGTTTATTGATTGGAGGTATGCTGGGCAGTTTTGTCGTCCCTTTTTGGGTGATCGCAATAAGCGCTTCGACCATGGCGCTGGGAACTGCTCTGGGTGGCTGGAGGTTGATCCGCACTTTGGGCGGCAAGTTCTATAAGATACGCCCGGTGCATAGTTTTGCCACTCAAATGACATCTGCTTTTGTAATCCTTGCGGCTTCCTTTGCGGGCGCGCCGGTCAGCACCACGCAGGTTGTAAGTTCTGCAATTGTCGGTGTGGGTTCTTCGGAACGGTTTGGCAAGGTGCGCTGGTCCGTTGTCAGCGATATCCTCACTGCCTGGGTGATCACCATTCCAGTCAGTGGGTTGATCTCGGCAGGAATTTACTGGTTAATCGTCGGTGTGAAAGATGCTATATAAATGCAGGTTTCCATGTTGATCAATTTATTCAAGGTTCGTTTGACTTTGAATATTGATAATGCTAAAATGTTAACGATTTGTTAACAGATTGGAGGTGTCAGGAAGAGAGTCATGATATGCGTTCCATTAGTCCAATCAATCGTAAATCATATAGGAGATAGAGAGAATGAATGCTAAAAAGTTTGTGTATCGTTTGCTCGCCCTGTTCGTAATTGCGGCCACCTTGTTGTCCGCCTGTGGCGGTGGGGCCACTGGAGAGACCGAACTAAACGTCATTGCTTTACCTCATGACTGGTGCAACTATGGCGGCGTGATCGAAGCCTTCAAAGCCAAGTATCCCAATATCGCGGTCAATGAATTGAACCCGGACGCTGGTTCAGGCGATGAGGTCGAAGCCATTAAGGCAAACAAGGATAACAAAGGACCGCAGGCTCCTGATGTAATTGACGTTGGTTTCGCATTTGGTGAATCCTCGAAGGCTGAAGGGCTTATCCAACCTTACAAGGTCTCCACCTGGGATACGATTCCTGATGACGCCAAGGATGCCGAAGGCTACTGGTATGGCGACTATTACGGTGTGCTGTCCTTCCTCGTGAACACCGATGTTCAACCTGATGTTCCCCAGGATTGGGCCGATTTGCTCGACCCGAAATATAGCGGCCAGGTTGCCATGTCTGGTGACCCACGCACCTCCAACCAGGCGATTCAAACCGTTTATGCCGCATCCCTTGCCAACGGCGGTACTCTTGATGACGCTCAACCCGGCCTCGATTTCTTTGCTCAATTGAATGCTGCCGGCAACCTTGTTCCGTTGATCGCGAATAACGGCCTGGTCGCCACCGGCGAAACCGCAGTCCGCATTACCTGGGACTATAACGCCCTTGCGGCCGTGGATTCCTTTGAAGGAAATCCCACCGCTGAAGTAGTGATCCCGTCCACTGGCCGCTTTGCTGGTGTGTATGTTCAGGCCATTAGCGCCTACGCCCCGCACCCTGAAAACGCCAAGTTGTGGATGGAATTCCTGTATTCGGACGAAGGTCAGTTGCTTTGGATGGAAGGTTATTGCCACCCGATCCGCGAAGCTGATCTGCGCGCACGCGGCGTCATCCCCGATGAACTGCTCGCCAAATTGCCCGATGTCTCCGGCGCAGTATTCCCCACCCTTGCCCAGCTTGATGCTGCGAAAGTACTCATTACTGAGAACTGGGATTCAGCGGTCGGCGCCGATGTTCAAGCCGCTCCGTAACAAATAGTTTTGGTGTAATAACGCGAGACCCCGTCGTTTGGCGGGGTCTCGCCACAGCAAGAGATATGTTGAGGTACTATTCTTATGGCTCAAACTGCTCTTAAACCAAATGCTCCACTCCCGGCCCTGGATTGGAAAAAATGGCTTGGTGTTTTGCCGTTTTTCCTTTTTGCACTTCTTTTTCTTGTTTTGCCTTCCCTGCGCCTCGTCATTGGAAGTTTTACAAATAATGATGGGCAGTTCACGCTCGCCAACATAATTCAATTGTTCGAGGAAAAATCAATCCTGGACGCCTACTGGCTGAGCATTCGTGTGAGTGCGGTAACGGCTCTTGGCGGCGGTATTTTCGGTTTTTTGCTTGCCTACTCGGTAACAGTGGGCGGGCTGCCAAGACCTCTCCGCTCTGCGTTGATTACATTCTCGGGTGTGGCCTCCAATTTTGCCGGCGTTCCACTCGCTTTTGCTTTTATTGCCACACTTGGGCGCACAGGTTTTGTAACCGCGCTCATTGAAAATTTATTTGGGGTTAACTTATATAAACAGACAAATTTCGACTTGTATAGTTTTGCCGGCTTGAGCCTTACCTATATGTATTTTCAATTCCCGCTCATGGTGTTGATCATGGCTCCCGCCCTGGATGGGTTGAAACGCGAATGGCGCGAAGCGGCGGAAAACCTTGGCGCAAGCGCCACGCAATACTGGCTGAGGGTTGCGTTCCCTGTCCTGCTCCCCTCCATTCTCGGCTCGATGATCCTTTTATTTGGCAATGCCTTTGGCGCGTATGCCACAGCTTATGCACTCACCGGCGGCAGGCTGGGCATCATCACCATTCAGATCGGGGCGCAGATACGAGGCGATGTTCTTCATAACCCCGGGCTTGGCTACGCCATGGCAATGGGGATGGTGGTTATCATGGCCGTCTCGTTGGTGGGATATTCATGGCTTCAACGCAAGACGGAAAGGTGGCTGAAATGAATATGCTCGCGCGAATTCGCCGTATCCCGTTTTGGAGCTGGTTTTGGTTTATATTAGGCGCCCTATATTTCATTCTGCCATTGTATGCAACGCTTAAATTCTCGCTGGGTATGGAACGCGATGTAATTGGTTTCAAAGCGTATGGCAGGGCGTTTGAAGATCCTGAATTCCTCTCAACCTTCCTTTATTCCAATGTGCTCGCATTAATGACCATTATTGCAAGTATCGTCCTGATCGTGCCGACGGCTTATTGGATTCGCCTTCGTTTGCCCGAGGCGCGCCGCATTGTTGAGTTCATTACACTCCTACCTTTCGTAGTTCCCGCGATCATCCTGGTTTTTGGTTTGATCCGTATCTATAGTTCCCCTATCAATGTTCCATTTACAGAAATGACGCTGTTACAGCCTCTGACAACATTTGAAGTGGGTACAGACATCTTGATCGTTGCCGGGTATGTGGTTTTGGGCCTGCCTTACATGTATCGCTCCGTGGATACGGGCATGCGCACCGTGGATGTGCGTACGCTCACCGAAGCCGCTCAGAGCCTGGGCGCGAGCTGGTTCACCATCATTGTGCGCGTGATCCTGCCCAATATTCGTGCCGCATTATTGAGCGGAGCATTGCTTACTTTTGCCATTGTGGTGGGCGAGGTGACACTAGCCTCCTTCCTGGGTGTGCCTACGTTTGGCCCATACCTCTTCCTGCTTGGTCAGCACCGCGCCTATGAACCAGCGGCGCTTTCCTTTGCAAGTTTCCTGCTCACATGGGCAGCCATGGGTCTGATCCAATTATTTACAGGCGGTCAGGGCCAGGTCTCTGGGGCGCATTAAATTACAGAGGAGAATTCAGCATGTCATATTTATCCATTTCAAATGTTACCAAGCAGTTCGGTGATACGGTCGTGGTTGATAATTTCAACCTGGATGTTGAAAAAGGCGAATTTGTCTCTTTTCTCGGTCCATCAGGATGTGGCAAGACGACAACCCTGCGCATGGTGGCGGGGTTTGAGATTCCCACGTCCGGGAAAATTTTGCTCGATGGCGCGGATATAACCGACAAGGCCCCAAATCAACGCAACGTCGGCATGATCTTTCAATCGTATGCCTTGTTCCCAAACATGACAGTCGCGCAAAACATCGGGTTTGGTCTCCGTGTTCGCAAGGAGCCTGAGGATACGATCAAACAGCGCGTGGATGAGATGGTCGGTCTGATCAATCTTGAAAAGCACGCCGATAAATATCCCTATCAACTTTCTGGCGGCCAGCAGCAGCGTGTGTCATTGGCGCGTGCGTTGGCTAACCGTCCGCAGGTGCTTCTGTTGGATGAACCTCTTTCAGCATTGGACGCGAAAATCCGCGTGTCCTTGCGGGCGGAAATTCGTGCGATTCAAAGATCGCTTGGCATCACGGCGATTTTCGTCACGCACGATCAGGAGGAGGCATTGTCCATCTCTGACCGTATCGTGGTTATGAACACTGGCGAGATGGAGCAGGTGGGCACTCCCTTTGAAATTTACAACTTTCCCAAAACCCGCTTTGTTGCGAATTTTGTAGGTTCGTTGAATACATCAGACGCAGAGGTGATTGACCCAGCCAAGGGACTGGTGAGCATGGACGGAGTGCAATTCGAAGCTGCCGAAGGAACGAATGGAAGGACGAAGGGCGACAAGGTGAAGATCGCCATCCGCCCCGAACGCCTTAGTTTTGCTTCCGAACAGAAGAAGGCTAATGTAGTGGATTGCACCATCGAAAATATTACATTTTTAGGATCCGTCGTGCGCATTCAGGTGAAGATTGGCAATTCCAAATTCAATATGGATACATTCAACAACCCCTTCCTTGAACTGCCGAAGATTGGCGCGAAAGAACAGGTGACTTGCTCCAAGGAAGCAGTGCTGGTATTGGATGAATAGTCAGTGATTTGAATTAAAAACGGTTCGACGTCAACACGTCGAACCGTTTTTCTTTGAGGTTGTCATGAGCAAAATAATTCTTGTCCTCTCGGATGCGTTGCGCTACGATGTTGCCAAAGATAACATGGGCTTTCTTGGTCATTTGGTGGAAACAAAACAGGCCAGCCTGTATAAGATCATTGGTGAACTGCCGAGCATGTCCCGCCCGATGTATGAGACCATTCACACGGGAATACCTTCCAGTGAGCATGGAATTGTGGCGAATGCCATCGTCAGGTTGTCGAACCAACCGAATGTTTTTCAAGCCGTGAAAGACGCGGGCAAGGTCACTGCGGCAGCAGCGTATTTTTGGTATTCGGAACTTTACAACCGCGCTCCATACAATTCCATTGACGATAAAGAAATCGACGACGAATCGCTAAATATCCAGCACGG
>JACPVB010000184.1 GCA_016191985.1 Chloroflexota bacterium | reverse complement strand
GTAAGTGCTCCCGCCGCCCAATTTCCTATAATCCTGCATCCCTTCGGGATTGAACTGCGTAAGGTGAGTTAATGAATGCTACACTATAAAGGATAAAACAAATTCAGGAGGCAACATGACTATCGCAATCGATGTTCAATCGCTTCACAAATCCTTTGGGGATCTTCACGCCGTACAAGGCGCTTCTTTCAAAGCGAACTCTGGCGAAATTTTAAGCTTGCTCGGGCCTAATGGCGCTGGAAAAAGCACAACGATCTCCATGCTCTCTGGCCTGCTTGCACCCACCGGGGGAGACGCCCACATCATGGGACATTCCGTCACGAAGGAGCCCGAAGCCGCGAAGGCCAGTCTTGGAGTAGTGCCGCAGGATATTGCCTTGTATCCCGATCTTTCGGCGCGCGAGAATTTGGCTTTTTGGGGGAAGATGTACGGGTTGCGCGGCGCGGCATTGAAAATCCGCGTGGATGAGGTTTTGGAAATTATTGGCCTGGCCGACCGCCAAAAGGATCACGTTGGCAAGTTTTCGGGCGGCATGAAGCGGCGTGTTAATATCGGCGCGGCCCTGCTGCACAAACCCGCTGTCGTCATCATGGACGAGCCAACCGTGGGTATCGATCCGCAGTCACGCCGTCACATTTTGGATAATGTCAAAGAGTTGAATCAGCAAGGTATGACCGTGCTGTACACCACGCACTACATGGAAGAAGCCGCGGAGCTTTCGCATCACATCGCCATCATGGACAAGGGCAAAGTCATCGCACATGGTACTCATGCCGAGTTAATCAAAATGGTCGGGGAGCAGACCCGCATTGACGTTACGCTGAATGCCGAAGCGGAGAAGATACTGGACGCGTGGCGGGCAACTGAAGGTGTGGCTGGAATCGATTCTCTGGATGGCAAGGTCACTGCATTGGTAGATGATTCCAATCGTGTGCTGCCGCGCCTGTTCGATACCGCATCCAGGCAGGGTGTACGGATCACATCGGTTGATATTCAGGAGCCGAATCTTGAAACGGTGTTTTTGCATCTCACAGGAAGAGCATTGCGGGATTAGGTATGCAGGTAAACACGTAGACAAACTTGTTTCCGTTTGTACCGGCTGGAGGATAATATGAAAATTTTCGACATTGCTCTTAATGACCTGACCCGTTCCTTCCGCAGCGCCTTCGCCATCGGGATGATGGTGGTCGCGCCGCTGATGTTGACAGGCTTGATCTATTTTGCTTTCGGCAGCATGTCATCCGGCGATGTGAGCATGACCGCCATCAAAGTGGGCGTGGTCAATGTGGATCAACTGCCCGCCGACTCTGTGCTCGATGCGCCGATTGGTGACAACATCCGCTCGATGTTTTTTGACGAGAGCGTTGAGTCGTGGATCGCGGCATCTGATTATGCGGACGAAGCCTCGGCGCGCGCGGCTGTGGACAAGCAGGAAATCGGCGTTGCGGTCATCATTCCACAAAATTTTACTGCGAGATATTTGAGCGGTGAAAAAGATGTGCAAGTGCTTATCGTCAGCGACCCAACTCTGTCCATTGGGCCAGCGGTGGTGGAGGATATGGTCACGATGATGGTGGATGGCGTTGCAGGCGGCGGCATTGCCATCGAAACCATCATGGAACGCTTGCAGGCAAATGGCGTTCAACCCGACACAGCGCAAATCCCCGCATGGGTTGAGCGTTACACCAACTGGTACAAAGATTTCCAACGCGCGCTGTTCCACGACCCTGATAAAGCCGCGCTGGTGCTCGTGGCGCCCGCGGCTGGCGAAACCGAAACTGCCGACCCACTGGCGCAGATGATGGGCTTGACGATGGCTGGGCAAATGATCTTCTTTGCCTTTTTCACGGGCGGCAATTCGATGATGTCCATTTTGCGGGAGGACGAAGAAGGCACACTGGCACGGCTCTTCACCACGCCAACGGACCGCACAAAAATTTTGATGGGAAAATTTCTGGCCGTCTTCATCACGGTGCTCCTTCAAGGAATGGTGTTGATGCTCGCAGGTGACTTTGCGTTTGGTATTCAATGGGGAAAACCTGCAAGTGTCGCACTGGCTCTCGCAGCCCAGGTGATCGCCGCGGCGGGCCTGGGCGTTCTGCTGATCTCATTTGTCAAAAGCACCAAACAAGGCGGCCCCGTATTGGGCGGCGGGTTGACCATCCTTGGCATGTTGGGCGGTTTGTTCACGGCCAATATCCCTGGCGGAATGCCCGAAGCCTTCAACGCGATTGGCAATTTCATTCCGCAAGGCTGGGTGCTCAAAGGCTGGCGCATGGCCCTGGATGGCAGCGCGGCCGGCGGCTTGCTTGTCCCATTTTTTGTGACGGTTGCAATGGGCATCATTATGTTTGTCATTGGCGCGATGATGTTTAGAAAGAGATATGCGTAATGAAACGCAGGGCACAGTGGATGATATTTTGGGAATGTTTCGCTATGCCTTCACAGGAGATATGAAATGAGAATCATTGACCTTGCCCTCAAAGATTTATCACAGATGCTGCGCGACAAACGGTCGCTGTTGTTCATCGTCGCCATGCCGATCATCTTCACGCTTTTTATGGGATTTGCCTACCGTGGAGGTTCTCAAGGCGATGAAGATATCGACACCCGCATACCGCTCGCTCTTGTCGACCCGCAGCCTGATTTCCGTTTAAATAAAATGTTTCTCACCCGATTAAATTCCTCGGACGCGATCCGTGTGGTTTCAATGAGCGAAGAGGAAGCAATGGATGCCTTCCGCAAAGGCGAAGTGGACGGGGTGTTGCTGATGCCCGCCGGGTTCAGCGAGCAGGTTGAGGCGGGGAAGGAAGCGCAGTTACAACTCATCGCCGAAGCCGCATCCAGTGAAGGACAGTCGCTTTATCAGTCCCTGCGAGTCCCGATATCCCAATTGATGAGCGCGGTCGAAGTTGCGCGCATCAGCGCGGACTTGCAATCGAATCCCGATGAATTTGCCCCGGCTATTGAACTGGCCTGGAGCAAATGGGACGAGAACTCGAAGTTAAGTTTGGTGCGCGTGGAACAGGCTGTCGCAGAGGAATCATCCGATTGGACGGGCGGCAATCCATACAATCAGGCGTCACCTGGAATTATTGTGCAGTTTGCGATCTTTGGGTTGATTACCTCCGCGCAAATTTTGGTGCAGGAACGCAAGACGCGCACGCTGCAACGCTTGATGACGACCGCCATGAAACCCTCGGAGATCGTGGCGGGACATATGCTTGCGATGTTCTCGTTAACTTTTTTGCAGACGGCGATGCTTGTGATTTTTGGTCAACTGGCGTTGGGTGTGAATTACATGCGTGAACCGCTTGGCACATTGCTTGTTTGCGTTGCGCTGGGGTTGTGGGTGGCTTCGATGGGATTGCTGATCGGTGTGATTGCAAAAGGCGACGAACAGGTAATTTTGTATTCGATGATCGCGATGTTCCTGTTCTCCGCGTTGGGCGGCACGTGGTTCCCGTTGGAAGCTGCGGGCGGTGCGTTTGCCGCAATCGGCAAAGCCATGCCTTCCGCCTGGGCAATGAATGGACTGCAAAATATTTTGATCCGCGGGCTGGGGTTGGAATCGATTTGGGTGGGGGTTGGAATTTTATCCGCCTATGCCCTGGGATTCTTTTTACTGGCAGTTTGGCGGTTTAGAAAAATGGATGCGTAACCTATCCACCTGACCAGTAAAAAACTCTCCCAGCGGCGGGGAGTTTTTTCGGGCCACATATGATTCAGCAGAATCAGTACTTCACGAAAAACTCTGGAGTCGGGCAGCTCGCGTACCCTTTAGGGTGTGCTGCCCAAAATTCCCATCAGCACCCACAGGGCAAGTGAGCTGATGGAGTCCAGAATCGTGATCTACTGAGAATAGAAACCATAGTGATTTTTGTGCGTAAATACATGTGATGAAAACCACAAACTCCAATCAACAACTTGCCCCCTCCATTACCAAAGCCGCCAGCAGGCAGACGTATTACACGATCCGTTTTTTGGCAGACCGTGAATTGGTTACAGATGCGTACCGCGCATACGCCTATTTCCGCTGGGTGGATGATGTCCTCGACACGGAAACAGGCTCCAGGTCCGAGCGAAGCGTTTTTATTAATCGGCAAACATCGATTTTGGAAAAATGTTATCGGGGCGTGTCGCCGCGTGATGCAAACATCCAGGAAAAGATGCTGGTCGAATTAATTCGGAACGACACGGAAACAAACAGCGGCCTGCAATATTATCTCCGCAACATGATGGCGGTGATGGCATTCGATGCCGACCGCCGCGGCAGGCTGATTTCGCAAGCCGAATTGAATGAATATACGCGCTGTCTCGCGGGCGCGGTGGCCGAGGCCATGCATTATTTTATCGGCCACGATTGTTATTCGCCCAATAATGAAACGCGATATCTGGCTGTGACTGCCGCACACATCACGCACATGCTGCGTGACACCTTCGACGATGTTCAAGCGGGGTACTTCAACATCCCGCGCGAAGTATTGGATGCGGGTCGGATCACGCCTGAAGATGTTGAGAGCGACGCGTATCGCTTGTGGGTACAGAGCAGGGTGAGGCTGGCGCGGACGTATTTCAAGATGGGCAGGGAATATCTGATGCAGGTTGAAAACCCGCGTTGCAGGCTGGCGGGCTTTGCGTACACGGCGCGCTTCGAATGGCTGCTGGATACAATGGAGCAGGAAGGCTATTGCCTGCGCACCCGCTACGACGAACGAAAAAGTTTCAAGACCGGCCTGCGAATGAGCCTGGATACGCTCTCGTCCATCGTTAATGTACGCGGAACTGGCGCGCCGCAAACCGTTCCAATGCGCAAGCATTCATTGAGAGAATCATGAAATCAAAAACTGTAATCGTCATTGGCGCAGGGATCGGTGGAATTGTCGCCGCCACTCACCTCGCTCAACATGGAATCAAAGTAACGGTTATCGAGAAAAATTCGCGCGCAGGCGGGCGCTGTGACCGCATCAGCCGTGAAGGACATCACTTCGACACGGGTCCTACGCTGCTTGTCATGCCGTTGTTATATGAGGCGGAATTCCAGGCAATGGGATCATCGATGCGGGAGAGGCTTGATTTAAAACGTGTTGACCCCACCTATCATCTCGTCTTTGATGACAACAGTCAACTGGCGCTCACGTCAGACATGAAGTCTATGCAAGAGCAGCTCGAAGCGTTTGAGTCGGGAAGTTTTCAGGGTCTTCTGCGATACATGAACGAAGGTCATCGTCATTATCACGTCGGCATCGAGAGACTGGTCAATCGCGATTTCCGCAAAGCTTCTGAATTCTTCACATTCAAAAACCTACCGCTTCTTTATCAGCTCAAGCCGTTTGCGAATCACTATCGCAACATGTCGGCGTACTTCGATGACCCGCGCCTCAAAGCCGCCTTCACATTCCAGGATGTATATATGGGGTTGAGTCCGTTTGAAGCGCCCGCCACATTTTCGATGATGCCGTACACCGAGCTGGCTCACGGTGTCTGGTATCCACGCGGCGGAATGTACTCCGTGGTTGAGGCGCTCATGGAACTTGCTCGCGCGGCAGGTGTGGAATTTATTTTCAATTCGCCCGTCGAACGAATTGATGCGAACAAGACTCATGCCCGCGGCGTTGTCCTTTCCAATGGTCAAACGCTTGAAGCAGATGCAGTGCTCGCCAACGCCGACCTGCCTTACGTCTACAACGATTTACTGCCCGATGAGAATCTTGCCAAGACATTGAAAAGCAAAAGATTTTCCTGCTCGGTCATCAGTTTCTTTTGGGGATTGGACAAAACATACGAGACGCTCGGACCTCACACCCTCTTCCTTGCGCACGACTACCGCGAAAATTTTGAACGCATCATTCGGGACCTGAACCTGCCCGCCAATCCCAGTCTTTACGTCCACGCCCCGGCACGGCTCGACCCAGCCATGTCCCCGCCCGGACAAGACACACTGATCGCAATCGTCCCTGTTGGGCATATGAGCGAAAACGGCGGGCAAGCGCAGCAGTCCTGTGGGCAGGATTGGAAGCAGATTCGAGATGACGCGCGTCAGCATGTCCTTCGTAGATTGGCGTCTTTGGGAATCCATGACCTTGAATCACATATCAAATTCGAGACCAGTTTCACGCCGCTCTCCTGGCAAAAACGTTATAACCTGATGAAAGGCTCCACGCACGGCCTGTGCCACAACCTGACTCAACTGGGCTATTTCCGTCCACACAACCGACATCCACGCTATCACAACCTGTACTTCACCGGTGCAAGCACACACCCCGGCACAGGCATGCCCACGGCAATGGTCTCAGGCCGATTATCCGCGCAACGAATCATGGATGACCTTCAGGTTCAACTCTAAAAATTTCTGAGATTTTGGACAGTGGAGTCGTCTAAAAATCAACGTAAGAAGAAAGAAGATAAAGAGACTGGCAGCCATGAGGCTGCCAGTTTTCGCAAATTGTGAGCATGGGTCAACTTTGCAGAGGGGAAAATCGAAATAGATACTTTCCATTCAACGAATCTGGAAGTCAAAGGCAAACGTGGACAATATTTAGTTATCAAAGGAATGATGAAGTTGTTGGAAAGCAAATGGATCATCCTCAAGTTCAATCCGCCTAAAGTAGATTCAACCAAGTAAATCAAACATCACTTTTTATATCGTTCTTCCCTGTTTTTCAAAACTGCATCCCTTAATTTCCCCAGCCCCAGTAAATTCAAAATGGACGAAGAAAGGATATTCATCCGCGCGAGGGCAGTTGGCGGGTGGAGGAGAAGCGCGCGTGTCCATGCAGATAATGCTTTCGCGGGCTGGCCGCCGTCGAGCAGGTAGCGCGAGTCCACGCGGTGTGCGGATGCGCGGGCGCGGCG
>JACPVB010000183.1 GCA_016191985.1 Chloroflexota bacterium | reverse complement strand
GGCGTGTTGGTTGCTTGAAGGGTCGGTTGTTGAGGCTGGGAACTGCAAGCAACTAGCAGAACTATCGAAACAAAATAGGCAAGCAAACGACTGGACATACATACCTCCTTGTTGTAACTATTTTCTATTTTATACCCGCTTTGCCAGAAATGGTGACTTGATTATGTTAGGACAGCTTAGCTTAATGGTAAACCGCCGCGCCGGGACGGCGCTGTGAGCAGTCATGCTCCCTCCGCCGTCCTCGGCGGAGGTGTCGAAGCCAGCCATTCGTTTATATCAGTAATTTCGATGATTGGTTTTTGCTTGTAATCATAATACCTTGCGCTGGAGTAAATGTAATCTGCTCTATCTTCCGCCAAATTCCAATCCTTTGCAATAGGGTTCTGGTGAGTATATTCCATTTTTTGCCAGAGGACATCTTCCGAATAAATATTCTTTGCCTGAATATCCTGCCAGATGCTATGTTCGTGTCTGTCGTCGCGTTTGTGTTCCTTGAAGGCTTTGAGTGAGTTCTGTTGTTTGTCTAACTTCAATTCTTTCAGGATTTCGTGGGCAGTAAAAGAGCCAAACTGTTGAAGAATGTTTGAAATTGTTTCGTTTTCAGGTTTGAGAATTGCATGAAGATGGGATGGCATAATGACAAACGCGAACAACAAAATTCGTTTTTGCTTTTGCATCCACGCCAATGAGTCTAATATGATTTTTACATATTTGGGATTCTTGAATAGATGTTTCCATTCAATGATGGAAGCAGTGACAAAATATAAATGCGCTGGATCGTGGAAAGAGTTGAATGTCATTGAGTTTTTTCCCTGTTTCGCCGCGCCGAGGACGGCGCTGTGAGCAGGTGTGCTCCTTTCGCCGTCCTCGGCGAAGGATTTGGGCTGAGATACGCCGCCGGGACGGCGGCTGGAGCACTTATTTATATAATCGTCAAATTCGCTAAACTTGCGGCGAGCCTTTTGATTCCAACAGATTCAAACACCACATCCACGATCTCGTCGCCGTCTTGCAGGCGGCTGCTGAGGACGATGCCTTCGCCCCACATGGCGTGCTTGATGCGTGTCCCAGCGTGGTATTTGCTTGCAGCAACAGGAACAGACTTGCCCTGAGTGTGATCGAAGGGTGTCGACTTAGTGGGAAGCGACCAGTTATTTGCGCGAGATGTTGGGGCGCGTCCGGTGCGGGTTTTTCCAACGAGCAGGGCTTCGGGAATATCATCCATAAAACGCGATGGATAGGTTTCTTCGGCCATGCCGCGTCCGCCACGTTGAATGGCGCGGAGCAGATAAAGCTTGTCCTTTGCGCGTGTGATGCCGACGTAAAAGAGGCGGCGCTCTTCTTCCATTTGTTCGGGTTCATCGAAGGAGCGGCTGTGTGGAATGATGCCATCGTCGAGGCCGACGATGAAGACCGCGCCAAACTCAAGCCCCTTGGCGGCGTGGAGCGTGAGCAGGGTGGGGGCGTTGTTGTCGGTGATGGTATCCTGATCGGCGATGAGCGCGATGTTTTCAAGGAACTCATCCATGGTGCGGGTGGAATATTCCATGGCGAGGCGTTTTAACTCTTGCACGTTTTCCCAGCGGTCTGCGCTTTCTTCGCTGTCGTCTTCGACGATGTATTCCTTGTAATTGATATCTTTCAAAATTTGATCGAAGAGTTCAGGGATGGTGCGTGCCGTAGCGAGTGCGCGCCAGTTTGCCAACATGCCGCCAAAGTCTGCCAAGGGGACGGCGGCGCGGCCTGTGAAGGATTTATAAAATGGTGATTCCGCGCCGCGCGCAAGGTCGAGCAAAATAGCCGCGGGTGAAGTTTCGTTTTGGCGCGCGATCATATGCAGTGTGGTGAGAGTCTTTTCACCGATGCCGCGCGGCGGGACGTTAATGATGCGGTCGAGGCTGGCCTCATCGGCGGGGTTGTGGACGAGGCGCATGAACGCAATGGCATCCTTGACTTCGCGACGTCCGTAGAATCTTTGCGCGCCTACCAAACGGTACGGAAGCCGCGCCTGCAAAAAGGCTTCTTCAATTAAACGGGACATGGCATTGGTGCGGTACATCACGGCGCAGTCACGCGGCTCGAAGTCGCCCGATGCCACGAGCTGTGCAATGGTGTCCACCACAAAGGAGGCTTCGCCGTAATCGTCACGCGCTTCGTAGAAGAAAATTTTCTCGCCGATACCACGGTCGGTGAAAAGTTTTTTCTTGCGGCGGTTGTGCGCGCGGTCAATCACGCCCATGGCGGCATCGAGGATGTTTTGATGCGAGCGGTAATTTTGTTCGAGCAGAACCACGCGCGCATCGGGGAAATCCTGTTCAAAGCGTTGGATGTTGCGATAGTCAGCGCCGCGCCAACCGTACACGGAATTGTGGACAACCATTCCATTGGCAACATAGTTATGTAGATTTTTCACTTCAAAGTCATAAACTACCCCTTGATATGCCTCGCTCGTAACTTCAACAATCTCATCTTCAACGATTTTTCCATCCTTTTCGATGGCAACGATCATGGATGGATGAAGGTGACTGATAGGCATGAGATTAAATTTTTGCGCGAGCGGTGAATTGCCTTTGTCTACAAGGAATGCGCCTACGACAATTTCTGTGTCATTGGCAGCTTCGCTGAGTTTTTGAGCGACCTCTTGAATATCATCATATTGCAGGCGATTGACACCCACACGCCAGTTATCCCTGCTTCTGATGCGTGGATTGTAGCCAAGCGCTTTTAGTTGTTGAGCGAGTTGTAGATCACTGCTCCACAAGTCCACGCGGTGAGCGTGCCAGGGGGATTCTTCTGTGATGCGCCCATCCCCAAAGTAGCGCAGGTTGACAATGTTTCGGGATGTGCCCTGCGGCGTGTAGTGCGGATATTTCAAGTCCATGCCGAGGTCAGTTAATAAATAATTGGCTTTTGTGTCCGTGTCTATTTCATTGAATAATTTATCTATATATTCCTGCGACATGCGCATTCTTCGTCCGCGCACGTGGAAGACGGTTGTGGGGATTCCGTAGGCGGTTGAATAATATGATTCCCAATAGTGAGCCTCGTTGCGGTTTGTGCAAACTTTTAGAACCCACATCTTTGTTGCGTTTTCCTGGTTGCTTCGCACTTGCAGCCCTACTTTTAGCGCGCTGCCATCACTGCGGGCGTGGGATGCGATTCCAACACGATAGCCTTTGTCTTTGCGATACATCAGGTAGACATAATGCCAGCCGGGGTTCATTCCGAGCCTTGCAAAGACAATATGGTTTGGTGTGGCTTTGATAACCTGTCCGCTGCGGGTGGTTGCTTTTACAAGATTTCCTTTGAAGGCGCGTTTGCCTGCATGTGAGACGCGCGAAGTCATCGTGGAACCGCGTCCACTGGCGGCGATTACTTCATCGCCCTTTTTTATCTCTTCAATTTTCTTTTCTCCACGAGGCGTTTGAATCTTTGTTCCGGACGGAAAACATTGATCGGGATCCCCGACGCAAAAGATATTTTTATGATACGAAGCGAGATGTTTTACCAAAGCGTATTGCGCGAGGTTGGTATCTTGAAATTCATCCACGAGCACGTGGCGAAAGCGTTGGGCATACTTGTCGCGCACGGCGGGGACATCTTCCAGTAAACGCGCGGTGTAAACGAGGATGTCGTCGAAGTCCACGGCGTTGCTGGCAATGAGTCGCTTTTGATATTCTGTGTAAACTCGTTTCACCACTTCGTCGCGGTAGGTGTTTATGGGGTAATCGTCCGCAAGAATGAGTTCGTTCTTTGCGCGTGAAATGGAGGCGTGCACACTGGAGGCGCGATACAGCTTTTCATTTAAATTAAATTCGCGAATAATGGTTTTGACGATTCTTTCCTGGTCGTCGGAATCGAAAATCACAAAATTAGATTCAAGCGGCAGGTGCTCGGCCTCGCGCCGTAAAATCCGCGCACAAATCGAGTGGAAGGTGCCAAGCATGATGCCTTCCGTAGCCTGTTCGTTGAGCATGGCTTTGACGCGCGCGTCCATTTCCTTGGCGGCTTTGTTGGTGAAGGTCACCGCGAGGATTTGCCACGGGCGGACTCCCTCGGACGCGATGAGGTAGGCGATGCGCTGAGTAAGCACCCGCGTCTTTCCGGACCCCGGGCCTGCTACGACCAAAACGGGTCCATCCGCCGCTGTGACAGCGCTTTTTTGTTGTGGGTTAAGTTTATCGAGAAAATTCATGTGAGGTGTGGAGTGTGGAAAGTTGGAAGTGGGAAGATGAAAGAAGAAAGAATGGTTGTCCCGCAGGCTTCGAGAAAATCGCAGCCCTGCGGGACTTGTTTACCTGTGTACCTGCGTACGTTTTACTTTAACTCAGAAGTGCAGTTCGGGCAGCGGGTTGCTTTAATGGAAATGACGCTGAAGCAGTGCGGGCATTCCTTCGTGGTGGGTTCTGCGGCCGGAGCGGGGGCAGGTTGTTTTCTGGCGGCGTTTGCGGTTTTGACGATGATGAAGATGACGAGGGCGATGATAAGGAAGTCAATGATCGATTGAATAAATGCGCCCCACTTAATGACCGCCGAACCGACTGAAAAGGATAGCTCACTAAAGTTGATGCCGCCCATGGCCAACCCCACCACTGGCATAAGGATGTCGTTGACGAGGGAGCCGACGATCTTGCCGAATGCGCCGCCAACGATGACGCCGATAGCCATGTCCAACACGTTGCCGCGCATGACAAATTCCTTGAATTCCTTGAACATGATGGTTCTCCTGGTGTTTTGTTTTTTTTATTCTATGGTAGGAAGTATGGCTTGTCAACGATGGCAGGCGTTTTGCTCTGATGAAAAGGGGAGAGAACTGTCTGACTGGTTGGATCAATTGTCGGTTAGGAGCGAGGCGGGGTGTTCAACAGGTCACTATCTTGTCACTAATTTTCAGAAAAAAATGTCATGAAAACTGCGGTAAAAACAGTTCTCCAGTAGGGTTTTTAGCCTTGATTCGTAGTATTTGCTATGAAAAAAGTGACTACACATCTTATACTGGAGGAGCAAGCGTTGACGTATACCTAAGGAGTTAGGTATAATCTGATTTGCTTGTTTTGGTTTGAGGATTCCTTTTAAGTTGTGATAAAGGAGGTGGTACGGCAGGAGATATAGATAAACCGCAAGTTTAATTGTGTCCCAAAAATCAACCCCTTATATTTTCTTCTTTGGAGGAGAAAAAAACCATGTTACGAAACCGTTTGTTCTTTGTTATGGGTTTGTTGGTCATCGCCAGCATGATCCTCACTGCTTGCGGTACCCCGGCCCCCGTTGCGACTGAAGCTCCCGCCGCGACTGAACCTGCCATGACCGAAGCTCCCGCCGCGACTGAAGCTCCTGCTGAGCAGGCTTCTTTCACCACACCTCACCCGATTTTGGGCGATCTCCGCGTGCGCCAGGCTCTCTCCTACTGCACCAACAAAGCTGACTTGATCAAGTCTGTGTATCCTCTTCTCACTGAAGAAGAACAGGCTTCCCTGGTCATGAACACCTTCATCCCGCGCGCTCACTGGGCTTACGCTGGCGATGAAAACGTAACCGTTTACGAATTCGATGCGGCCAAGGGCGCTGCTTTGCTTGACGAAGCTGGTTGGACTTTGGCCGAAGGCGCGGACTTCCGTACCAACGCCGCTGGTGAACAACTCTCCCTGAAGTTCACAACCACCTCCGCTGCATTCCGCCAGACTTGGGCTGCCATTTGGGAAGCTCAGATGGCTGAGTGCGGTGTTCAGATCATCCGCCTGCACGCTCCCGCCTCTTGGTGGTTCGGTGATACCACTGGTATCGCCCGCCGCGACTATGAATTGGGCGCGTTCGCATGGGTTGGACAGGCTGATCCCGGTGGTCAGACCCTGTATGCCTGTGATCAGATCCCGCTTCCTGAAAATGGTTGGGCTGGTCAGAATGCGATGGGTTGGTGTAACGAGCTCGCCAGCTCCAACATTAAGGTGGCGAACAACACCCTTATCAAGGATGACCGCATTGCTGCTTACACCATTGTCCAACAGGAATTCACCAAGGATGTTCCGAGCATTCCGCTCTTCAACCGCACCGAGACCTTCGCTACCTCCTCTGACATAACCGGTTTCGCTCCCGCTCCTGGACAGGAATATTACAACTACAACGTTCAGGAATGGGCCAAGACTGGTTCAGACACTGTCATCGTCGGTTTCACCCAGGAACCCGCTTCTCTCTTCACCCTGGTTGAAGATGCTTTCGTTGCTAACATTGCTTACCAGATCGTCCGCCCTGCCCAGGAAACTCACTTGAATTACGACTTCAAGGCCACCCTGGTCAAGGAACTCCCGACACTCGAAAATGGTGGCACCACCAATAACGATGTTGAGGTTTCCGCGGGCACGATGGTTGTTGATGCTGACGGAAACGTTGTTGAACTCGCCGCTGGCGTATTCGTTAACAACGCCGCTGGCGAACGCGTTGAATTTACCGGCGACCCGGTCATGATGAAGCAATTGGTCTCCCGCTTCGAAATTATCGACGGCCTCACCTGGGAAGATGGCACAGCCGTCTCCAGCGCTGACCTCGAATTGAACAAGAAGATCTCCTGCGATCCCGAATCCGGCGCGACCTCCTTCATCGTCTGTGAAAAGACCGCCAGCACCGAATTCCTTGCCGATGCTGTTGGTTACGTCCAGACCTGGATCCCCGGCGTTCAAGACCCGCTATACTTCGTTCCTGTTTGGGGTCTGTATCCTGCCCACCAGGTTGTTGCTGATGGCCGCACTTTGGCTGATGTCCCCGCTGCTGAATGGGCGACCCTCCCCGAAGTTGCCGAGAAGCCTCTTTCCTACGGTCCTTACAAGCTCGTCGAATGGGTCAAGGGCGAGAAGTTGGTCTTTGCCGCCAATGAAAATTGGGTCGGCGGCGCTCCTGCTTCCCCGAACCTGGTCATCCAGATCATTACACCTGAAAGCGCTGAAGGTTTGCTCCTCAGCGGTGAAGTTGACATCCTGGATTCAACCACCTTGGCTGGTCTTTCCGAGACCTTAAAAGCTGCTGCTGATGCGGGTGATATCGTTACCTACGTCGAAGCTGGCGGCACCTGGGAACACATTGACGTCCAGTTGTTCATCCGCTAATTTGTAAAATAAGTAAGTAAGAATGGGGTAGGCATGAGAAATGCCTACCCCATAATATATAGAAAAATCCCCCGTTTGTCTGTTGGAGAAGTTATGACTACGTATCTGATCCGTCGTGTTTTGCAATCTATTTTGGTGGTTTTTATTTCAGCAGTGGCAACGTATGTGCTGCTGAGTTTCGCGCCCGGAGGTCCGATGGCCGGCCTGCGTCAAATCCAACAATCGGGACGGTTTCAGATTACAGAAGAAGATATTGCCCGCATCCGCGCTTCCTTTGAGCTGGACCTAAATCTTTGGGTTCGGTTTAGCCGTTGGTTGGTCGGCATGCCGCGCGGCCCCATCGTGATTGGCGGTCAGGAATACTTTGCCGATGTGGTTGTTGGCTGCCGCAAGCCGATTGAAGCGGAAGTGTTAAATTCACGCGGTGAGTATGAAATCTTGACGGTGGGATGCAAAGAAAGTGTATTGATGAAGGACCTGGTTGGGCGCCGTACCAGTCGGGGGATACTCCTGGGCGATTTTGGTTTATCCTGGCGTATTTTACGAGACCGGCCTGTGAGCGATTTGATCGAGAGCCGCCTCTCCAAGACCCTGCAGTTGATTGGGCTTGAGACAATTCTATCTCTCGTCATTGGCATTCCATTAGGTATTTATTCAGCCGTTCGGCAATATTCGAAATTTGATTATATTTTTACAACATTGGCATTTATGGGGTCAGCCATGCCCAGCTTTTTCTTTGGTTTACTTTTGATCCTGATGTTTTCAATTCTTCCCAAGGGGGCGGGGTTGCCTTATATCCCTGCGGGTTTATCGGAGTCTGTGCGTGATTACACCATTCCTGTGATCGGGGACGTGGTGGCTGGCTCCGTGAAGGATCGAACCCTGCATTTGATACTGCCTGTCACTGTGTTGACGTTGATCAATATCGCAGGTTGGAGCCGTTTCATTCGCGCCAGCATGTTGGATGTTCTGCGTCAGGATTACGTCCGCACTGCGCGTGCGAAGGGTCTGGGCCAGACAGTTGTCATTATGAAACATGCGCTTCGTAATGCGCTCATCCCATTTATTACGATTGTAGTATTCACAATCCCGGGGCTGTTTAGTGGTGCGATTATTACTGAAAGTATATTTGCCTGGCCTGGCATGGGTCGTTTATATATCCTTGCGCTTGGCGATTACGATTACCCAGTGGCAATGGCAATATTCTTTATTCTGGCTGTTTTGACTGTGATTGCCACATTGCTGCGCGATATTATATACACGCTTGTAGACCCCCGCATTCGACTAACCTAGCGTTGAGGATTTTTTTCCAATGACCGTATCTGCTCAAATTGAAAAGCTCGAAGCTGAAGCCATTACCATCGAGGAGCGCAGCCCGTTTCAGGTTGTAATGAGGCGGTTTGTGCGTCACCGCCTTGCGATGGTCTCCATGGCTGTGATGGTGATTATTTTTATTATCACCATCCTTGCTCCTTATATTACATCCTTCAAGGTTGATGAAATCAACGTCAATAATTATTTTGTCCCGTTCGGTACGGTAGATGAGGATACTGGGCGTGTCCACTATTTGGGAACGGATAATATTGGCCGTGATTACTTCTCTCGCTTGATTTATGCCGGGCGTATTTCCCTGACTGTGGCATTACTCTCGGTGCTTATCTCTGAAACCATCGGCGTTTTTGTGGGGGCGGTTTCCGGTTTTTATGGCCGCTGGGTGGATGCCGTTCTCATGCGTTTTGTCGAGTTCATGCTGACGATCCCGACCCTGCCGTTGCTGTTGATCATTTCCTCAATGTTGCTGCGAAACGAAGACCTTATCCCAATTCCGGAATCGGTCTTAAATTTTGTCGGCAATATTATGTTGCTTAACCCAAGAGATGCCCGTAACGCAGTCCTAATCGTGGTTGTGCTGGCGGGGTTTGGCTGGCTTTCCTCCGCGCAATTGATGCGTGGCACAGTTTTATCCTTGCGTGAGCAGACATTTGTGGAAGCTTCCCGTTCCCTGGGCGGAACGGATATTTGGATCATCATGAAGCACATGATCCCAAATGCCATGGCCCCGATCATTGTGGATGCGTCTTTGGCCCTGGCGGGGTATGTGGTTGCGGAAGCGGCGCTTGCATTTCTCGGCTTTGGCATTCAAGACCCCGTCCCCACCTGGGGGAATATGCTCTCCGCCACTCAGACCTACATGTTCGATAAACCTTGGCTTCCCTTGTTGCCAGGAATACCGATTTTTGTGTGTTCCCTCGCCTTTAACTATATTGGCGATGGCTTGCGCGATGCGCTTGATCCACGTTTGAAGTTATAATCGGCAAGAAAAATCTCAATTGCGGAGATACCTGTGGCAACAAACAATCAAAAACCTTTGCTTGAAGTACGTAATCTAAAGACTTATTTTTATACCGAAGATGGCGTCGTCCACGCCGTGGATGGCGTGAATTTTGAAGTGAATCAGGGTGAAGTGCTTGGTATCGTGGGTGAGTCAGGCTGCGGTAAAAGCGTTACATCCCTTTCCATTATGCGTTTGATCAGTGTGCCTGGAAAGATTGAAGAAGGCGAGATCATGTTTGATGGCAAGGACCTGGTAAAAGCTACGGAAGAAGAAATGATGCAGGTCCGTGGAAACCGAATTTCCATGATCTTCCAGCAGCCTCAGTCTGCGTTAAATCCGGTCTTTCGGGCGGGAGACCAGATTTCTGAAGTTCTTAATATTCATCAAGATTTTGGCAAGGAGGCAGGCAAGAGTCGCGCTGTTGAACTGCTGAAGTTGGTGGGTATCCCTGAGCCAGAAAGCCGTGCCGAGGCCTTCCCGCATGAACTTTCCGGCGGTATGGCGCAGCGCGTCATGATCGCCATGGCTCTTGCATGTGTGCCGGATTTGCTGATCGCAGACGAACCAACCACCGCCCTAGACGTGACAATCCAGGCCCAAATATTGGACTTGATGAGGGATATGCGTAATCAGTTAGGCTCTGCGATGATCCTGATTACACATGACCTTGGCGTAATTGCTGAAATGGCAGATCGCGTGGCGGTTATGTATGCCGGGGAAATTGTTGAACAATCACCCGTCGCTTCACTTTTTGACCTCCCGCTTCATCCGTACACCAAGGGTTTGATCGGTTCCATCCCGGTATTGGGCGAGGTTCGTGAGCGATTGGATGTTATCCCAGGTTCTGTGCCAAATCTGGTCAACCTGCCTGCTGGCTGTCGCTTTGCTCCTCGATGTATGTCTCGTATCGAGCACAACCTGTCAGTCTGTACTGAAAAACGCCCTGAGCTGGAAGATATTTCTGAGGGACACAAGGTTCGCTGCTGGCTTTATAAGGACTCCGACCAGCATGTTGCCCCCCTTAAGCATGGAAACAAATCCTAAATAGAGATGATATGGCGATGAATACAAATATGCAAACTCAAGAAAAGCCAGATTTGTTGGTCGTAAAGAATCTTACAAAATACTTTCCTGTTCGTTCCGGCATTTTTCAACGTGTCTCAGCCTGGGTACAGGCAGTGGATAAGGTTAGTTTCGCGGTAAAAAGCGGTGAGACCCTCGGTATGGTGGGAGAGTCAGGCTGTGGGAAAACAACCGTTGGCCGTTCCATTCTCCGCTTGGTCGAGCCGACATCCGGCGAAGTCTCGTTCAATGGGGAAAACATTATTACGATGCGCCCAAAATCACTGAAAGCTTTGCGGCGCGATATGCAGATTATCTTCCAGGATCCCTATGCTTCTTTGAATCCCCGTATGCCGATTGGCGAAGCGGTGATGGAAGGTTTGCAAATTCATAAGATCGGCCACCCCAAGGAACGCTGGGAAATTGCCATCAACATGCTTAAGAAAGTGGGCCTGGAGGAATACCATGCTCGCCGTTACCCGCATGAATTTTCCGGTGGACAGCGCCAGCGTATCGGCATTGCCCGCGCTTTGGCGTTGCGTCCAAAATTCATCGTCTGCGACGAGCCTGTTTCCGCGCTGGATGTTTCCATCCAATCCCAGGTTTTGAACATTCTCAAAGATTTGCAGAAGGAATTTGGTCTTACTTATCTTTTCATTGCCCACAACCTGAGCGTGGTGGAACATATCTCTGATCGCGTGGCGGTGATGTACCTTGGCAAAATGGTGGAATTAACAGAACGGGACGCCCTTTATCGCGAACCTTTACATCCCTACACAAAGGCCTTGCTTTCCGCCATTCCGATCCCGCACCCGAATGTGAAGCGTGACCGTACCATCCTTAAGGGCGATGTGCCCAGTCCCCTCAACCCGCCCAAAGGTTGCCGCTTCCACACTCGCTGCCCCATTGCAGTTGAGAAATGCTCTCATGATGAGCCTGAGTTCAGGGAAGCCCGACCCGGCCACTGGGTGGCGTGCTGGCTTGTGGAATAAAGCAGACATAAAGAGACCGCCGAAAGGCGGTTTTTTTGCAGGCATACCAAAACCTTTATTTCTCTGTGGACTCCGTGATCTCCGTGGGGAGAAGGTTTTTACCCCATCCTTTTAGCCACACTCTCGGAAATGGGAAAGTGCAATTTGTGACCGCGCTGGGTATAATAAACTTCAGCGTTTAATAATTGAACACCTGTATCCGCTTTGCATATCTCGCATCATCTATATTGGCAGGCAACCATGAAAAATAAACTTCTGCTTGTGGCATTTATCTTCATCATTATTACCGCTTGTTTAACCCCGCAATTGCAGGTGGAGACTCCCACCTCCACTCCGCCATTGACCCCGCTCCCCACCAATACGCCTGTATCTGCTGAGACGGATTCCCTTACGGTGTGTCTGGGGCAGGAACCCAATACGCTCTATCCATTCGGCGGACCCAACGATGCCGCACGCAGCGTCCTGGCGGCAATCTATGATGGACCCATTGACACCATTGGTTATGATTATCAGACGGTCATATTTACCCAGCTTCCGTCGCTTGAAAACGGGGATGCGCAAATCGTCAAAACACCGGTGCGGGCCGGAGATCAGGTGGTGGATGCGAGCGGGAAATTGATCGCGTTGGCGGAAGGCATAAAAGTCCGCCCCGCTGGCTGCCGTGGTGATGATTGTGTCATCACCTATAACGGCGCAACTCCCCTTGAAATGGATCAAATGGTTGTTACCTTTCGCCTGCGCCCCGACCTTACCTGGTCGGATGGAACCCCCATCACCTCGGAAGATTCCATTTACGCTTTCGAACTTGCCTCCGACCCCGCAATAAATGAAAACCCATATTTGATCGAACGCACACAAACCTACGAGGCTGCGGACGAAAAGACATTACAGTGGTGGGGCATAGCGGGCTTCATTGACCCGGCCTATTTCACCAATTTTTGGTCGCCTTCTCCAAAGCATGTCTGGAGCCAGTTTCCCGTTGACCAATTGAAGACCGTCGACGTTGCATCCCGTTTTCCGCTTGGTTGGGGACCCTACACGGTGGAGGAATGGATCGCAGGCGATCACATTACCTTGACGAAGAACCCATACTACTTCCGCGCCGTGGATGGCTACCCAAAATTTGACCAACTCTCCTTCCGCTTCATCCCTGACCCGGACATGGCTCTCAGCGAACTGGTTGCAGGCCGCTGTGACATTCTCGACCCAACCATCAACCTGGATAACCACGCAGGCTTATTACAAGAGATGCAAACCGCCGGAGAGGCAAAAGCCTTCTTTGTTACCGGTATGAGCATGGAATGGCTTGGCCTCGGAATCGTGCCCGCCTCCTACGACAATGGCTATGAAATTCTACAAGACCGCCAGGATATTTTTGCAGACCAGCACACCCGCCAGGGAATCGCCTATTGTCTCGACCGTCAGTCGGTGGTTAATAACGTCCTGTTCGGGTTATCCACCGTGCCCACCACCTACATCCCGGTTGACCATCCCCTTTATGACTCGAATATTGAACTCATCCCATACGATCCGCAAGTGGGCATTTCGCTCCTTGAATTGGCCGGCTGGAGGGATACCGATAATGACCCGTCCACGCCACGCCGTGCTGTGAGCGTAAAAAACGTCTCTTTCAACACCCCGTTGGTATTGAACTACTACACCACAACCGCCACGCAGCGCAGGCAGGTTGTGGAAATCCTCGAAACATCGCTCGCGGAATGCGGCATCCAACTTAACGTGCAATACTTCTCCCAGAACGACCTCTACGCCTCCGGCCCCAACGGATTCCTGTTTGGCCGCAAATTTGATATGGCCGAATACGCACTGGGCGTTAACAGCATTGAACCACCATGCGGCTGGTTCACAACTGCCGAAATCCCAAACAAGGACAACCTTTGGAGCGGAACGAACCTCAGCGGCTTCAGCAGCGACGAATACGATGACGCCTGCCTGACTTCGCAACAACTACTTCCCAGCGAACCGAATTACGTTACCTTGCAGCGACGGACGCAGAATATCTTCTCCACCAGCCTTCCCGCCATTCCCCTCTATTACCGCCTGCGGATATCGGCGACCGGCCCCGATATTTGCAATTTCGACTTTGACCCGACCGCCAACCCGCTTTGGAATATCGAATCGATTGCCAGGGGCGAAGAGTGTGGAAATTGACAGGCCGCAGAGAGTTTACAGGTACGTAAGGAATGTTGTGCGCATATCTCAAACTTGCTATAATTCGCTTATCCAATTATCAGGAGTCGGCTGTGAAAGAACCGATCATGAATTATTTTTTATGTCAGGGATCACCAAACAAATATTTCCAATCCAGTGGGCAGGCATCCTATGAGCCATAATGTTTTGCTTGTAGATGACCACCGCGATATTTTGCGGCTTCTTCATTCCACGCTGGATACCCTCAAGAACAAGGAAATAAAAATATCCGAATCGCCTTCCGGCGAAGAGGCGCTGCTTGCATCCGGCCGCAACCAAATTGACTTGTTGATCACCGATTACATGCTGCCTGGCATGAGCGGCGTGGAGTTGATGCACAAGATTCGTGCCCGTCACCCGGAAGTAAAAGTCATCTTCATCACCGGCATGACCGATAAAAAAATGCGCGACGAAATGTTCAACGGCGGCGCGCTTGCCATCTTCGATAAACCCGTCCCTCTGGCCGATTTTTTAGACGTGGTGGAACGCGGGCTTGGCCTCGTGCAAACCATCTTTCCGCCGGAGAAAAAGGGCGAACAGGAGGAAGAGCGCCATTCCAGGGTCTCGGACCTGCTCGCCAACTTCCGGCAGGATGTTAAAGCCGAAGCGGTCTTCCTGCTGAATGATCGCGGCCTGGTGCAGGCGCGCACTGGAAAGCTCCACGACTCAAGCATGGAAGTGTCGCTCATTTCCACACTCATGTCCATCCATAACGCCAGCCTGAAAGTTGCCCGCCATAATCACCAGGAAACCATCGACTCCTACCACGTCTTTAGCGGCGGCGACCACGATCTGCTCTTCATCCCAGTCACTCCGCTTTACGCCCTGCTCGTTGCCGGGGACAACCTTGCCGCCGAAGACCGCATTTTGGAAACAGTCAGCGGACTGCTTGCTTTGCGGGCGGAAGTTGAAAAGTCGCTTAAATCCATGGGCGTGACCGGTGAACTGAAAGCCCTTGTCGAAAAGGATCGCCCCGCCTCTTCCTCCGCGCCGACAGTTGTTGCCAAAAAACAGACAGATAGACTCGCTGCGGCAGTCCCCGCCCCGGAAATGGAGGCGCTCTTAAAAGATGCCGCCTCTCAAAAAGCCCAGGCCACCAACGCGGACGATTTCTGGGACCAGGCCGCTGAAAAACATGGCAACAAACCGGCCAATTCCGAAGTCATCTCGCTGGAAGAAGCCCGTAAACTTGGTATTATCCCGGACGGAAAATAAAAAATTTGTGATACAATTTTGCCCGCACTGGGGCATGGTGCAATGGCAGCACACCAGCCTTTGGAGCTGTGGATCTTGGTTCGAATCCAGGTGCCCCAGCCTGACATATCCGCAGTCGCGGATTATTTTTCTAAAACAGGATTTGAGTGGCATCGCCGCACAAATCCTGTTTTTATTACGAGGTTAAAAATATGAAGATAACCGCCATCCTCCTGGCTGCCGGCCAGGGGACTCGCATGAAATCATCCCTCCCAAAAGTTTTGCACCCGATTGCGGGCAAACCCATGATCTGGCACGCCATACAAGCCATACAACACTCTACAACCGAGAAACCTTTGGTGGTGGTGGGTCATGGCGCGGAGGAAGTGACGAAATACCTCGGCGATTCTGCACAGACAGTTTTGCAGGAACCCCAGCTTGGCACAGGCCATGCCGTGATGCAGGCTGAATCTTTATTGAAGGGGAAGACAGACCTCGTCGTCGTTTGTTACAGCGACATGCCCCTGCTGCGCGGCGAGACTTTGCAAAAACTCGTTGAAACTCAAAAGAATAACAAAGGCCCGATCTCCATGTTGACGGTGATTGCCGACGACCCGCGCGGGTTCGGGCGCATCATCCGCAAGGCGGACGGTTCGGTGGAAGCCATCGTGGAGGAATATGTCGCCACGGCAGAGCAGTTACAGGTCAAGGAATTGAACGTGGGCGGCTATTGCTTCGATGCCGAATGGCTGTGGGATGCCCTGCATCGCATCCCAAAAAATCCCAAAAAGGGTGAATATTATTTAACGGATACCGTTGAATTGGCGTCCCAGGCTGGTTTGCCCGTCCGGGCGACGGTGATGGATGACCTCGAAGAGACCATCGGCATTAATACCCGCGTGCATCTTTCAGAATGTGAAACTGCCATGCGCAGGCGCATTAATCAGGAACACATGCTCAATGGGGTGACGATGATGGACCCCGCTTCCACATACATTGAGGCGGATGTGAAAATTGGCAAAGATACAACCCTCATGCCGAATACGTATTTGCATGGAAAAACCGAGATCGGCGAAGGTAATCTGATCGGACCGAATTCCATCATCCGCGATACGAAGATCGGGGATCGCTGCAAGGTGCTTGCCTCGGTTCTCGAAGGCGCGGTGCTTGAAGACGATGTGGATATGGGGCCGTTCGCGCGCTTGCGTAAGGGCGCCCATTTGGGGAAACATGTTCACATGGGCAACTTCGGCGAGGTGAAGGATTCGTATCTGGCCGACGGCGTAAAGATGGGACATTTTTCATACATCGGCAACGCGCAGATCGGCGCGAACACCAACATCGGCGCGGGCACGATCACCTGTAATTTTGACGGTGAAAAGAAACACGCCACTGAAATCGGCGAAGATGTTTTCATCGGCTCAGACACCATGCTGGTGGCTCCGCTGAAAATTGGCACAGGCGCTCGCACAGGCGCAGGCGCGGTGGTGACGAAAAATGTGGCAGAGGATATGCTGGTGGTGGGGATGCCGGCGCGTGCAATTAAAAAATTGGAACGAAAGAAGAAGTAGGTAGCTAAATATAAACAAGTAAATATGCAGACAACGGAACACGCACTACGCAACACTCATTACGCAACACAAAGCATGTTCTGCTCGGAGATACTATGTCCCAAAAACTCACAGATGAAGAACGCAAATCATTGATCGACCTTGCAAACGAAGCCCGCCGGCGCGCTTACGTGCCTTACTCGAATTACCCTGTCGGCGCGGCGCTACGGACGAAGTCCGGGCGGTTGTACAGCGGCGTGAATGTGGAGAATGCCGCCTACCCGCAGACCATGTGCGCGGAGCGAGTCGCCATTTTCAAAGCGGTGTCAGAAGGTGAGACGAAGTTTGAAGTCATTGCAGTGGTGACGAATAACGGCGGCTCTCCTTGCGGCGGGTGCAGGCAGGTGATGGCGGAATTCGGTTTGGATACCATCGTGTTGATGGCGGATGGAGCGGGAAATTTGGTAAAGGAAACCACCGTCCACGAATTGCTGCCCGAGGCGTTTACGCCGGAACACCTTAAGTAAGTACACATGTAGACACGTAAACACCGGAACACGTAACACGGGTCTTGATATGCAGAAGAACGCCGCCCTACTCGATCACCAATCGCAAATCGTAAATCAAAAATCGTAAATCGAAAATGCCCGACTTCCGCTCCTTCCGTGCCTCCGCTGTTGTGCTTCGCCATGCCGATTGGGGCGAAGCCGACCAATTGCTCACGCTCTACACGCGCGAGCAGGGGATGGTGCGCGCGCTTGCCAAAGGTGCGCGAAAAATGACCTCACGCAAGGGTGGACATTTACAGCCTTTCACTCAAATTACTGTACAGCTTGCCAAAGGCCGCGACCTGTTGATCGTTACGCAGGTTGAAACAGTCAATGCGTTTCTGCCTTTGCACGACGATCTTGTAAAATTAAGTTATGCCTCTTACGCAGTTGAGTTGTTGCTGCGCTTTTCCTACGAAGAGGAGGGCGGGAATCCCACGGTCTTTCGGTTGCTGATCGAGACGCTGGATCGCATCGAAAAAGAAGCCGAAGCGTGGCTTGCGGTTCGATATTACGAAATGAGATTACTGGATGCGGTGGGGTTTCGTCCGCAGTTGTTTGAGTGCGCAAATTGCGGACGTGAGATACTGGCAGAAGATCAATACTTCTCGTTCACTGCCGGCGGAGTCATCTGTCCCCGCTGTGGACAGGGCTTGCCAAACCTTGCAAAGATTTCCGTGGAGACGCTCAAGTATCTGCGCCACTTCCAAAGATCCAGCTACAGAGATGCCTCTCGTGCACATCCCAGCCTGGAGGTTAAGAAAGAGGCGGAAGTCCTCATGCAGGGATATTTTACCTATCTGCTCGAGCGGGAGTTGAACACGCCGGGCTTCATCAAAAAGGTCAGGTCATAAAAGGTACTGCGACATTCATGTCGCAATCGCACATGCAACATGAATGTTGCACTACTTCATAAAAAAGACGGCTCATTGGCCGTCTTTTTTTCTTCTGATCCGTTGGATCATCGAGCTTGTCATCGGCTGGGTGTCGATGGGGGCGGATATCGAGCGCGCATCGGAGGCGTAGCCGAACCGCCTCAAGGTGATGCGGTGTACCCAACTGAGAATCGCCCTGGCTGAGAATTCCTCTTCGTAGGGGATTGGCACAGTGGTATTTTTCTCCAGCGCGGTCCGCAATTCCTGTGCGGTTTCTCCGGGAAACCCGGTGCGCCCCGCGCCGATGGCCCAGAAAATATGCGCATCGCTGGATGCGATCTTTGCAAGCGGGAGATAGATCGAAAGTTTTTGCGCCATCTTGTCGAAATTTTGTGTGGTCATGTTATGCGTTTCGATGCCCTTCAACGCGCCTTTCGCGCGCGGGTTGGTGAGCGCGCCCAGTACGGCTTCCATTGAAAGGCTGTTTGGCAGGTTGTTGAATGGGTGTGGGGCAATGGCAACGCCACCCTGCCTGCCGATGTGGATCAACGTATCGACGAGCGACAGACCGGCAGGCGGAAGTGCTTTGATAAACAGCGCCACCAGATGGCCATCCCGTGTGGAAACCTCCGCGCCGGCGATCACTTCGATGCCGTATTTTGGCGCAAGCTCCTGCGCCTCCAAAGAACCGCGAATCTCGTCGTGGTCTGTAACGGCAATAACGTTTAAGCCAACGTCTGCGGCTTGTTTGAGAATGGCGCGCACTGTGGTGGTTGCGTCGTGCGAGTAAACGGAGTGGATGTGAAGGTCTGCGGTGCCCATGTGTGCCTCGATGAATTAATTACGCAGTGGGATTCTTTTGCTCCAATTCAAAACGAATATCCATGCGGCCAGAAGGACGAACGGTTTCAAAATTCGCCAAAGCAGGATTTGAAACCATTTCCATTTTAACGTATAGATGACTTGTGAGATGAGCCAGCGTGCGAACAAAGTTTGGCCCAGCCCGCTTCGTACGAGCCGACGCTTGTATCTGCCAAATGAAAATTCGCCACGCTGAAACGACTCCGCGATCTCCTGCGCGGCGATGACGCCGTACCCAAGCGCAATGCTGATGCCCTCGCCGAAGACTGGGTCTGCACCCACGGCATCGCCGACCAAAAGCACACGCGGCATAGAAGCCTTGTTCCACGGGCTGTACCAGCGGATGGGATGACCTTTGATCTCGTAATCACCCAGCTCGAAACCGTGGCGTTTCATTTCTTCTGCAAGCGGCTCTTTCAAGGCGGGCCGTTTTTGGTCGGCCAGCAGGTTCGTGTCATAGACGCCCCAGCAGCGCATGAGTGTACCATTGACCTGGGTTGGAAAATCCCACGTGTAGCCCGCAATGTTGTTTGGGACGGGGAAGAAATCGAAGAATGCAGACCCCTCTCGTCCTCCTCCAAATTCAGAGAAAGTACCCGAAGGGCGGTGTTGGTGGGAGGGAGTTAAAACCTCCAGTACTCGCGCAGTGTAGACTGGTTCATTTGGGAAAATACAGCGGCGCGTGATTCCGTTCGAACCGTCTGCACCGACGATGATGGTTGCATGGAAATTTCCCTGATCGGTTTCGACAGTGACCCCGTTTTCATTTGGGATAACTTTTTTTATTGAAACTCCCTCCCTAATCTCTATTCCTCTGCTTCTTGCTTTTTCCGCCAGCCAGGCATCGAACTCATCGCGGCGGATAACGCGGATGGCATGTCTCTTCGGCACGCGGACGGTGAGTCCCCTGCCCGCGAAATCGAAGCGGATATCCTCCGCATCCACGTGTGGGACTTCACTTGTATCGAGGCCGAGGCGTTCAAGGATGACTTCAGCGTCGATGACGAGTCCACCTGCGCACAGCTTGAGGCGCGGATAATGCTCCTTTTCGAGAATCAGGATTCGGGGAGTCAGATGCGGAGCGGCCTTTGCCAGGTGCAACGCCGTGGAGAGTCCGCTTGGCCCGCCGCCGAGGATTAGAACATCGTGCTTTTCCATTTCCCAATTTTCCCACAAAAACGTGCAGGTCGGATTACTCAATCCGACCTGCATTCCTTTGGAGGAGTAGTTGGCTTTTTTATGTTCAATCCGCCGCGGCTGTGGCTGGCACTGCGGCGATGCTGCCGCGCCAGAAGAACGCCCAGTACATGATGACGGAAATCGTGTAAAGGATAATCGTCCCCACGAACGACGGACCGAACCCGTACCGCACTTGCAGCCAGCCGCTGATGGTGGGGCTGAACGCCCAGCCGAAATTCCATGCCATGCTGGTGAGGCTGGCAACTGTGGCGCGGCCTGTCGGTTCAACATGCTCCATGATGAAGGTCTGGTAAACGGGCGAGCTCATGTTCATCAACGCGAGGCGGATGTAATAGGTTGCCGCGCCGACCCAAAAGAGCGGTGAGAAACCAAGCAGGATGAGGAATGGAATCGATAACGCCTGCGTGATGACCACCAGTTGAATCTTGCCTGTGCGTTCCGCGAGCGGGGGCGCGATCAGCAACCCGATGCCCATTGCCAGTGAACCCCAGGCAAATAACGCGCCGATGACCGGGTCTGGCTGGTGATGCACCTGGCGGAAGAAAACGTTCATGAACGGCATGATGAGTCCCGCGCCCAGTGAGGTGAGCAGCATGGGCAGAATCAATTTTGTGAGCAGGACTGGATTCTTGGCTGCGTATTGAAACGGCGCAAAGATGGCGCGTTGATCGCGTTCGAGTTTTGGCGAGGTGAGAAAGACCAGCGGGATGATGGCCAGCGCCGCGCCGATGCCGATGATGAAGATCGAATCACCATACGCCACGCTGCTGGTAGCCATGACATTTTTGGCGTTGCCCATCCAGGTAGGGAGATATCCGCCGACCCAGTTGCCGACGGAGGCCATGGTCATTTGCAGTCCCTGGCCGAAGCTGAAGAGATACGTGCGCTCTTTCTCGTTGCTGTTCTCCATCAGGAAGGGTGACATGGTCACGCCTGCCAGGCTTTGCGCGATGCCGGAGAGCACGTTCATGGAATAGAAAGAGGTCTCTGACTGCCAGAGCGCCATGGCAAGAATGGAGATGCTAAGCAAAGCCCCTGAAAGGAGCAGCGAGCCTTTGCGCCCGATGATGTCTGCAAGGTAGCCCATTGGCAGGGCGACGATGAGAGCCACGAAACTGCTGGTGGTGATGAGGTTGCCGAGCAGGGCCTCGTCAAAGCCGAGGCTGAGCACGTAAAAGTTGAAGATTAGACGGAACACGCCCATCACCGCGCCGGTGAGAATGACGTTAAAAAGATAAAGCCGCGCATTCGGCTTGAAAGCGCGGATTTGGGAGTTGTATTCGCCCAATACTCGGAAGAGCCTGGGAACTTTTATGTTTTGTTTGTTCATTCCTTCTCTTATTCTTTTTGTGGGTTGTTTTGTAAAAACGCCTGCAAGTTGCCGAAGATGGATTCAAGCGCCTGCTTGCGTACCGCGTAGCGCTTTTCATCCTGGTTCAGGGAAAGTTCCACGAGGCTGGCGAGGCGTAGTTCACTCAAGTGATGGGTCACTGTTGGCGGGCGCAACTGCAATTTGCGGGCAATCTCAGACGGGGTGAGGCTTTCATTGGAAAGATAGTACAAAATTTTTAAACGCGTGGGGTCGGCCAGGGCCTTGAGCGATCTCACCAGCGCATCGGGCACGGTCTCGCCGGGGATCACAGACATATCCGCCGGGCGGGCGCCAAAAAGCAGGAGCATGGTTTCGCTGTCAATTTTTTCAAAGAAGATCAGCGGCGTTGTCCAGAAGGCGGGGGCAATGATGAATTTGGCGGCGCGGAATTCATCTCCCAGTTGAATGCCTTGTGAAAGTTCAACGAATAACTCTTCGATGTTCATCGTGGAGGCTAATTTTTGGGCACGTTTCAAACCAGCTTTGAGGACGGGTTCGACACGCCTTTCCTCTTCTTCAAAAAACGCCTGGTAATACGATTGCATGGCGGTGAGAAATCCTTCGCCGAGTTCTTCGGGTTTGCTCCACCACTCGAGACAGCGTTCGAGGGCTTCCTTTTTCAAGCCGCCGTGTTTTTTGCTAAAGATCTTCAGGAAAAAATCCGCATCTTCGGGTTTCCAGGTTCCTTCTGCGGCAATTCGCAACAGGGTTTCATGAAACCGTTTGTGCTTTTCCAATTCCTCCGGATTACCACCTTGATAAGGCTCGTCCAATCGAAGCAGTTTGCTCAACCGTTCGGAAGCCGGGATTTGCTTCAACGCCCACAGCGCGCTGATTGCATCCTTGGGGGCAGGCAGGGTATTCAGCCATTTGAGAGGCACCCCCGTGATCGGATACACCTCTTCCAGCAGTTTGCGTTCCGCTGCCGGTATCCGTGAACGGACTCCGGCGGCATACGATGGGCGAATTCCAAAATAATCCGGTTCGTGCAAAACGTGCAGGCTGATGAACAGCTCGTATGCCGTTCCAAAATCCCAAGTGATGGTAGGGGAGATGCTCTGGTTGTCGGTCATAAGTTCCTTGGTTTGCTGCGGGATTATTTTGTGGCCTTCAATTTTTTACCAATCGCAATCAGCAGTTGGCCGGTGTTTTTGTCGATGTGATCGTTGAATGGCGGTATGAATTTGAACACAGTCCCTAGCGTCACGAGCGCCTGCCCGGTTTGGTGGGTGAAAAGGTTTCGCGCGGATATTTCAGCATCCGAGTCGGAGGGATGAGCATAAGTTATTTGTTCTTCTACCAGGTTTTCATTGACAATAGACATGGTAACCTCTCTCCTTAAATTAGCTCGTCAGTTAGGCAAATGCCTGTGTTAGACCAATGTCTAATTAGATAATAGTCTAACAGGGGACGTTTGTCAAGAGGCAAATTTCCTTTTGGCTGTATAATTTTCAGGT
>JACPVB010000194.1 GCA_016191985.1 Chloroflexota bacterium | reverse complement strand
TATCAGTTGGATGAGATTCATGGGTCGATCAAGGGATTGGACGCGCAGAAACGAGTTCCGATCCCCGAAGCGCCCGAAGCTGAACCATTAGATTATGATTACTTACTTCAACTCGAACGAGATGGATTTGAAGAACATCCTGTCAAAAATGGGAATCGGCTGGTCAAGGTCAATGTGCGGAAATTATTGAGCGGTGTTGTGAGCGAAAACGAGAGAAAACTAAGCACAGGGAATATTACAAATATTTATGTCGGCGGAGACGTCACAGGCGGGAACATTGTCTCTGGTGAGGGCAACCAGGCCACAGTAGAGTCAGATGCGAAAAAGAAATCACCCAGAAAGAAATCCTAATACAAAAAAGGATTGGTAGCCAAACGACCGCCAATCCTTTTTCATTACGAACTACGCCTCACGAATTATGGGTTCACCTGCTGCCCCGCGCCCCAGCCGTTCATCATTCCGGGGCCATAGCCGTTCCCCATCATGCCGCCTGGGCCGCCGCGGAAACCGTTTTGATAATCGCCGTCCAGCATCGGGCAGTTGCCATAATTACCCTGGCCGTTCATCATGCCAGCGCCGTGTGAGAGCATCCAGTCCGCCTGCTCCTGGGTGATGACGTTGGCCTTCACAGCCTCGGCCAGCGCAGCCGCGCGGATTTCGGTCATGAGGGCGGGGAATTCGTCAGCGGTGACGCCTGCCGAAAGGGCGATGCTGTACATGGTCTCGCCAGATGCGAGGCGGGTGTTGACATCATCCACGTCCAGGTCAAGCTGATCCGCGAATTCAGTCACCATATAAGTGTGCAGGGGGCCAAACGTGCCGTTGCCCATCATTCCCCGGCCAATGGGAGGGTTGCCATCCTGGGCAAAAGCCGCGCCCACACCAAATACTCCCAGCGCCAACACTACCAAACCTACGATCAAAATTGTCTTTTTCATTTCATACTCCTTTTGAGTGAATGTTCAGGTTTGTTCCTGATTACGCCCAAAGGATACAACCACAATGTAAAGGTTCTATAAAGAAAACAAAAAGAGTAGAATAAGGTAATTCGGCAGGAATTATTTGGATATTGCAAGGTTTCTGTACTGGAAAAAAAATATAATTCCTCTGAAGTTTCAGGAGCCTTATGTATACACCAAAACATTTAGAATGGGACAACGCCCTCAGCACTGGCGATGATACGCTGGACAACCAGCACAAGTACCTGGTTGACACCCTTAACAAACTTGGGGATGCGATCAACAATGGTCATGGCAGTGAAAATATCGCCAGAATTTTGGGCATTCTCAGGTTTTATTCAGGCTGGCATTTTGGGAAGGAGGAAGATTGCATGGAGACCTATCACTGCCGCGCCGCCGGAATGAACAAAAAAGCTCACGCGGTTTTTATTGAAAAGTTCGATAAATTTCACATGGAATTTACCAGCTCCGGTGGATCGAACGAACTGGCGTTGAAAATCCACGAAGAGATCGCGGATTGGATCGTCAACCACATCCTGATCGTGGACGGTGAGTTATATCCCTGCATTCATCACAGGCCCAAGCCGACACATTCATGATATGTCACCCCGTAAGATTTGCACGAAATTTACCGCAAAGAAAAAATCGCCAAAACGTAGCGTCTTGGCGACTTCACGTTAAATAACTGATGTTACGCAGTAGGGGCGACCCAATCACATTTTATGGAAATGCTTCGTAAAGGGCGACCCTTTCTTATAAATCGGCATAAGGTTATGCCCTGACGGGTCGCCCCTACGACGACGAAATCGCGTAAGGTGAGTTAAATAAATTAAATCAAAAACTCTCAAGGATTGTACCCTTGAGAGTTTTTGATTTCTCAGAAAATCACTCTTCCCCGGTCATCAATTTAATTCTTTCCCAGGGCTTCAAGCTTTCATCTTCAGCCAGTAAAGTTTTCAATTCATACAATTCATCACGCAGGGCGGCGGCGCGCTCGAATTCGAGATTCTTCGCGGCTTCCTTCATTTGCTTTTCCACTTCGTCAACAATCTTACGCAGTTCACCGCGCGGCATCCCATCGGAAGCCTTGATTTTATATTCACCCTTCATTTCTCCAATTGCCTTCGCAGACATCTGCTCCGTAAGGTCGTGAATTTCCTTGTGAATGCTGATCGGCATGATGCCGTTCTCTTCGTTGAACTTCATCTGCTTGGCGCGGCGGCGGGTGGTCTCGTCTATCGCGCGTTTCATCGAATCAGTCATCCGGTCTGCATACATGATCACGCGTCCGTTCACATTACGCGCCGCGCGCCCGATGGTCTGGATCAACGCCTTATCCGAGCGCAGGAAGCCTTCCTTGTCCGCATCTAAAATCGCCACCAGCGAAACTTCGGGCAGGTCCAGGCCTTCGCGCAAAAGATTGATTCCAATCAGCACATCGAAAGTCCCCAAACGCAGATCGCGCAGGATGCTGACGCGCTCAAGCGTCTCCACCTCCGAATGCAAATAATTGACTTTAATCCCCAGCTCTTTCATGTACTTGGTCAGGTCTTCGGCCATACGCTTCGTCAGGGTCGTGACCAAAATACGCTCGCCTCTTTCCACCCGTTGGCTGATCTCTCCGACCAGATCATCCACCTGGCCTTTGGTTGAGCGCACCATGACCTCAGGGTCCACCAATCCCGTTGGGCGGATGATCTGCTCGACGACCTGCTCGGCATGTCCCATTTCATATTCCGAGGGCGTGGCGGAGGTGTAAATTGTAGCGCCCATCACCTGCTCGAACTCATCGAACTTCAACGGGCGGTTGTCCATGGCAGATGGCAGGCGGAAGCCATACTCAACCAGCGTTTCTTTTCGTGCACGGTCGCCGTTATACATCCCGCGGATTTGCGGCACAGTCATGTGACTCTCATCGATCACCAGCAAATAATCGCTTGGCAAAAAGTCGATCATCGTCCACGGGTGGGAGCCGGGTGCGCGCCCATCCAACTGACGTGAGTAGTTTTCGATGCCAGAGCAATAGCCCACTTCTTTCAACATCTCCAGGTCATAGCGTGTCCGCTGTTCAATACGCTGGGCCTCTAAAAATTTCCCCTGGCTTTTGTAGAACGCGAGGCGCTCTTCCAACTCCAGTTCGATATTCTTGATCGAATCCTTCAATCGATCCGCATCGGTCAGGAATTGCTTGGCGGGGTAAATGGAAATTTCATTCGGCTCGTCAAAAATCTCTCCGCTGACAGGGCTGAACTGCATGATGCGTTCCACTTCGTCGCCGAAGAATGTGATTCGGAAACCGCGCTTGTCTTCGTAGGCAGGGACAATTTCAAGCGTATCGCCACGTACGCGGAAAGTACCCGGGCGCAGTTCCATGTCATTGCGCTGGTACTGGCTCTCGATCAACTGTCGCAGCAGAGCGTTGCGGCGGTAGATTTCGCCCACCTTCAGGGTCACTGTCCCTTTGCCGAATTCTTCGGGTGACCCCAGGCCATAAATACACGAGACCGAGGCAACGATGATGACATCGCGGCGGGAGATCAAGGCCGTGGTCGCCGCAAGGCGCAGACGTTCGATCTCTTCATTGATCTGAGTCTCTTTCTCAATAAAAAGATCATGGCGCGGGACGTAGGCTTCGGGCTGGTAATAATCGTAGTAGGAAACAAAATACGAAACTGCGTTTTCAGGGAAGAATTCCTTGAACTCCGCATACAACTGCGCCGCAAGCGTTTTGTTATGCGCCATGATGAGCGCGGGCTTTTGCAATTCCTGGATCACGTACGCAATCGTAAAGGTCTTGCCTGTGCCGGTGGCGCCGAGCAAAACCTGGTGCTTGAATCCTTTGTTCACGCCGTCCACAAGTCCGCGGATGGCTTCGGGCTGGTCGCCCATGGGAATGAAGGGTGCTTGAAGTTTAAAGTCCATGTTATTTTTCGGTTGGTTGGTTAGGGGAACGTGTGTTCTATTTTACCTCAAATCCTGGAGCATGGCACTTTACTTTCTGCATCATTGTTTTGCGCTCAAGACGCCGTCTTCGGCGGCGCATTGTAGGTGAAACCCTGTGTCCAGCTTCCACAGAGTCTGTCGAGAGTTGGCACAGGGAGAAGAGAGTGGCGTTTCTCTATATCAGCATAAGAAAAAGTTGAAGAAACAGAATCGGCCCGCAGATTAAGGGCGAAGCGGGGATTAACGTCAAGGGTATAATCACGGGCAACATGAATAAAGTCAGATCATTTTTCAAACAACTAATTTTTTCAGAAAAAAGCGCGCCGCTCGCATTTTTGGTCACATGTATTTTTGCTTTTGGCCTGCTCATCCCAAATCTCGGCTTTTATATGGATGACTGGCCTTATGTTTTTTATGCAAAGCTAAAAGGAATTGACAGCCTGCGTGAAATGCTCGTCTTTGACAGCAGGCCCAATGCGGCATGGCTGTACACGCTTGGTTTTAACGTGCTGGGGTTCAGGCCGATGGCATGGCATGTTGCCGCCCTGCTTATGCGCTTTGGAACCGTCGTGACGTTTTGGGTTTTCCTGCGGGTGATGTGGAACGAACGAAAAATGGAAGCGATTTATGCTTCGCTTTTGTTTGCGCTCTTTCCATTCTTTATGCTCCAGCCGTTTGCGGTCGGGTCCACCCATCATTGGTTTGGATTCCTCACCTTCAACAGTTCGCTGATTTTGATGGTGCTTGCATTGCGAGAAACAACTTACAAAAAGTGGTTGTTTGCAATCGCTGCGCTTGGGTTTGAGGCCGCGCATCTTTTTACCAGCGAGTATTTTGCCGGGCTTGAATTGATCCGCGTTGTCGTGTTATGGATTCTGATCTCGCGCATTGAATCGGGTTTTGTAAAAAAAGCGGGACGGGTGTTTCTCAACGGGCTTCCATATCTGGTTGTGCTTGGCATTTTCTTTTACTGGCGCGTGGTGGTGTATCAAAATCCTGAAGGTGTAACGCGCAATGAACCCATCATCCTGATGCAATTGTTCACCGAGCCATTCAAGGCGTTAGGTTTTCTGTTTACCGCCTTTCTCACAGACGCGATTTCCGTGCTGACGATTGGCTGGGGCATGGCAACCGATGCAAGCAAATTAAATCTTTTATCTCCCTTCGGTCAATTCAAGCTTGCTGTCTCCGCGCTTGGGTTTATTCTGGCCTATTTTTATTTTGGGAGATTGCAACCCAATTCCACAGAAGCGGACGAAAACAACTGGCGCAGGGATTCTGTCACCCTCGCTCTCGCCGCGTTAATGGCAGGTGGATTGCCGATCTGGTTCATCGGGCGTTCGATTGTGGAAAGCAAAAATTTGCTCTCGGCATCCCGCTTCGGGATTCCGACGATGTTTGGTGCGGCGCTGCTGACCTTTTTCCTCGCTGACTATTTCGTCACCGACGAGCGCAAAAAGAATCTTCTTCTTGCGTTTCTTTTGGCGCTGGCAATCAACTTTCATTTGGACAACACGAAGGAATTCCAATATTCGTGGGAGAAACAGGAGCGCTTTGCCCAGCAGTTGCTCTGGCGCGCGCCGGGCATCGAACCCGGCACCTCCCTGCTCACCGACCAGGAAGTGATGGGCGTGATGGGAGAATATGCGGTTTCATTTTCGATCAACACCACCTATCAGGTTGAAAACTTTGGAAGCACACCTCCCTATTGGTATTTCCCTTTTTATTACACCAATCCAAATGTGGATGACCTTTTGCAAGGCGCGCCGCTTGAATATGAAAAACTAAGCATGGCATTCACGGGTAATAGCAGGCAAATGCTCCTGCTGGATTTCAACCCCGAATTAAATCGCTGCCTGTGGGTTTTACAGCCACAGGATGTGAATCTACGCCTCGTCAGCGACGATGTGCGTAAACTGGCGGCTGGTTCGAATATCGAGTTAATCAAACAGACAGAAGCGGAGCCATCCCTGCCTGAGGATATTTACGGAAAACAAAAC
>JACPVB010000193.1 GCA_016191985.1 Chloroflexota bacterium | reverse complement strand
TTCCGTCTCCATGTTGCAAAGAAGATTACGCATCGGCTACACCCGCGCCTCCCGCATCGTGGATACGATGGAGGATAAAAAGATTGTCGGTCCGCCGGAGGGAGCCACGCAAATGCGCCAGGTGCTGGATTACGGTCCCACCGCGCCGCCGAAGGATGATGGAATGTAATTAAAAACGAAGTAACGACTTGTCGTTACTTCGTTTTTTGAAGTACTGAATTTACGGCGCTCGGGTTGATATTACTTTTGGTAGTCGTTCCAGTTGTTCTTTGTCCAATGTGACGAGTTCTGTTCCAAACCGAAGAGACACCGCCGCGTATACGGCATCACTGCCGCGCAGGCGGTATTTCGCAGCGACTTCACTTGAAAAATCTGCAAGGCTTTCATCAATGACGATAAAGTTAATATTGGGGAGCGCTTTAATATTTTGAGCCAGTTGCATTGCCAAATCGTAATCACTTTGTCTTCGAGCAATGGCAGCAACAACCTCCGTCAAAACAAGCACAGGAACAATGACTTGTGTGTGCGGCGAATTTAGCCCACTGATAAACTCCAAGCTTTGGTCACTGCCCGCCTCCAGGGGACTAAATGCGTTTACAAAAACACTTGCGTCAATGGTAAGGGGCAATTTCATCTACGCATCTCCGAAAGAATTTCCACCGCGCTTTTTTCACTCTGCCAGCCTTTGCCAAGTTCTTCCCTGATCTTCATTAACCTCTCCCAAACTTCGTCTGCTGATTTTTCGGGCGGGAGCGCCTCGATGGGGATGATGACCGCTACCGGCACTCCGCGCTGGGTGACAACATAGCGGGCGCGCCCCTCCTTGACGGAACGCACTACTTCCGAAGTCCGCGCTTTGAGTTCGCGGATACCGATTTCCTGTAATTTTTTGGTTTTTCGTTTCATGTGGTCACCTGTGTGACCACATCATACCTTTTGGCTATCCCCTTGTCAAGAAATGAATCAATGAGATGGTGATTGAAGAAATCACCGTCCTTTCATTTTTATCAAATAGTGAGATTTTGATACATAGTATAATCACCGGCGATATTTCCCCTGGAGGAACTATGACCGATAAAAAAACCAGTCCTGAGCAAAGTCGAAGGATAAGAGTATTGGTTGCCAAGCCCGGCCTGGACGGGCATGATCGCGGTGCAAAGGTTGTGGCGCGCGCCTTGCGGGATGCCGGCATGGAAGTGATCTATACCGGCCTGCGTCAGACTCCCGAAATGATCGCCGAGGCCGCGTTGCAAGAGGACGTGGATGTGGTCGGCTTATCGATTCTCTCCGGAGCGCATATGGCTCTCACTCCGCGCGTGCTGGAATTGCTCAAAGCCAACGGCCAGACTCACGTAAAGGTTTTCATCGGAGGCATCATCCCCGATGAAGACTTGCAGCGTTTAAAAGAAATGGGAGTGGCGGGTGTCTTCGGGCCTGGCGCTTCCACCGAAGATATTATTCGTGATGTTCAAACCGCAGTGGCAGGATAGCCTGCCTTCCCCACACAGAGCAAAGGCTCTGTGTTTTGTTGTTAAATCAGACCTTCTCGCTGAGTGAAGTCGAAGCGCGGATTGTATGGTATTTTATAATTTCCTAAATCAGTGTCCTTCGACTACGTTCCTCGAAGAACACTCGTTACTCCGCTCAGGACGAAGCAATTATTCATGACCTACTCCCAGGCAGTTCTCAACGGTGATCGTCTTGCATTGGCGCGTTTGCTCACGCAAGTGGAAAACAACGCGCCTGATGGACGCATCGCATTAATCGAATTATTCCCCCACACGGGCAGGGCGCATCTCATCGGTGTGACGGGTGCGCCGGGCACGGGCAAGTCGTCGCTGGTGAATCAGCTTGCGTTGTATTATCGCAAAGTGGAAAATAAACGCGTGGCAATCGTCGCAGTGGACCCGTCCAGCCCATTCACGGGTGGTGCGGTGCTTGGTGACCGCGTGCGCATGCGCGACCTTTCCGGTGACCCGCATGTCTTCATCCGCTCGATGGCAACGCGTGGTTCGTTGGGCGGGCTGGCGCAAGCCACTGCCAATATGGTACAGGTTTTCGATGCGGCTGGGTTCGATATCATCATTATTGAAACAGTCGGCGCGGGCCAGAGCGAAGTGGATGTGGCCCGCCTCGCGCACACGACTTTGGTCGTGGAGGCACCCGGTCTCGGTGACGACATCCAGGCCATCAAAGCGGGCATTTTGGAAATTGCAGATATTCTCGTCATCAACAAAGCAGATCGACCCGGTGTGGAAAACACGGAGAAAGCGCTCAAGTCCATGCTGGATTTGGCGCACCCGACGGAACGAGTATTCCGGCATCACGGCTCCATCATGCGGACGGTTGCTCCCACGCAAGATTCATCTTCCAGGCTGATGTGGATTCAACCGATCCAAAAGACGGTTTCGATTGAAAGCAAAGGCATCGTGGAACTGGCAGAGTCCATTGGGCGGCATGTGAGTCATCTCCGTCAGAGTGGGGATTGGGCCGTTCGAGAACGCACCCGGCTCGAGGTCGAGTTGGAGGCGTTGATCCGCGAAGCACTGTTGAATCGATTCCACGAGGATGTCAGTCAAAAAGAGTATGATGAGGCTCTTGAGAAAGTTGTCCAAAGAAATATTTCACCGTGGGAAGCAGTGAAGATGTTGTTGAATGGAAGGTCGAAATGAGCATTATTTATGGCAGGCATCTGCGTTTGCGCGCGGTGGAGCGCGAGGATGTGGCAAAATTCCACGAATGGGTGAACGACCCCGAGGTGACGCGCGGACTGGCGTTGTATTTGCCCATGTCGATGGCAGATGAAGAGGGTTGGTTTAATTCGCTTGCAAACCGCGACCAAAAAGTAAAACCACTTGCGATTGAAATACGCAAAGGAAAGAACTGGAAGCTGATCGGCAATTGCGGCGTGTTTGATATTGATTCCGTGAACCGCTCCGCCGAGCTTGGAATTTTGATCGGCGATAAATCTGAATGGAACAAGGGCTACGGTTCTGAAACAATGTCTCTGCTCGTGCGCCACTGCTTTGAAACCTTGAACCTGAACCGCGCATTTTTACGAGTCTATACCGAGAATATCCGCGCCGTGCGTTCGTATGAGAAAGCCGGCTTTGTGCTGGAAGGGCGCTTGCGTGAAGCGGTTTATAAATTTGGAAAATACGACGATGTCCTCATCATGAGTGTGCTACGCTCTGAATGGACGTCTCAAACCAAGGAGAAATAGTTAATGCACCATGTTCATCACGATTTGAAAGTATACGGAGGGATCAAACTTTTTGCAGGCAGCGGGGCGCCGGAGCTGGCCCAGAAGATCGCAAATTATCTCAACCAGCCGTTAAGTTCGCGCGAGGTGATCGAGTTTCCGAACGAGAATATTTTTGTGAAGTTAAACGAAAGCGTGCGTGGACAGGATGTGTACGTGATCCAGACCACGTCATCACCCGTCCATCGCAATTTGATGGAACTGCTCATTATGATCCAAACCCTGCGTTTGGATTCGGCGGCGCGCATCACAGCCGTTGTGCCGTACCTGTGCTACGGACGTTCCGACAAAAAAGACCAGCCGCGTGTGCCGATTACTGCCCGTTTAGTTGCGGACATGCTCGAAGTGGCCGGCGCCGACCGTTACATGACTCTCGACCCGCACGCCGGACAGGTGCAGGGCTTCTTCTCGATCCCCGGCGACGTGTTGACCGCCTCGCACTTGCTCGTCAGCCACATCAATGACAATATGCGCGCGGGCATGCACGAGCCTGTGGTGGTTTCTGTGGACCTTGGCTTTGCCAAAAAGGGACGTAATTACGCGGCAGATATGGACACACCCATCGCGTTCATCGAAAAGCGCCGTCAGGGCAATGACGCAAAGGCTGAAGCCTTGACCCTGATCGGCGACGTGAAAGACCGCGATGTGATCATCGTGGATGACGAGGTGGATACCGGCGGTTCCATTGCCCAAGCTGTGGATGTGGTGAAGCAGAACGGCGCGCGAGATGTGTACCTCGCCTTCGTCCATGCCATTCTTTCACAGGACGGCGCAAAACGACTCGCATCCCTGCCAATAAAGCACATCATCACCACCGATACGGTCCCCCTTTCCCCTGAAAAGGTAGAGTGCCTTGAAGGACGCATCACCGTGCTTTCCGTGGATTCGCTCCTCGGCGAAGTGATCAAACGCGCCCACGAAGGCCGCTCGGTTGGAGAGATGTTCAACGAGTAATATGTCGCTGCGAGCGGTTCTTTTGCGAAGCAGCCTCCACTTACAGGAGATTGCTTCGCGCTCCGCGCTCGCAATGACATGGATATTTTTATGCCCGAACTCCCGGAAGTTGAAACCATCGCCCGCGCAATAGAGCCAGAGATCATCGGCAGTACCATTGTCTCCGCCGATGTACTCTGGGCGCGGACGCTTGCCACTCCCTCGGTAAAAAAATTTAAGGAACAGGTATTGGGGCAAAAGGTACTGGGCGTCTCACGGCGCGCAAAATTTCTCATCCTGCTGCTGGAAGATTACAATCTCCTAATACATTTGCGCATGAGCGGGGATTTAATGCTAAGAAAAGGTAAAATTAAGCCGGAAAAACACGACCGCCTCGTGCTCACCCTGCGTTCTAAAAACAGACAGGAAAGCCAGCTCGCCTTCAACGATACCCGCAAGTTTGGGCGCGTCTGGCTCACGGATCAGCCCGAAACCATCCTCGGCAAACTGGGCCCGGAGCCGCTGGAGAAAAGCTTTACGCCGCAATGGCTGTTTGAAAATTTACGCAAAAAGAAACGCCAATTAAAACCATTGCTGCTTGACCAGACTTTCCTGGCCGGTCTTGGCAACATCTACACCGATGAATGCCTGCACATGGCGAAGCTGCATCCTCTCGGGTTGTCGAATGCGGTTTCGCGCAAACAGGCCGCGGCGCTGCACGAAGCGATCCGTTCCGTGCTCAAGGAAGGCATCCGCCGCAACGGCGCCAGCATCGACTGGGTTTATCGCGGCGGCGAGTATCAAAATTATTTTCGCGTGTACGACCGTGAAGGCAAGCCCTGCCCCGTCTGCGGCGCTGAAATTCAAAAGTTAACCGTGGGACAGCGCGGCACGCATGTTTGCCCGACGTGTCAGGTTCTTGAAAGGAAATAATCATGGAACTTCAATTTGCGACAGTTA
>JACPVB010000200.1 GCA_016191985.1 Chloroflexota bacterium | reverse complement strand
TAACTCTGGAGTCGGGCAGCTTGCTGCCCTGTGGGTGTTGCTAAAAATTCCATCAGCAAGCTGATGGAGTCCAGAGTGGGAAAACAACGGCTATAATTTGCGGATGAATACTATCTTCACCTTTGTCCCCTCGCGGAGCCATGAATATCCAGATCACCCTGAACGGCCGGGCAGGTTGGAGATCATCGAGCCGCACTTGGATTCTTTTGGGGCAGAACGCATCGAACCTGTCCGCGCGGAGGTGGAGGAGGTGGCGCGGGTTCACGAAGCAGGATTGATTCAAGCTATTGAGGAAGTCTGCAAGCAGGGAGCGGGGGTGATTGATTATGCGCCTACCTACGTAACACAAACATCCTACGAAGATGCCATGCTCGCCGCCGGTGGAGTCATCACCTGCGCGCGGAAAGTGATGCGCGGCGAAGCGAGGAATGCCTTCGCCATTGTCCGCCCGCCGGGACACCATGCCGAACCGCGCCGTTCGATGGGATTCTGTATCTTCAACAACATCGCCATCGCCGCGCAGGATGTTTTGTCCAACGGGATGGAGCGCGTGATGGTGATTGACTACGACGCGCATCACGGCAACGGGACTCAGGCCGCATTTCTAAACGAGGAACGGGCTGGCTTTGTGTCCACACATCAATGGGGAATTTACCCCGGCACAGGCTGGTTCGACGATGCGCCGCACGCGAAGAAACGCATTGCAAATGTCCCGCTCCATGCCCACGCAGGAGATGAGACCTTTGCCCGAATCAGTGATGAAATTTTTAAACCCATGGTTGAGGCGTTCCGTCCGCAGATGTTGTTGATCTCTGCGGGGTTTGACGCGCATTGGAACGACCCGATCACATCATTGGGATTATCCACAGCGGGATATTTTAATATTTCCAAAAAACTGGTGGAGATTGCGGAAGAAACTTGCGATGGCAAGATCGTCTTTGTGCTCGAAGGCGGCTATGATCCGCGCAACGTTGCTCACGGGGTGGATGCTGTCTTCGGCGCATTGACCAGCCGTCCGTTAAAGTTTGAAGCGAATGATCCATCTCCGTACAAGGAACCGGATCCCGAGTCGCGCATTGCCGAGATCCGCAAGTGGCACGGGTTCGCATCATAGGACAAATTGGGGTGTGTGATTAAGTCGGCATTATCGTACACTTTTACCAATTTATAAGAGCCAATTTATATGAGGAGAGAAACATGAAAAAACTTTTGAAATTTATTTCGATCATTGCCCTGGTATCGCTGGCCTGCCAGACCTTGATGCCGACACCGACCCCCAACATCCCTCCCACTCTGGAACCCGTTGATGTGACGCTTCCCAGCATTGCCGCAAAACTGGAGGAACTGGGCGGCGCGCCTTGCGATGAAACCCCGGACCTTACCTGTGTGAGCATTGAAGTTCCGCTCGATCATTTTGACCCAGCAAACACCGAAACCATAAGCGTGGTCTTTGGTGTGCGGCCCGCTTCCGGCGAACGCTACGGCATGTATGTGCAGGCCTTCCCCGGCGGACCCGGCGGAGAGGGCATCAGCAGCGCTTATTTGGATTATTTCAGCGAAAGTGTTTTAGAGCATTTTGATATCGTCTTTTACGATCAGCGCGGCATCGGGCTTTCCAATCCGCTGGAATGTCCCGTTGCTTTTGAAAAGGATTTCATTCGTTATCTGACCGACGTGGATACTACCGGCGAAGAAGGGTACGACACACCCGAAGAACAACAGGCCGCCATTGACGATGCGCGCACGTACATCGAAGAATGTGTTGCGGAAATCGGCATCGAACCGGCCAAGCTGGCGTTCTTCGGCACCGACCAGGTTGCGGAAGATATTGAGTCGTTCCGCGCAATCATCGGCGATGAAAAATTTTGGTTGTACGGCGTAAGTTATGGAACTGCCGTTTCCCAAACATACGCCGCCGCACACGCAGACCGCCTGGCGGGCTTGATCCTCGATGGAACCATCAACATGACGCAGACCGGTGAAGAGAGCGCGCTTTCGCAGGAAAAAGCCTTCGATAAAGTTTTGGTTGCCGTGTTGAAAGCCTGCAACGACGATGAAGACTGTTCCGCGGATATGGGTGGCAAGGATGCTCTGGCGGCGTACGATGAATTGGCGGCCAAGGTTGCCGATAAGCCCATCGCATACGAGTTCCCATTGCCAAGCGGCGAAAAAGTAAAAGGCACCTTCACCTTCAACCAGCTTGAATACACCACCGCCTATCAAATGTACACGCTCACCAGCCGCATGATATTTTTAAAGGCGCTGGCCTCCGCCAACAAAGGCGACCTCATCCCCTTGCTGCGGTTGATGTACATCAATACCGTGATCGACCCCGCCACTTTCGATTACCTCGGTGACCCGACCTTTTCAGACACGATGTTCCTCGGCGTATTATGCACAGATGATACCTACTTCAGCGGGACTCAGGAAGAGCGCATCGCTCAGACCATTGAAGCTGGTCAGGCTTCGAACGGCACGGTGCCACGCGTGGACGGGAGTGTGTATACCGGCCTAAGCTGTGCATTCTGGCCCGCCTCGCCAAAGGAAACCGTCCGCCGTGAACCGCTGACTCTGGAAGGCGTTCCCACCTTTGTGTTGAATGCCACCCTCGACCCGGCCACTCCGTTTGAAGAAGGTGAAGCCGTTTATAAAAACCTGGCAGATGGATATCACGTCTACGTGGAAGGCGGCATCCATTCCATTTATGGCTGGGGATATGAATGCCCCGACAACATCATCACCGATTTTCTCGTAGATGGAAAACTGCCCGCCCAGCGCGAAACCGTCTGCACCGATTGGGAAAAGGAACCCTTCTCCTTTTACTCCGCCAACCTGCCCGAGGATGTGAGCGATTTTGCCGACCCCATGGAAATGATGACCGCCCTGGACGACAACCTCTACTACCTGCCTGAAGTCTATTACGGAGAGTGGGAAGAGGATGAAACCACCGCCTGCACCTATGGCGGCACGTACACGTTCGGTCCCAGTGATGATGGCGCCGCCTACACCTACGATCAATGTTCCATGATGCCCGGTCTCGTGGTGACGGGCACAGGCTCATACAACTCCAGCCTCGGCATCTTCACATCCACCCTCGAAATCAGCGGAGATAAAAAGGGCACGCTTACCTACAACTATAATTACCAGACCCGCACCGCCACCCTCACCGGTGAATTCGATGGAGAAACCATCAACCTGACTCGGTAAATTAACCTCAACAAATCATCAACACATTCCCGTAATTGCAGGCCCTAAAGGTTTTCCTCTTCGAGGACTTCGTGAAAACCTTTAGGGTCTTTACCTGAGGTTTGATGGTGGTACACTTTTGTTATACACTGAAAAAGAAAACACACAGGAGTGAAAGATGGCAAGAAAAGCAAGCAAAGGTTTTGTTCAACTGGAATGGGTTTGCCCGAACTGTGACGGGCGCAACCCAGGCTCGATCAAAACCTGTCAGAACTGCGGCGCGCCCCAACCGGAGAACGTTAAATTCCAGCGCGCGGCAAACGAAAAGATTGTCACAGACGAAAAATTAGTGCAAGCCGCCAAAGCGGGCGCAGACATCCATTGCGGGTTTTGCGGCACGCGCAACCCGTCCACTGCGACGACATGCTCACAATGCGGCGGGGATTTGAAGGAAGGCAAGGCGCGCGAATCCGGGCAGATTCTACAAGCGGCTCCGACTCCGCCGAAAGCTGTCACCTGCGCGAACTGCGGATTCGAAAACCCGGGCACGGCTACCACCTGCACCCAATGCGGCGCTCCATTGCCCAAGATCGCAACGCCACAACCTGCTCCCGTGCAGGCGCAAGCAGCCGTGGCGCAGAAATCCCAACCGGCTAAAAAACCGAACTGGTTTGTGATCGGTGGAATCGGCGCATTCTTAACGGTCTGTTGCATCGCCATTCTGATGTTGTTCGTGCTGCCATCAAAATCCGTGCAAGGGACCGTGACTGACGTAAGCTGGCAGACCTCCGTCCCTGTGCAGGAGGTGCAGGCCGTCAATTATTCCAACGAACGCGGAAGCGCACCATCGGATGCCTATAATGTCTCCTGCCATGACGAGAGCCAGGAAGTCTGCGAGGAAAAGACAATCGATAAAGGCAACGGCTTTGCCGAGGTTGTGGAGGAATGCCACACTGAAACCGAGCAATATTGCAGTTACACCGTGGACGAATGGACGACTATCCAAACCTACACGTTGGACGGCAATGACCTCAACCCCATTTATGAGCAGCCCAGTCTCTTCGGCGAACAGCGCATTGGCGATACCTCCGAAACGTTGACCGTCTATTTCACTACCGAGGATGGACAGGAAACCTACACACCAGGCTCGCTAAGTGAATTCCAGCAATTCCAAATCGGCAGCGTCTGGACTCTCAAGCTCAATGCGCTGGGCGGGGTGCTCAGCGTGGAACAATAAGATGGATATCACCACCGTCATCACCCTGATCGTGTCTGTATGTATTATCGCTTTTGGCGTGGTGGCGGTAGCTGGTTCTTTATATGGAATTCTGATCTGGTATCCAGCCTATCGCCGTAAAAAAGTGGATGCGTTGAAGGCCAGCGGCAGGCAGGGACGCGGGACGATCCTGCGCGTCCCCGATCATAATTACCGGGACCGGTCAGGTCGCCATTCCTTGTACACCATGGTCACCATCGGCCTTGAGATCGACGTGCCGGGCATTGATGTGTACCAGGTGGATAAGATGTTTACGTTCCCAACAAACTCGCTTGACCTGCTTGAAGAAGGCAAGACAGTGGACGTTTGGATCGACCCGAAGAATCCGCGTGATTTGGATAAGATCGTGATCAATGTAAAGTAGAAATGGATTTATGGGTTGTCAGCACACTTGTTGGCACAATTGCAGGCGGGTTAGCGGTCTTGCTTTTCGGGCTGGCATGGTGGGTCATAAAACGCCCCAAATGCCCCGCTTGTGGTGAGCATCTACCTGCTTTTCGGAAACCCGCCAATTTGAAACAAATGTTATGGGGAGGGTTTACATGTCCCAGATGCGGTTGTGAAATGGACCGACATGGTCGCAAGCTCAAAAACTCCTGAACGGGTCAGGAGTTTTCTCTTTATATTCCCCGTGTATTATTTTGTACCACAAGGTTTATCTTGCGCGGCCCAGTTTTGCAGCCAGATCAAGCGCAACGTGAACCCCCTACGGGGACGATGCGTTGCGGTATTTTGGTTCAGGCAGTTTATAATGATCGCATGGATAAAACAGTAGCGATCATCGGCGGTGGACCAGCGGGGTTGATGGCGGCGGAAGTATTGAGCGGACATGGGATAAAAGTGGATGTGTATGATTCCATGTCATCGCTTGGGCGAAAATTTTTAATGGCAGGCAAAAGCGGATTGAACCTCACGCACTCAGAGCCGTTCGAGAAATTTGTCTCACGCTATGGAAGCCGAAAAGGGGAAGTGGAAAAATGGTTGATGGATTTCACCCCCGATGACTTGCGCGAATGGGCGCGTGGGCTTGGAGTCGAAACCTTCGTTGGCACCTCCGGGCGGGTGTTTCCGAAGGAGATGAAAGCCAGTCCTTTGCTGAGGGCGTGGTTGAAGAG
>JACPVB010000199.1 GCA_016191985.1 Chloroflexota bacterium | reverse complement strand
TCTTCGGCATGCCTCCACTGCTTTGTACGGCTTATCGTCCTGTCTTTTCGGAGTATACTTCGCAGAACCGATAGACGGTTTCTGGCGTGAAAAATGAGCCCCGCTCTTTCTTGGTGCACTGGACGCTGGGGATTCTGCCGCATTTTCGAGCATTTTTCTGGCTTCGAGTTTTTCCTGTTCCCAAGCAGAGTCCACGCCCGCCCCAGCGCCAGTAACGCCAACCGTTAGCCGCCTAAAGGATATAAAATATGAGTAAGGGTCGTTTGGGTGAATGTAGGCTATGCCAAAAGGAAAAAGAACTTTGTCTCTCGCATATCATCCCAGAATTTATGTATTTCCCAACATACGATGAGCGCCATCGAGCAGTGATGATTCCAAAAGGAAAGAGTAAGTATGAGCAAAAGGGAATCAGAGAATATTTGCTATGCGATGTGTGTGACGGAACCATTATTGGCAAGCGGGAAACTTATTGTTCACCAATCGTAAAATCAATACAAGATTTACGCATAGCTCGAAATGGTGACCAATATTCTGTTTCAAACGTTGATTATGCTAATTTCAAATTGTTTCAACTTTCTCTGCTTTGGCGAGCATCAATTTCTTCAGCGCAGATGTTTATAAATATGAGCCTTGAAAAGCATCATGAAGAAATTATTCGTAAAATGCTTTTATCTCAAGACCCAGGAAAACCTAATCAGTATGGATGTGTAATGTTCGTCTTGGATAATGTCAGTCAGTTACACAAGATTATTTGGTCGCCCGTAAAAGACACTATAGATGGTTTTACTTGTTATAGGTTTTTAACAGGAAGAATATTTTGGTATTTCTTTTTATCCGAAGCGTATCCAAAAGATGTCGAAGATTTCTTTATAACGCCAGAAGGAACTCTACGGTTAATAAAGGCTCCTTGGTCTGAAGAAACGGTTACAAAAAGACTTGCTGGTAATGTTGCAGAAAAGTACAATTCTGCCAAAGACGGCGGCTAACAAAGCGTGCAGTGGATGGTGGGGATTCTGCGCGACTTACAAGCCTTTTTCTGGCTTCGAGTTTTTCCTGCTCTCAGGCATTGTCCCAGCCCGCCCACTTGCCACTAACGCAAACCGTTGGCACGCCCCGCGCAAAATAAGCACTTGAAAAATCCAGCAAAAAGGTGTATCTTTGTTGTAGAAACAGACAGGAGATAACCTTATGCTCACAAAAGTTCAGAAATGGGGCAATAGTCTTGCCCTCCGAATACCAAAAGCATTTGCCGTTGACGCTCAATTAGAAAATGATTCTTTCGTGGAAATAAGCATCGTGAAAGGCAAAATTATTATCACGCCAGTTCCAGCGCCAAGTTGGACGCTTGATGAATTGCTTGCAGGTATCACAAAAGATAATCTTCATAATGAAGTTGATACAGGTATTGCCGTAGGAAACGAAGTTTGGTGAACCTATGGCATATATTCCTGATAGCGGCGACATTGTTTGGATAATGTTCAATCCACAAGCAGGGCATGAGCAAGCAGGACACAGACCAGCATTGGTTTTGTCTCCAAAGGCTTATAACGGAAAAGTTGGTTTAGCAATCCTCTGCCCCATCACAAGCCAGGTCAAAGGGTATCCTTTTGAAGTTTTGATACCTGAAGGATTAGAGGCAAAAGGTGCAATTTTATCTGACCAAGTAAAAAGCCTTGATTGGAAAGCAAGAAACGCAAAGTTTAGTTGCAAGTTGCCACCAGAACAATTTAATGAAGTCATCAAGAAATTAAGTACCTTAATTCGTGAACAACTTCAAAGCATGTAGAGTCTTGCACAACAAGAACGTGCCAACAAAGCGTGCACCCGACGTGTGGGAGTCTGCGCGATTTACAAGCATTTTCTTGGCTTCGGGTTTTTCCTGCTCCCAAGCAGAGTCCACGCCTGGTTGTCGAGCTTGTCGAGACACGCCCACACACAGGTCAACGCAAGCCGTTGAGCGATTCATTCCAGAGATGAAAGATTTGTAGTACATTGAGGAGACGCAGAAATGGCAACAACAATTCACAAAAAGCCCGAATGGTTCTTTTATCCAACCTGGATCATTTTGTCATCCCTAAGTGTCCCCCTTGCGTTTCTCCTCGATCTTCTCGTCCTTCGCCTGATCATAAATTTCGTTGGTGAATATATCGATGTAAATGGGGTACGCCATATTACTGAAGATTATTTGTATATGTACACCTTTGTTCCGCTTGTAGGGCTTTTGACGGGCCTACTCCAATATGGGCTATTGCAGCGATATTGGCCGCGCATGGGCTGGTGGGTCTTAGCCACAATCGTGGGTTGGCTCCTGGGAATGCTCGTACTCGTGATTTCAAACTGGCTTGGGTGGAAAGGCCTATCCACCGACCTAGACTTAGTATTTATTGTGATGGGGTTGTCAATTGGTGTGGGGCAATGGCTGTTGCTACGACAACGTTTACCCTCTGCAGGTTGGTGGATTGGCGCCAATGGAGTTGGCTGGGGGTTGTTAGCACTCATAACTGTCGGTAATACAATTGATCAATTCGGACTATTAACTTTGGGCTTTGTGCCAGCCTGTGTTACAGCCGCAGTATTAGCACTGCTTGTGAAGCAGGTGCAATCCACCGAACCGCTGGGTGTATGAATATTTGGAGTGACTCTGATTGAATGATTGATTTCAGACAAGAGATCATCCCCAGAAAATATACACCGCCTATTACAGCGCGCACTTGACTGGCGGGTATGCGCCGCGTTTCAAGCAGTTTTCCACGCCTCAGCCTTTTTCAAAACGCTTTCTTAATCAACCAGGAGGTCGTCCCTATGAGTCCAGCCCGTATGTCAAAGGTAGAATCAGCGATCCGTGTTGTCCTTGAATTCAATGAGGCCTTCAACCGTCACGATGTGGCAGGGATGATGCAATGGATGAGCGAGGACTGCGTCTTTGAAAACACCGATCCAGCCCCGGACGGCACTGTATATTCAGGGAAGGAAGCGGTGACTCAGTTTTGGCAGGATTTCTTCCGCGAGTCTCCCCACGCCCAGATCGAGATCGAAGAGATTTTCGGTTTTGGAAGAAGGTGTATCATGCGCTGGAAATACAACTGGGTGGATGCGGTGGGCCAAAAGGGACATGTCCGTGGGGTTGACATCTTCCAGGTACAGGGCGGTCTCATCACCGAAAAGTTTTCTTATGTCAAAGGGTAGAATGGCGTGGATTGGAAATAGCTTCATTCGAGCATAAAAAGAACGATTTTTCCGCCAATTCCTCGGTCAAACTGTCGGATTAGCTGTGCCTGGAAGTTTGTTGGCTTAACTCCGGTTTTTGTTGGCTTAACTCAAAAGTTTGTTGGCCTAATTTATCCCCAAAACAGGTTCCATGAGATGCTCCCTTCGCCGTCCTCGGCGAAGGATTTATTCGCAGAACGCCGCCGAGACGGCGGCTTGAGCGAGTTTCGCACCAGAAACTAATTTATCCCCAAAACAGGTTTATACTCCGCGCAAAGTAAGTCCGCTCCCGCCTTTAGCGTTATCTGGAGAGCAACCATGGATCAGGATGAATTTGTCATCTTCGCCGAGTTGGATCGGGAAAAGTTCGAGGATATCCTCGAAAAGCTGATGCAGCATTTCCAGAACGTCCGTTTTGGAAGGCAGGGCGATGACTGGATCTGGGTCAACTTTGCAGAGGGGAAAATCGAGATAGATACTTTCCATTCAACGAACCTGGAGGTCAAAGGCAGGCGTAGATGATAACTGCTTATCCCCGCCGCCTTTGTACTTCTCCAATAGTAGATGGATATCGATTCTCTCAATCACACGGTTGACCACTCACATCAGAGGATATTCCGAGATCAATTTCTTCCAAACTCGGTGGCAATAAGTTCGGTCGCTTCGTGGTGTAGGCCCTGACGGTCACTTTTCCATTATTCATCCCCATATTGAATAACACCTGCCTAAACCTAAAAGGGTTACTACCTTTTTGAACAGCCACTGAAATCGGTTAATTGCTTACCGGGATCTGTGGCTATACAACCGAATTCGCCGAATAAAAACTTTCAAAATCATAGGGGTTTTTACATTTGACTAGACAAATATTCTTGAGTAAAATCCTCGAAGCTTATGACCACCCATCGCTTCATCACCCGCTCCCTCCAAAAGGACCCGCATTCTGCGGGCTACCTTGCCGATGCGCGCGCGCTCGGATTCCACCAGCTTCAACAGGTGGAGTGTCAGGACCTCTACTTTATCGAGAGCCAATTGTCGCAGGAAGAATTGCAGCAGTTGGCTCTCAAACTTTTAAGCGACCCTGTCACCCAAACCATCACATGGGATGAAATGCCTGCGCCTCTTTCCCCGCCCAAGCCTGATACGGTTATTCTGGAAGTGACACTACGCCCCGGTGTTACCGACCCCATTGCAAATGAAATTATCCGCGCCGCCCACGAACTTGGAATTAACGGAGTCCACCGCGCCGCCACAGGGCAGCGTTTCGTCCTACACTTCGACAAAACCGTTTCACCATCCGAAACTATCCGTTTATCCGCTTCCATATCCGCTACCCTGCTGGCAAACAATGTTATTCAACACTGGAAGATTGGCAGCATCGAACCATCTTTCCCTGAAGAAGTCGAATCAAGTGGAGCAGTTGAAACAATTATCATTCGCGGTCTTTCCGATGACGAACTCCTCGCCCTCTCCAAAGACCGCCGCGCCGCGCTCGACCTGGCGGAGATGCAAGCCATCCGTGATTATTGCCAAAAAGAAAACCGCGACTTAACCGACGTTGAATTCGAAACCATCGCACAGACATGGAGTGAGCATTGTGGGCATAAGACATTTAAGGCGAAGATAGAGGTATACAGGTATACAGGTACACAGGTACACACGGAAACGATTGACTCGCTCATCAAGACTTATTTGAAATCTGCAACCGATAAGATCAACGCTCCCTGGGTCCGCTCTGCATTCGTGGACAACGCTGGCATCATTGACTTCGACGATGAATTTGAAATCTCCTTCAAAGCCGAGACGCACAATCATCCCTCTGCTATTGAACCATTCGGTGGCGCAAACACGGGCGTCGGCGGCGTTATCCGCGACATCCTGGGCGTCTCCGCCAAGCCAATTGCAAATACCGATGTGCTTTGCTTTGGCAAACAAAACATCTCATTCGATGACCTGCCCGAAGGTGTGCTTCATCCCAAACGCATCATGAGCGGAGTCGTTGCAGGTGTGCAGGATTACGGCAACAAAATCGGCATCCCAACCGTCAACGGCGCGATTCTTTTTGACGAAGGCTATGCTGCCAATCCGCTCGTCTTTTGCGGATGTGTCGGCATCGCCCCAAAGGGATTGCACCGCAAGAATCCGCAAGTCGGCGACCGTATCATCGTCCTCGGCGGGCGCACGGGACGTGACGGCTTGCGTGGTGCGACCTTCTCCTCCATGACGATGGATGCGCAGACAGGCGAAGTTGCAGGCGCATCCGTTCAAATTGGTGACCCCATCGTCGAAAAAGGACTCATCGATGTCATCACCCGCGCCCGTGACTTCAAACTTTACAACGACATCACCGACTGCGGCGCAGGTGGTTTATCATCCGCGGTTGGCGAGATGGCGTCTACCATTGGTTGCGATGTGGAACTGCGAAACGTCCGCTTGAAATACCCAGGTCTTGCTCCGTGGGAGATTTGGTTATCAGAGGCGCAGGAACGCATGTGTTAGCCGTTGCTCCCGAAAATATCCCCGCCCTGCAAGAACTCTGCGACACCTTCGATACTGAATTAACAGATATTGGCTCTATCACAGGCAATCATCGTTTGATCGTCCGCTACAACAGAAGCCCTGTCGTGGATATGGATAACGAATTTTTGCATGAGGGCATTCCTCAAAGAAAGTTAAGTGCAGTTATCAGTAATCAGTTATCAGAAGAAAAAATCGAAAATCGTAAATCGCAAATCGTAAATATCAAAGAAACCCTCCTCAATCTTCTCTCCTCTCCCAACATCGCCAGCAAAGCCTCCGTGATTCGCATCTACGACCATGAGATACAAGGTGGGACGGTGGTCAAGCCGCTGACGGGCGTCGAAGCGGATGCGCCTTCCGATGCAACGGTCATTAAACCGATTGGCACGAAGGGAATGAAAGGCATTGTTCTCTCGAACGGCATCAACCCCGAATATGGCAAACGCGACGCCTATCGCATGGCATTCGCCGTCATTGACGAAGCCATTCGCAACGCCGTCGCTGTCGGCGCGGACCCTGAGCGCATCGCCATCCTCGATAATTTTTGCTGGGGTGACCCACTCCGTCCCGAAACCTTAGGCTCACTTGTAGAGGCAGCTCGCGGCTGTCATGATGCGGCGCTGTTCTATGGCACACCTTTCATCAGCGGCAAGGACTCGCTCAACAACGAGTATCTCGGGACAGATGGTCAACGTCACGCTATCCCACCCACGCTGTTGATCTCCGCGCTTGGCATGATGGATGACATCACCAAGTCCGTTACGATGGATTTGAAGGAAGCGGGGAATGTGGTTTATCTAGTGGGCAGTGATCAGTTACCAGTAAATAGTGATCAGTCTGTGCCTGATGTGGGCAAAGAAACTCCGCAGGTTTATCGGGCATTGCACCGAGCGATTCAAAACGGCTTAGTGAGATCGTGCCACGATTTGAGTGAAGGTGGGCTCGCCGTCGCCGCCGCAGAGATGTGTATTGGCGGTCGTCTTGGCATGACGGTAGTACCGACTAAAGTCAGCGTATTTACAGAAGTAAATGGATGCCTGCTGGTTGAAGTCTCGCCAGAAAAAGCGTCTGCATTTGAAAGCCAATTTGCAAATCTCCCAATTACAAAGATTGGCAACGTTACATCCGAACCTATCCTCAAGATTGTCAACGAAGAAATACCCGTCAGCGATCTTGTCCATGCATTCAACAACCCAAAACATTCATGAAACCAAAAGCACTCGTCCTCCAAGCCCACGGCTCCAACCGCGATTTTGACGTCATCGAAGCGCTGACCCTCGCAGGCGCAGATGCGACTGGGATTCCGCTCAATGAGCTGCGGATGAACAAAACGCTTCTTTCCGACTTTCAACTGCTCGTCGTTCCTGGCGGCTTCTCCTACGCTGACTCACTTGGTGCTGGAAAGTTGCTCGCTTTG
>JACPVB010000198.1 GCA_016191985.1 Chloroflexota bacterium | reverse complement strand
TCTTTGCGCCTCATCCACAAGCCGACGCCTGCCAGCACGACAATGACAAACGCCACACTGATGGAGACTCGCGTGTACGGCACACCCACCGAACCACCCATCCACGCCATCCACGCCAGCAGAATCAAACCGACAATCCTGCCCAATGGATAGGCATATTGTTTCAAACCGGGTAACGCCAGCCGCGCAATCGGGTAGGCGAAGAGTCCCAGCACGAAAATAAACAGATACCAAACCAGCACGCCGACGATGGGATATTTATTTTGAATCCAATCGTAATCGAACAAGTCAGACCATGTGCCACCCGCTCGCTGTTGCACGAGACGGGTATCCGGCAGCATCAAATCCTTGTACCCCGCGGCATCTTTGGGGGGTAGTGGAACGGCCTTGGTCAAATCCACGGAACTGAGCACGCCAAAGACATTCGCCGAGCGGAAGTCATCCGTCTTTTTAAAAATTAAAACTTTGGGATGATCGTAGAAGGTGAAGGCCTCTTCCGCGGCCTGATCGTTGATGACCAGCGGCCCCAAGGTTGGGTACGATTCAAAGACCGAGACCAACTCAAATCCCAAACTGCCCTTGTACTGACCGGGCTGGGCCGTGCGATAACATTCGATAATATTTTCGTTTGCAGGGCAACCGAGCAACTCACGATAATACAAGGTTGTCAGCGGATAACGTTCCGGTAGGCGGGTGATTTGTCCGTACTGGTGATTGGTGGGGATGACGATATAGTCGGCTTTGGAGAGCACGTCCACAAAACGCGTCAGTTTGTTGGCATCGTCCGTCCAATAGACTTGCAGATTCATGTCACCGGCATAAATGCCGCCAAAGGCATCATAGTTATCAATGCGGAAGGGAAGTCCCCAGTCGTAATCCGTCTCGTTGGCGATGGCGGAGCCAGTCAACGTGAGGGCGCTGCCGAGGGTTTCGATCTTCAATATATAAAGCTGACCTTTGACAACCGACACGGTATTGTCCAATGCCAGCGTCATGGAGGGGCCGCGCGGATCCGTTGTCAGCGAGGGGTCAAGCAGTTCGGAGGCGCGCGCAAGTATCAGGTCCGGTTCCGAGGCGGAGGAGATGGATATCACAACCGCGCCGGGGACCGGGTCCAGGGCGTGGCCGAAGGTCACTTCCGTAATTTGTCCATCGCGGTTGGGGACAAAAGATAGGTTGTATGGCGTACCTGCGTAAAATGGCATATCAACAATGGGAATAGAGAGTGGTTGAATATATGTGCCATTGTCTTCAGTTTCAATGTAAAGATTGGCCGGGCCCGGCGCATTTTGGAAAATCCAGCGCGAGGCGGCCATGCGGGTTTCGTCGCGCAGGTAAATGGTTTGGAAAGCGAATGCCCAAACCGTGGTGAGGACAAGAACGATTATGCCGATAAAAGCCATCCCATTACGAATTACGAAATACGAATTACGTAATTTAAAAATTTGCGGCAATTCAAAAATAGCCCACGCCGCCATCATCGCCAGCAGCGGATAGACCGGCAGTTGATAACGCATGGTGGGGTTGAATTGAAGCGATTGCCAGAGGAAGTAGAACGCCGTCCAGCCCCACAGCAGGAGATGTTTGTATTCTCCTTTAAGAATGCGCCAGCCCATGAACAGGAAACCCACCCAAGCCAGAATACCAAGTGGAAGCCCCAACCCCCAAACGGTTAAGTTGACAAAGGAATACAAATGCGTGCGGCGCGCCCATTGCAAATTCCACGGCAGGTCGGCTTCACCGGAAGCCTGCGCGCGTTGTTCTGAAATATTCTTCACCCATTGTTCGTTCAGGCCAAGGCCGTCGAAGGCGTAGGGCTGGAAGATGCGAAAGGAGAGAATGGTGGCGATTCCGCCTGTAATCAGTAGGACAGTGATCAGTGACCAGTAATCCGTGGATAATTTTTTCTTGCGGTCATACATCAAATAGCGGATGGCGAATGCACCCGGCAGTGCAATTGCCAGCGCCGCCGCGTTGATCTTGGATGCCATCGCCATGCCAAGAGCAACGCCAAAGCCAATGGAGAGGTAGAAAAGGGGATTTGTGAAAATGGAAGAAACAAGTGATGAGTGGCGAATGACGAGTGGCCCCTCGTTACTCATTCCTTGTCCCTCATTGCTCGTTTCTTGCTCCTCGTTACTTATTTCCTGTCCCTCATCCCTGTTCTTTCCCACGATCTTCACCACAAAGAAAAGCGCCAGGAACATGAACAGGTTCACGAACAAATCCGAGGTGAAGAAATGCGATTGCTGGATCTGCATCACGGTCAACGCGGAGAACGTGGCGGCAAAGAGACCCACCTTGCGCCCGTACAACTTTGAGACCATCAAATAAAGTAAAAATATCGTGAGCAGGTCCGCCAGTGCAGACATCTGCCGCGCAAAAAACTTGGACGAGCCGATATCATCATTGGCCGTCAATTCCATGCCGACGCGCACCCATGTCATTGGCAGGTTGCCGTATACAAAGAAGGCATGTCCGCGATTGTAGGGGCTGAGTGTGGACGTGCTTGTATCGAAATACTCACTCAGGGTCATCCAGCGTTGCCGCTCCGGCGGACAGGCATCCACAGGAATGAGTGGGTCCAGGCAGGTATGTGCGCGCAAATTATCCAGCACGCCCGACAGGAATAATTCGTCCGGATGCTGGTGATAGCCTTCGCCCCAGTCATATCCGCCAATGCGCAAATATCCCGCCATCAGCAGGACGAGAATAAAAAGCAGGTCATACAGCCATGAATGTTTTTCGTTCAAAATCATCCTCGCTCCCTCACTCCTACGGGTGTGAGGGCTTTATTTCTCAACCATAAAAATGAAAAAGTCCTTGCCTTCAAAAGCGGAAGTATATCGGCTAATTTTGCCGTTCGGGTAGAGTTCCTTAAGAATCTTCTCAGTTTCACCATCCGCGTTCCAATACAGGAACATCTTCGGCGCGGGGATGGTCAACGTCTCCGCCAGCCTGTCTGGGAAGAGCGCAAAATCACGGTTGGGGATTCCCGCCCACACACCCGGCAGACGCGTGTCCACCCAATAAGGGAAGGGCACGATCCAGACCGAATCCGTCTGCCCATAGGTATCCTCAAACTCGCTGATCACCTTGCCCATTTCGGCGGTATTCCAAACCGCGTGAGTGTACGCATCGGTAAATTGATTGAAGACAAGATCATAATTGGAATAAGCAGACGCGGCAAACAGGATACCCGTCAGGCCATAGGCAATGAACTGCCGCTTCTTTTCCGCGCCGAAAGCTGATACAAATCCATCAAGCGCCAGCGCGCTGACGAGGATCGCCGTCACTGACGCCCCCCCCGCGCGATTCAACGCCGGGTTCTCCCCCGGATATGCCAGCGAAAGCACAGACGGCATAATCAACACCGGAATGGAAACAAGCAGGAGCATATCGCGCCAGTCCCTTTGGCGGATGTAACGCACGGTCAACAAAATAATGCCAAGCAAAAAGAGCGCGGCGGTCACCATGTCCAACGCGGGGCGGTGAGTGACCGAATGCACCCAGATTTCGCCGTCATCCCAGTTGAATAACAATATGCCTTTATACAAATTGGACAGGAAAATCTGCCAGGCGGGACCCGGCAAAGGCGTCTCGACGCTTGTCAACCTGGTGAAGGCGCGATAGCCAAACAAGTCCGGGCGGGAGATCCAGTACCGCATCAGCGGCGAGAACACAAAAATGGAAACCACCACAATGAGGATAAGCCACCAGACCGCCTGCGTGCGCGTCTCTTTTGATTTGGCATGCAGGAAGTAAATGAGGAAGGCGGTCGCCACGAAAATCGGCACAATGCGGAATGGGCTGTACCCATGCAGGCCGAGTCCGAGGAAAATGCCGGAGAGGATGAAATCGTTCCGGTTTCGAGTGCGCAGGCCGCGGGTCAGGTAAAAGAGCGTGGGCGCAAGGAAGAGTGGATAGAGCGGGAAGCGCAATCCAATCCTTGAAATAATATTGGGCCAGCTTGCAATTCCAAAAAGGAAAAGCGCAAAGACGGCAACCCGTTCGTTCCCGTATTCCTTGCCCAGCAAATATACATAAGGGAGCGTGAACAAACCCAGCAGCACCGTGCCAAGTTTGAGACTCAAAAACGAAAAGCCCGTCTTGAAAATATAAACGACCGCCAGCGTCCAATACATTTGAATGGCTTCGCGGCCTGTGTTGCGTTCAAAAAAGATGAAGGTATCACCCTGGGTAATTTCGTACACATCCAATATTTTTTCGGCGTGGTCGCTGAACGGCTCAATGGGAACCACATCGATTTTATAAAGGCGGTAAAAAATGGAAATTCCCATCACAACCAGCGCCAACCCGGTCCAGATCATCTTTTTGCGGCGCGCTTCGGGGTCGGCGGCGGTCATTAATTTTGGCGTCTTTAACCACAAACTATAAGCCAGCAATCCAATGGACAATACCCACAACAGGGTGTTGAACAGGGTAAATTTTCCCTCCCCAAAATCAATGAAAGCAACCAAAGCAAAAATGACGGCGAGGATCAAAGGCAGGAGACGGGTGGAAAGCGGGTCGGGAGTCAACCACGCGGCGGGCAGGGCGGGCAAATGCCATTCATCCTTGAAATAGGCCCAAACCGCCGCGCCAGCCGCGAAGAGATAAAGCGCTAGCGCAAATTCACCCTGACGATTCGGAGGTTCAACAAACCCCTGAGCGGCAAGCGCGAGCAGCAAAGCAAGCAATGAACGCCAGGGGAAAGTCTCCGCGCGCGGCGGCTCGGCCACGCTTACCTCTTCCACAGGATGCGTCGCTTCCATCACCAGGGCGTTGTTGATCTCTTCACGCCGCCGCGCATCCCACAGCGAGCGGATGAAATTAAAAAAGGAAGACCAGTCCTTGGTTACGGACTTGTAAAGGTCAAGTACGGTGGGTTCCTGTTCAGGAGAGTTTTGCTTGTCTTGGTCCATTAATGTCTCAACTATATTTCACGAATTACGGATTACATACTTCGTAATCCGTAACGGCGATTCTATACGATTTTTTGTTATTTCTTCCTTGCAATCACGATGATACTTTCCCCCCAGGTCATCGGCAAAAAGATACTCCCGCTAATGGCTTGAAAGGCTGCCCGGCGAACTGAGGAGGAATTTAACGAATTGCCGCCTTCATTGATCGAGCAATTTCTTTTCCACCATGGCAAAAAATGTATCGGCAGATTGAAGGATTTCAAGCGCTGTTTCCCTGTCTATTTTTGCCGATTCGCGATAATCGCCTTCCTGTCTGGATTCAAAAGCGTCGTGAATTAATTTGCTCATCTCTTTGGGAAACACGTTTTGCTTTATAAAATATTTATCAAAAAGCGAAAGGACGCCCTGGTGCTTTGAAGTATCTTTGTCTATGGAAACCATTAAAGCCAATACCGCATAAAACATGGAATAATATGCGCGATTGATAATGCTGATTGGGGTGCGTTCAATGTCGTACAGCGCGTGCGCATCTTTCAGAACTTCCCTGGCTTGGTCAAGGCGGTATTGAATTAAGGCTTGTTTGTCAAGCTGGTCCTTGCTCATGCGGAGACACCCTCTTTTTTTATGGCTTTATAAAAAGGGGAAATGGCATAAACCTTCATTTCTTTTTCCGTTGTAGGAAATGTTGAAATCATCTTTCCCGCGTCAAAACCGATTTCCCAAGCGACATTTGAAATTAATTTGCGCGTTTCTTTATCCACAGAAGGCAGGATCACAAGCAAATCAATATCCGAGTATTTGGTTGCGTCGCCGCGCGCTTGCGAGCCAAACATGATCACCTTGACGGGCTTCTTCAACTCCGCGGAAAGCCGTTCGCGAACTTTCGCTGCAAGTTTCAACGCGCGTACCCTCGGGCGAAATTTCTTCATAAAAACAATTATAAATCATAAAGAAATCTTCCGTGCAATCACGATGATACTTTCCCCCCAAGTCATCGGCAAAAAGACGATCCCGCTAATGGCTTGCAAACCGCCCAGTGAACCAAAGATCAATTTTTGAATCTGCTTCGGCACAAAACGGATGTAGGGCACATCCCAAAAACCGTCTGAAAAAACACGCACGAATTCAAAGCCCGCCTCCTCGATCAACCGCAGCCATTCCTGTGGCGGCTTCAATGAAATATGTGTCGGGTCCTGGTAGCCGATCCACTTGTCACCCTTCCACGGCTTGAGCAAAGAGCCGAGGTTCGGAGTGGCAAGAATCAGAATGCCATCTTTTTCGGTCACGCGGCCAATTTCATTAATCGCTTTGGAGGGGTCGGGCAAATGTTCCACAATATGTTTGATGATCACGACATTAAAGACGCCATCGCCATAAGGAAGTTCCTGCGCAGACGCTGTTTGCAGGGATGCGGTTTCAGCAAACTTTTTGGATTGATGGACTGCCCAGTGATTCAAGTCCATGCCGTACGCTTCAAACGCCGCCGACAATTGCCCCACCAAATGCCCCATGCCGGATCCCACCTCCAGCAGACGCGCTCCGCGCCGCCCATAGCGCCTTGCCAACATGCCAAAGAATCGGTTGGACCACCAATACATGCTGTACTTGGCGAAGGTAATATTTGCGTAGGTGTGAGTGGAGAAGTATTTTTCGTCGAAAGACATGGGGCAAGTATACAGGGAAACACATAAACAAGTACACGTGACACGTGTTTACCTGTTTACTTTCAATCTGCTCCCTGCGCCGTCCTCGGCGCAGGATTTCGACAGGCTCAATCTGGCAGATTTCCTCGGAAAACGCCGCCGGGGACGGCGGCTTGAGCGTTAGCTGCTGACAATCTTTGCGTGCACACCGCGTGTTTACTTGTTTACGTGTGTGCTTTTTATGTATTTATTTCTTTCTGGCAATATAAAATGTGAACGTCCCATTCGCAACTGGTTCAGGCGAGGCGTATTTTTTCACGTAGCCTTCCGTGAGCGCTAAATTCCACTTTGTACGTGAGATGATCCATTTGCCTGTTAATACCCGCGCAAGCACGGATGGGACTCCGAAATAATGTCCCCATTCTAACACGCGCATTGCAGAGGGTGAAAAATAATGCCACCAGCGTTCGAGCTTGAACCCCGCACGTTCGAGGCGCTGCTCCCACACATCCGGCTCATCCGCGTGATGGACTCGGGAAATTTTACGGAACCAGTTCTCGTATGGCTTGCCGAAGAGCTTCGTTAACGAGAGCGCGGAAAAATAACGTGTGTTTGGCACGCAAAAATAGAACGGCGCGCCCGGCTTCAGCACACGGGCGGTTTCCGCCAGCACCGCGTCGATATGAAGAATGTGCTCCAGAACGGAGTTGCTCAGTCCACTGGCAAAGTGATTGGACGGAAAAGGCGAACGGGACCCATCCGCCTCCACGAGGGATTTGTAGGCGTTATATTTTTTCGCCTCGCGCATGGAAAACCGCCAAGGGTCGAGGCCCACGTCCAGTTTATTGTCGAAAGTCAGTGAGGCAAAGTGACCGTCACCACAGCCCACATCATAAATTGGAGCAGGCATGGGCAGGCTTTGGTAATACGAAGATTCAATGGCGCGCAGGAATGCGCGAAAGTAAGGCAGGTCGCGCAGTTGTAAAAAAAGAAAATCTTTTTGCGTATCCATTTATCTTGTCTCTGCGGAAGGTTTGATGATCCAATATGCCAGCGATCCAATAATTGGGACAGCACAAATAATAAGCACCCATATCCCAAGCGTTGTGCCGCTCAACTGCTTCTTCCGAAGATCAACCAGGGAAATGATTGCAAGCCCAATCACCATGATTATGGGAGTCAACTGTACAAGCAACAGAGCGGTGTTAATACCAAGGTTTTCCATGTTTTACCTCACCTTTTCATCAAACGTTCAAATAATTTTTCATATTCCTGCGCAATAGAGTCGGGGTTGTAGGCGGCTTTAATGGCGGGGATGTCACCACGATATGTTTCGGGGTTATCCAACACTTTCAAAATAGCAGCAGCGAGGCTTTCGGAATTCCCGATCTCGGAGACTTCGCCCATGCCGTGCATTTTGACAGGTTGGCGCACGCCCGGCAATGCGGACGGAACCGACGGCACGCCGTTCATCATCGCTTCGATTTGGACGAGACCGAACGCCTCGGTGGAGTTGAGCGAGGGAACGGTCAGCACGTCAAGGTTGGGATATACCGCCGCCAGTTGGATGGGGTCGAGATTGCCCAGGAAGGTCCAATGGCCGGAGGTTTCGTATTCGCGGATCTGGGGAGCGAGACGGTCAAAGTAAGCCTGTTCACCCATTACGTTTTCATGCTGCCCCGCATACAGGACTTGTGCGTTGGGATATTTTTTTAAAATTTTCGGAAGCGCCTCGAGCAAAATTTCCACGCCCTTTTCCGAAGCAAAGCGTGTGACCATGCCAATGACGGGTCTGTGCCCCTTTGTGCGGTGTCTATCCGCGAAAGCGGAAACCGCTTCCAGCGCAGGGACAGGCATTTCGACGGGAGGCAGGATCGGGGTCAGTTTTGAGGCGAAGCGGGAGAGATAGGGCGAATGGTCGGCATAATCCTGTGTGTAGGTCACGATGTGATTCGCCAGCATCCCTGCCATGTTGTTTTGAAAATCCAGCACAAAATTAACAAGGCGGTTGAACCATCCCTGCGGGAGTTGTACGTCACAATGATAGGTGAGCACGGCAGGTTTGCCAAAAAGACGGGCACGCAGGGCAACGCCGGGCGCATCGAACTGCGGAAGGTGAAGCTGGACCACATCATGTTCCCAAGCAAGTTTGGTGGCGACCAGCCCAAAGGTTGGCGCGAGCACGCCCTTGCTGACGCGCGCCGCGACAGGCACGCGAATGACCTTGACGCCGTCCATCATTTCCTCACGCGGAAGGGATGGGTCGTATTGGTTTGTCATCACGGTTACTTGATGCCCGCGTTTGGCGAAGGCACGCGCGAGGCGTTCGGCATAAATGGTCAGCCCGCTGGTGTGCGGACGATAGTAGGTTAATACGGTAAGTATTTTCATGAGCGGCAAAATTATACCCCAGGCAAAACAGGCTTTTCTTTGCAGGGTGGTTCGGGGTAACTTTGTGGTTTAATTGGGAAAATTACTCGCAGGAAAAATCAATTCTCACAAAAGGAAAAAACATGGCACAGAAAAAGAAAGTTCAACCCGAGGAAACCCCGGCGGCCATTGCGGCGACCAATTGGAACTTCCTATTTAAATGGCTCTTTATTCTTGGCGGCGTTGCCACCGGTGTGGTGAATGCCCTCGCCATCAACCCCGACTTTACAATCCCCAGCTTTTTAATATGGGTATCGGTTGCCATTGGCGTCATCGTCGGTATTTTCTACTTTAGCTCGGATGACCTAATCAACGTTGGCCTGCGCTTTATGATCTTCAGCGCCGCCGCGCGTTCCCTGCCCGGTGAATCGGAAGCTGTTGCCTATGCCACTGCCTTCTTTCTGGGCTTTTCCTTTTATTTGGGACCGATTGTCCTTACCCTCGCAGTGATGTATTTTGTAAAGAAATATATTCTCAGCAAATAACCAGGCTGGCAATCAAACTCAATGAACCCCGAATTTAATCTGGACGCTGATGAACGCTGATTTACGCTGACAAAAAGCAAAATCAGCGTTTTCTGCGTTGATCTGCGTCCTATTGCTCTTAAAAACTTACTCACCCGCGAAAGATTAATTTCGGGGTGAGTCGTGTGTTTTTAATTAAATTGAGCGTGGATCATTTTCCCTTGCGTTTATTTTGTCCGCTCTCCTGTATCCGAATAATCTGGATGGGATGCGGGAACTCGATCTTCCTCTTCCCGAAGGCCTGTTTGATCCTCGTCAAGGCCACATCCTTCGCGGCGACATGGGAACTGATCGAGGTGTCCACCCAAAAGAACACATTCAAGTCGATGGAGGAATTCCCAAAGGTGTGGAACAGAACCAGCGGATCGGGCTGGCTGATATAGCCCGGAATATTTTTAATCTCATCCAGAATAACCGAGCGGACGGTTTCAGGTTCCGCATCGTAGGATACGCTAATCGGCAAATCCACGCGTCGATGATTTGCGCGGGTATAGTTGACAATCGGCTGGGAGAGCACGTCCGCATTCGGCAGGAAAATGATGCGGCCATCGAATGTTTTTATCTCGGTAGTCCGCAAGCCGATCTCCAATACCGTTCCATCAAACCCCGCAATGCTCACATTATCCCCGGCCCGGAAAGGCCGCTGGACGAGGAGAATGACCCCCGACACAAAATTTTGCATGATGTTCTGAAGCGCAAAACCAACGGTAAACCCGATGATGCCCAGCCCGGTCAGAAAAGCAGTGACGTTAAAAAATCTCTGCAGGGCCGCAATCACCCCAAGGGAAATAATGGCCCACTTTAAAATTTGCGAGAGCAGATGCGATACGCTCGCCACAGCGTTCTGCCGGACCAGCATACGGGTTAAGAGCCTGCTCAATAAACCCGCAAAATAGAAACTTAATACCAGGATGAAAAACGCAACAATAAAATCTGGAACCGCTTCCAAAAATTGTTCTGCAAGTTTCGCAAAATAATCCTGCATGATCGCTCCGGCTCGTTAAAACAAATTCCTGTTTTGCTTCACCCAATCGAACAACTTCCGCACGCCTTCCTCCACACCGATCTTTGGTTTCCAGCCCAATTCTTTTTCAGCTTTTGAAACATCCGCGTAAAATACGCGCTGGTCGCCGGGGCGCCAATCGCCGCGCGCAACTTCAATGGAAGCGCCAATATATTTCTCAAGTTTCGGGCCAAACTCGGCCCAGACAGACATGACGTTATCGGGTCCGCCGCCCAGGTTGTAAACCTGCCCACGTGCCACATCAATTTTTTCAATTGCGAGATCGTAGGCATTCGTTAAATCGTCCACGTGCAAAATGTCGCGCACTTGTTTGCCGTCGCCATAGATCGTGATCGGTCGTCCCATCACCGCGGCAATGATAAACCAAGCCACCCAACCCTGATCCTCGATGCCAAATTGACGCGGACCATAGATGCATGACTGACGGAATACAACTGTCGGTAAATCATACATGCGCGCGTAATCACGCACGTATTGGTCGCCCGTCCCTTTCGAGCAGCCATACGGAGAATGGAAATCCAACGGCTGGGTTTCAGGACAGCCATTGACCAAATCCTTGTAACGCCAGCGGGTCGGCTCCTCGAACAACTCCACATCGTCCATGCCGCCGTAGACCTTGTTCGTGGAGGCATAGATCACGATGGGGTTTTTCCCCGATAAACGCGCAGCTTCCATTACATTGAACGTGCCCAACGCATTGGATTCAAAATCATCTCTTGGATTGAGTACCGATGTGGTCACTGCAACCTGACCGGCCAGATGCACGATCACGTCCGCGCCCCGGCCTGCTTCTGTTATCCTATCGGCATCGCGCACATCCCCGGCAATCATCTCGAAGGCATTTTCCCCAAATTCCTTTTTCAACCATTCCAGGTTGCGCGGCGCTCCCGCGCGGGACAGGTTATCGTAGATCGTCACTTTCGCTTCGCGGCCACGCTTCAACAGCCGGTGGACGTAATTCGAACCGATGAACCCCGCGCCACCGGTAATGAGATATTGTTTCGTCATGGATTGTTTACCTCTTTGTGATCGTGCAACTCCGAGTGCGTCGCACCAGACGGGTGAGATTTTCCCGTTAAGTGACAAATTCTACTCGATTAGATTCATCTGATTAAAAAAGGTGCGACGCACCTGCTTCTTTAATAACGCCTTCCCGCAAACAGGCTGACTGCGAATATTCCGAAAATAAACCCGCCAATGTGCGCCCACCAGGCCACGGCGCTCACGTCCGCGCCTTGCAGGGCGAGCCAGCCTGAAAATAATTGCGAAACGAACCAAAAGCCGAGGAATATCAAGGCGGGAATTTCTATGATCGTAAAAATAAAAAAGATGGGAACCAGGCTTGCGATCCGCGCGCGGGGGAAGAGGATGAGATACGCGCCCAGCACACCGGCAATTGCGCCGCTTGCTCCGATCACCGGAGTGGAGCTGGCAGGGGAAAGATAGGTCTGCAACAACGCAGCAGCGACGCCGCTCAACAAATAAAAGATGAGGTAACTGCCGCCGCCCATGCGATCTTCGATATTATCCCCAAAGATGGCAAGGATCCACATGTTGCTTAGAATGTGGAACCAGCCGCCGTGCAGGAACATGCTGGAGAGGATCGTGGGCCATGCCTCAGCGGGGTTGGATGCGAATTGAGA
>JACPVB010000028.1 GCA_016191985.1 Chloroflexota bacterium | reverse complement strand
TTTGCCGTGACGACAAGGATGAATTTGACCGTTTCTCCGGCAAGGCTGCTTAAATCCAGATCAACGGGATAATACTTACCTTCGTACACTTCATGCCAGCTTGCCAGGGTTTTAACCTGGCCGTTATTTCTGTAATCGAGTCGAAAAACCACGCCACATTTGGTCGCATTGTACTGGCAGTTAATCACTGTGCGGAAGCGGTCACCGGATTGGACGGTGAAGGCCGGGTATTGTCCACTGATGACGCCGTTGTCTCTGTCTCGCGGGTAGGTCAGCAGACCGGGTTCATCTTCTCTAACGCCGTTCTCCATTTTTGGCTCGTTTAATTTCAGCACATAGCCCTTCGGGTCATCCTCTGTGCCGGGGCAGGGGAGTCCGTTTTTCTCATTTGCCCAATCTGCGTTGCAGTAATTATCTGCAAAATTGTAGGCGACAAAGGACGGACCGGCTACTTTAATATCCACCCAAAAGGCGGTATCCGCCTGTGCGCCGATGCCAAATAAAATACCGGAAGCGTTGCGTAGCTTCCAATAGCCGCGATAATTCCCGTCTTTGTTGGGCGCGGTGAAAGTGATGGGGACTTCGATATACTGGCCGGGGTTTACCGATCCGGGCATTGCCACGCTGGCTGGCCCGCTCATGCTGTCTCCGCTGGTGAAGACGAGCGCGTAGGAAGTTGTCCACGCGCAGGTGCCCACATTTTTGATGCGCCAGATTTTGACGAATGTATTGTTGCGGGGAACGATGCTTCCATCCGGGTAGGTGACATCGGCCAGGAATTGCGCCGCATCACATCTGGACGCCGGGCCTGGTCCGCCGGGAATGGGCGTAGTCGTGGCTGGAAAAGTGCCGACAGTGGCGGTTGGCAGGGGCAGGCCCGGGGTGGCGGTAAAGCCCGTTTGTGTGCCGGCAGCTTCAAGGGTCAGGGCTGAAGCGGTGTAGAGTCCGTTCAATGTGGCGAACGTATCCGGTGTAGACGAATTTCCCGGGGCGTTACAGGCCAGTTGGGCGGTCCATAAAATAACAAGCGCAAGAAAGATGGTTGATTTTTTGGATAACATGGGTCCTCCATTTGGGTGCTCCAGTGATTAAAGACGCAGGAGGGGGAAAATCGGTTCCCCAAAAAATAAGGAGCCGGGCTGGCCCGGCTCCTTATCTACGGCCCTTGTTATGGGCAGACAAATTCAAAATTTACTTCATATGCCTGGTGGAATGGTTCTGTAATGACGAATGTGATCCACTTGGGGCCTTGCGTGTTTGCGCGCCCAAACTTCCATTCGCGGGTGAAGGTCTTTTTGGTGGCAGATTCCATAAAGTAGGTTTTAGGACTTGAGTTGTTGCCGTCTTTTTGATCCCAACGATAGGTGAATTCGTACGGGCCACTGGTTGAGACAGTGGCATAAACCGTGATTAGGGTATTGGCGGGACAGCCGGTTTTCGGTTCGCGGGTGTAGCTGGTGACGACGGATGTGATGCCGTATTTTGGCTTGTTTGAAGAGGAGACAGCGATTTCGGTGTAGAAGGACGCATCATACAGGCCCACGCCGAAATTAATGTTATCAGGGGTCTGGAGCTTCCATTCAGAACGATACGTTCCATCGGTTGCGGGGGCGATCAACACGAGAGAGATCGATAGGGTTTGACCGGGGCCTGTGGCCTGCGGGAGGTTATAGTAATATGCCCCGCCCAGAAGGTCGCCGTCCCAAAAGATGATCTTGTAGCTCGTGTCCCAGACGCAGGTGCTGGTGTTGGTGATCTGCCAGGTTTTGGTAAATTGTTCTCCGGGTTTGAAGATTGTGCCATCATTGATGGTTTCGCTCACCAGGCTTGCGCTGGCGCATTGGGCTTTGGTTGAACCGGATGGCAGGGTTGCCGAGGGGGATGCCAGCAGGGCAGGTGGTGTCAATAGCTGGAAGGGCGTTTTTGTAGGGATGGCCCCTGCGGAGGGTGTTTCGGTATTTTGTGCTTCGAGCGCTTTCTGTGCGGTAACGGTCTGTGCGACGGCGGTTTGAATGGTTGTGGCTGCGTCCTCGGTGGGTGTGCCTTCGCCACAGGATGTAACAAGGAGGCTTGTAATCACTGTTACGGCGAATAGCAAATATTTTATTGATCTGGTCATTTTTTTCCTTTCATTTACTGAAAATGATTATACTGTTAAACAAGAACGCCCGGAAAAACCGGGCGTTCCCATATTAATAGTTTCTAATTTTTTATGGGCAGGTAAAGGATGCACTCCCAAATTGCTGGTGATTTGGCGAATCGATGTAGATGTCAAACGAGTGTGTGCCTGATGCTGTTGTTGTCCATGAAATGCTGACCGATTGGGTGCCGGCTGCGGCAAATACCAGATCCGGTGGGACGGGTGGGGTGGCGCCGTCACTTCTGATCCAATGCAGGGATACTGTGCCTGCACCGTTTGTGGTGATGTTGGCAGTGGTGGTGAATCCATTGCACCCGCCCGAATTCGAGAAGCTGACACTGGTCACGGCAAAGGCGGCAGGTGCGGATGTATTCGTTGCGGTGGCCGTGGTCTGGACTTTAATATCCACATAAAAAGATTTGCCCTGGTTTCCATTGACGACAGGAACAAGCACATTTCCATTGGTTGTGATACGCCAATATCCGCGATATGTGCCAGAAGTTGCGGGGGCGGTGAGGTCCACTTCAAGGTCCACTTCCTGGCCGGGGTTCACGGCTGCAATTGCTTTGGTGGCAGGCCCGCCCATGGAGTCACCGCTGTCAAAAACGAGGGAGTAACCGTTCCACGCGCAGGAGCCGATGTTCTTGATGCGCCACTTTTTTGTGAAAGTCTGGCTGGGCGTCATGATGGTCCCGTCTGGGATGGTGACGTCTGTGATGAATTGTGCCAGATTGCAATTTGAGGTGGCGGTGGCTGCCGGCGTATTTGTGGCAACCGGCGGCGGGGTGGAGGTCTGTGTTGCCGGGGGAGGGAGTGGGGTGACGGTCTTTGTGATGACCGGGGTGACACTGAGCAGCGCTTCCACAGTCTGCGCGGCGGCTGTAGCGCTTGTGTCTTCGGGGGTATTGGATGGCAGGTTGCATGCGCCGAGAAATACGGCAATGATAAGAAACAGGTTGAATAAGCGGGTTTTTTTGTCCATGAAATTCTTCTCCTTCGTGCTTATGGAATTATTTTACCGCAAGAGGCGGTACTGTGAATCAAAACAGGAGTTGAGAAAACTCCTGTTTGGGTGAATCAGTTCAAGGCGGGGAAAGAGGCGGGGGTTATGCGGTTTCGGCGTGCGCGCCGGCCATCCATAATCCCAGTTGTTCGCGGGTGGTCTTTTTTGTTTCCACGATGGCAACGATCTGCCCGCGATACATGACGGCGATGCGGTCTGAGAGCGCCATGATCTCATCCAGTTCGGCGGAGATGAGCAGGACAGCCACGCCTCTATCACGCATTTTGATGATCTCGCTGTGAATGTATTCGATGGAGCCGACATCCAGGCCGCGCGTGGGTTGGTTGGCGATAACCAATTTTACGTTGCTGCGGCTTAGCTCGCGCGCCACGATCACTTTTTGCTGGTTGCCGCCGGAGAGCTTTCCCGCGTTCACAAAGGGGGAGGGGGTGCGGACATCAAATGCGCTGATGAGTTTGCGCGCGTTTTCATCGAGGGCCTTTTGTTGAATGACACCGCGGTTGCTGAAGGGCGGGCGGTAGTAATCGCAAAGCGCCATGTTATCTGCAACGGTATAGCTCATGACGAGACCGTGCCGTTGGCGGTCTTCTGGAATGTGTGCCAGCCCGGCTGCGGTGATGATGCGCGGTGGTTTTGAGGTAAGGTCCTGCCCGTCGATAAATACGTTTCCGCCGTGAGGTTCCCTGAGGCCGGTGAGCGCTTCGGAGAGTTCGGTTTGACCGTTGCCCTGCACACCCGCAATGCCGAGCACTTCTCCGCCGCGTACTGTGAAGGATACATTGTGGACTGTTTCCAGGCCGCGCTGGTCGCGCACGGAGAGGCCATCCACTTTGAGAATGTCTCCGCTGGCTGCGTGGTCTTTCTTTTCAACGGTGAGGATGACCTGGCGTCCGACCATCATATTGGCTAATTGCGCTTCGTTTGTTTCTGCGGGGACGACTGTGTTGACAACACGTCCCGCGCGCATGACGGTGATGCGGTCTGCAACAGCAAGGACTTCCTTGAGTTTATGTGTAATGAAAATAATGGAAACGCCGCGTCCGGTCAGGTCGCGCATGATGCGGAAGAGGTCTTCTGCTTCCTGCGGGGTGAGTACGGCGGTGGGTTCATCAAGGATGACGATCTCCGCATTGCGGTAAAGGGTTTTGACGATTTCAACGCGCTGCTGCAAGCCTACGGGCAGGTCGCCCACGATTGCGTTCGGGTCAACATCGAGGCCGTATTGCTTTGAGATTTCATTGATTCTGGCGGCAACCGTAGCACGGTCAAGCGAGCCACGTTTGGTGATTTCATCTCCAAGCATGACATTTTCCGCCACAGTGAAGACGGGGATGAGCATAAAGTGTTGATGCACCATGCCAATGCCGGCCGCGATGGAGTCATTTGGGGAGTGGATTGCAACAGTCTTTCCATTGACGATGATTTCGCCTTTGTCCGGGTGGTGCAAGCCATAGATCAAATTCATCAATGTGCTTTTGCCGGCGCCGTTTTCTCCCAGCAGGGCGTGAATTTCGCCTTTTCGCAGGTCAAAATCGACGCTATCGTTGGCGAGCACGCCGGGGAACTGTTTGGTGATTTCTTTGGCTTCCAGAACGATGGGCGTTTTGACTTCGCTTGACACAGGTTTTTTAGCCATGACAGCCTCTTATTTTTCGTATGGGACGCCGTCTGCGGCGGGTGGTGTGGTTTTGCCGATGATTCCAGTCAGGATGAACATGGTGAGGATATAGGGCGTGAGTCCTACAATATAGGATTCCTGAAGGAACGACCATTGCGGCGGAATGACATCGCGGAAGATCTGCATGTTGATCAGTAGTGCCTGCGATGCGCCGAAGACCAGTGATGCGGCCCATGCGCCGATGGGCGTCCAGTTGCCGAAGATCATTGCGGCAAGCGAGATGAAACCGCGTCCATTGGTTAGCAGCGGTTCAAAGGAAGGCACGGACTCGATGGTGAAATAAGCGCCCGCGAGGCCGGCGAACATACCGCCGATGAGCACGTTGAGATAACGCATCTGGGCGACGTTAATACCGACCGTGTCTGCTGCTTTGGGGTGTTCACCTACTGCGCGTGTGCGCAATCCCCAGCGTGTATTGAAAAGTATGTAATGGGAGAAAAATACCAGCAAAATAGCGCCAATCGCAATCGGCTTTTGGTCGAATACTCGGTTTATGGCTGTGAGATTTACGAGGCAGGCTGTGGAAGTTCCACAAAGGGGTGTAAATATTTCCCTCAGGGGGATATGGATGGTGGGTAACACACCGGGCGAGTTGGGGACGCTGCCGCCAAAGACACTCCCCGCTCCGAAGAACAACTGGCGGTTCAGGAAACCCGTCAGACCGACGGCCAGGATATTGATCACGGTTCCGCCGATGATCTGATCCACTTTGAAGGTGATCGAGAGCACTGCATGCAGGAGGGCCATCAATGCGCCGGTGAGGATGGCAAAAAATACACCAAGCGTAATACTAATGCCGATGCCCATTCCAAAAACATGGAACATGTAGATGGCGCCCAGCCAGCCAAAGAAAGCGGACGTGAGCATCATCCCCTCGATGCCGATGTTGACCACGCCGGCCCGTTCGCAAAACACACCGGAAAGCGCACCCAAAGTCAACGGGGTTGCGACGGCGATGGTTGTAGCCAGCATACTGGTGATGATCAGGACGGGCGGTTGTTTCACCTGACCGATCATCACAACAGTGCCGAAGAGGACAATAATAATCAGGGCGATAAAGCCAAAACGTTTCCAGTCCATTTTTCTCCTAGCCTCCCCAGCCCCGGGTAAGCACGACGCGCTCGCCTTTGGCTTTTATGCGATAGATATAGCGCACAATGGCATCCGCCGCGACAAAGAGCAGGATGAACGCCTGGATCATGGAGATCAGGTCCACAGGCATTTGGGTGAGGAATTGCATACGGGTTGCCCCATTGCGCATTGCCGCAAAGAGGAAAGCCGCCAGCACAACTCCCAGAGGATGGGATTTACCGAGCAGGGCAATGGCAATGGCGTCATAGCCATAGCCAATTGAAAAACCAAGCTCGTGGCGGTAATTCAACCCTGTCACTTCAATGGTCCCAGCCATGCCGGCCAACATACCGGAAAGCGCCATGGTAAGGATGATGATCCGTTTTACATTAATGCCGGCATATTTTGCGGCATCCGGGTTCAACCCCACTGTGCGGATCTGAAAGCCCAGGGTCGTTTTGTTTAATAACCACCAGATCAGGAATGCGACCAGAAGAGCGAGAACAAAACCCCAGTGTACGCGCAGGCCGTCAAAGATGGGCGGGATGCGCGCACTATCAGCGATCAATGGCGTGCGTGCAATCACATTGGTTGGGCTTCGATCCTTCATCACGCCGTTCAATAGGAAGGACGTTGTGTTCAAGGCAATGTAGTTCATCATGATGGTGTTTATCACTTCATGTCCGCCCGTGTACGCCTTTAGCGCTCCCACAATACTGGCCCAAATACCACCCATTAGAACGCCGAAAATAATAGCCAATGGAAGGTGAATAACGATTGGCAGGTCATACCCAAGCCATTCCGGCAGGGCATAGCCCACCAGGGATGAAGCCACAGCGCCAACCGCCAACTGGCCTTCCGCGCCAATATTGAAAAGACCGCCTTTAAAGGCCAGTGCCACTGCCAGGCCAGCGAAAATATATGGAGTTGCCCAAACGGCAGTCTCACTTAATGCTTTTGTCGAGCCAAATGAACCTTGAATCAGCCCTCGGTAGGCGAGTATTGGATCCCCGCCTACAAGTTTGATAATAACGCCGCCAACAACTACCGCAGTCAGAATCGCCAAAAAGGGGACCAGACTGGCATCTGAAACAGATTGCAATATTTGCCTTGTCAGCGAATTTGATTGCTTTTCTGATTGCATCCTTCGCTCCAGTGGAACTTTGAATTGTAGGACAATTATATCAAACAAGCTGCTCGCAGACCCCTTAATGGCATATCAAAAATTAAACAAAAAAAGGGAAAGAGACTTGCGCCTCTTTCCCTTTTTTTATATCGTAAAAACCTTACGGCTTGACAGGAGGTACACCGGTGGTGATGGAACCGTCGAGCAAACCAGCGTTGATATCTTCCATCATGGTCTTGACTTCGGCGGGAACTTCGCCTTCAAGATCGTGGAAGGGGGCGTAGCCAGCAGCGCCGAACACGTTACCGTCAGCAATCGTGCCGTCTTTGGTGGCGGCGACCAGGTCGGCAACTCCGGGGGTGATGAGCTTCATCGCGCTGGAGAGCATGCGGGGGGCAGCTTCCGGCAGGGTCAGGTACTGGTCGGTATCCACGCCGATGCCATAAGCGCCAGCCTGGGCGGCAGCGGTGACTGCGCCGTTACCGGTGAGACCACCACAACCAAAGATCGCATCAGCGCCCTGGTCCATCATGGACTTGGCGGTCTGAGCGCCCCACTCTGGATCAGTGAAGGTCTTGTCAAAGCCCACATCGCTGTGGTACACAACGAACACTTCAGTGGTGCTGCCCATCATGCCATCGGCATAAGCAGCGCCGGCTTTGTAGCCTTCACCAAAGCGCCAAACGGGAGGAACAACATCGGTACCGCAGACGGCGCCGATCTTGTGACTCTCAGACATGGCGGCGGCGAGAGCGCCAACGAGGAAGCCAGCATTATCTTCAGGGAAGTTCAAACCTGAAACGCCGGCAACTGTCTCAGCCTGGAACTGATCCACACCGATGAAGCGAACGCCAGGATAAGTTGCAGCAGCAGCGGCAGTCGCTTCACCGAGACCGAAACCAACGGTCACAATCACATCGTAGCCGGCATCACCAAACTGGGCAATGTTCTTGGCATAATCCTTGGCATCGGCGGTTTCAATGAACTGAACCACATCTGCCACGCCATCGGCTTGGGACTTCTGAACGCCTTCCCAGGCAGATTGGTTGAAGGATTTGTCATTGATCTTGCCCACATCGGTCACGAGACCAACGCAGAACACTTCTTCTTTCGAGCAGTCCTCAGCGGTTGGGGCGCTGGGAGCGCAGGCCGAAAGGATCATCGAAGCGACGATCAAAAGGGCCATAACAAAGTACAGCTTTTTCATTTTTCTTCTCCTCTAGAAGAGTAAGGATATAAAATGGCTTGCCTTTAATGGTCAAGCCTTACGACTTGGCAAGTATAAATCTACTCCAATCTTTGTGCAAGCCTTAACAATGTTAAGGTTTTTCAGCGGGCACATTTGTCTTAATTTCACCGTTCCACAGCCTTAAAAGCAGTACATTCAGTTCAATTTGCAGGTTTTCAGGGAATTTCTCATTAAACGACATCATCCCAGCCTGCCCGGATCTGGCCTCATTGACATTTCCGTCCCGCAGCAGCCGCATCACTTCCTGGACCTCGAAACTGCCCCGCCCAACGAAGGATGTCACCACGCTGGAGCTTGATTCTGCCAACACCGCCGCCTGGTCGCGTTCCGCCCCAATCACATAGACTCCCGCCTCTGCCGCCGCCCGTAACGCGCCCTGCCCGGTCGCCCCGCCAGCCGCAAAGAGCACATCCGCGCCGCTTTGGATGGCCTGCCGTGCTGTTTCAGCCCCCCATGCCTCATCGATGAATAATGCTTCACTATCGCCATCATCGCGATAAAAAACAAGGGTTTTGATCTGGGGATTGAAATAAGTCGCTCCCGCGCGGAAGCCTTCACAATATCGCCACATTGAATCAATCCCTGAGGTCTCGCATACCGCGCCCACAATTTCCGTTTGTGAGAGTTGGGCCGCCAATACACCGGCGGCGAATCCCATTTGATCTTCCGCGAAAGTGACGGAGATGAGATTCGGGCGGGATTCTGCCTGGGACTGGTTCATGCCGACGAAAACAGAATCAGGATACAGGTCCGCGGCATGAAGCGTTTCATCGTGCAGAGCCGCATTGGTGGTGACGATCAAGTCAAAGCCTTTGCTTGCAAAGTAGGTGATGTTCTTTTCGTAATCGCGGTTGTCTACAGATGCAATATATTCAATTCGATCAACAAGTTTGTTTGTTTTGGCTTCTTCAAATCCTGCCCATGTATCCTGGTTCATGCCATGATCTTCGATGCCTAGGGTGTCAGTCACCAGTGCCGCACAGAAGACGTCCTCTTGAAAACAATCTGGCGATTGCATACAAGCCGAAAGACCTGTAAGTACAACCGCCAGAAATAGAAAATGCGTAATGCGTAACACGAACTCGCAACCTCTAGCCCGAAACCGCTTCCCCGCGCTTCACGCCGATCATTAACCAGAATGCGATCAACATGAATACAGGTGCAATGACCATGATAATGTTGTAGTTGTTGTTTGTAAGTTGAATTGCCCAGCCATTCACGTTGGGGCCAACAATGGCAGACATGGTGGAGAACAGATAGTACAACCCGGTGAACGTGCCGATACGCGCCGCGCTGGTCAAATCCACGATCATGGGCAGGGAGTTGATATTGATGAAGGCCCAACCGATGCCGCCGATGATGAGCAGGACGCCCGCGAGGGTGAGCATGCGCGCGCCGCCCTCCACGAGCGGGATGCCAACTAAAGGCAGTGGGGCAATGCCTGTCAACAGGGCGCTGGCTGGCGTTATGTATAACAGGATGAGCATGATGGTGATGGTAATCAATCCAATGGAAATGGTGGTCTTGCGTCCGATCTTGCCTGCCACAAGCCCGGATGGAATGGCGAATAGAACGAAAAACAAGGGCAATACAGAGAGCAAAGTTGCGCCGTCGCCTTCGTTGAGGCCAAGGTGATTCTTTGCGTAAAGCGTGAAGAAGGTTTCCACAGCCGAGAAGCCGATGAACCAGAAAAAGATGGCAAAAAGGATGCGCAGTCCGCTTTTGTCCGGGTCGTTGAAGACTTCGCGCAGGCTGGCGATCATACCGGGCTGCTCTTCGGTTGTTGAATATTCCTTTGGTTCCTCAATGAAGAGATAAACGATCAGCGCCGCAACCAGCACCAGCCCGGAGCCAAGCCAGAAGGGGAAGTTGGGACTCATTTTGTACAACATACCGCCCGTTTGCAAAGCGACGATGGTACCGATGCCGCCCATGAAGTTGATCACGCCGTTTGCCTGTGAGCGGAATTCGGAGGGAGTAATATCGGGCATGAGCGCCACAACGGGGGTGCGCCACAATGCCGAGCTAAGCAGCAGGGTGCTGGTACACGCCACGAACAATGGCAACACAGCCGCGATTGGGACCAATCCAAACGCCACCGCTGTGATTGGCGCGCCGACAAGAATGAACGGGATACGCCGCCCCAAAGGAGTCCGCAGCCTGTCTGACCAGGCTCCAACGGGAGGTTGAATGAAAAGCGCGGCGATGTTATCCAGCGTCATGAAAAAGCCGATCACGGCGGGGGCGAGGCCGAATTTGTTTGCGAGAAAAATGGGGACAAATGCGTTGTATACGCCCCAGATCACGCTCACGCCAAAAAAGCCAAAGCCGAGCAGGAAGGTTTTGCCGTAGTTGAGTCGAGCAGACATGAATGCACCTCTTTTGGTTTTTCGATTTACGGTTGGCAGTTTACGAATTGCGTATTTTTTCCAAAAACTTTTTGTCTTCTTTACTTAATTCCACCTTTTCCAGCATATCCGGCCTTTTTCTAAAGGTTCTTTCCAAAGCCTGTTCGCGGCGCCATTTTTCGATCTTGCCATGGTCGCCGGAGAGCAGAACGTCGGGGGCTTTCCAGCCGCGAAACTCTGGCGGACGGGTGTAGTGCGGATATTCAAGCAGTCCCATGGCATGTGAGTCATCTTCCGCGCCGGTGGGGTCGCCGAGCACATCGGGGAGCAGGCGGGCGATGGCGTCGATGAGGATGAGCGCGGGCAGTTCGCCGCCGGTCAGCACGAAATCACCGATGGAGATTTCATCGGTGACGAGGTGCTCGCGGATGCGTTCGTCGATGCCTTCGTACCGTCCGCAAATGAGGGCGATGCGCGGGTGTTGGGAAAGTTCCTGGGCAATAGTCTGATTAAAGACACGTCCCTGCGGGGTGAGAAGAATGATTGGGATGTTTGATTCAGGTTCGGGCGGGGAAAGAGGCGCTTCGCCCTGAGCGGAAGCCGAGTGTTCTTCGAGGCTGTAGTCGAAGGGCGGCTTCATTCCTAAAACCGTTTCCACTGCTTCAAAAACAGGCTCGGGTTTCATCACCATTCCGCCGCCGCCGCCATAGGGTGTGTCGTCGGTGGTATGATGTTTATCATGGGTGTAGTCGCGGATGTTGTGCACGTTCACGTCGATCAACCCCCGCTCGCGGGCGCGTTTGATAATACTGGTTTCAAGATAGGAGGGAAATACTTCGGGCAGGAGGGTGAAGACCTCGAATTGCATAAATGGATTTTAGCATAGAAGCTTTTTCGATGGGTTATTTGTGGCACGTGGATGATTTATTCCCTGTGTCCTCCACCTTCGACTCTTCGAGGGGGCGAAGATGGCTTCCGCGAAAACAACCAGCCTTGGTAGCAGTTGACCTGGAGAACGGGGAATCCTTGCAGTACTTTCACCAAAATGCTTGAATACACATCAAGATCGTGCTATAGTCGTATTATATATTGGGTGTATGAGTTAGGAGGGATATTGGCAAGATCATACCTGTTTTAGAAGTTGTAAACAACAAGAATCATTTTGTCCCGCTCGTTATTGTTGTGGAGCCGTATCATGAGCGCACCTCGGTTCGCATTAATAAGATGCAGGCAACCTGACAACCAAGCCAAGAGTCCGAGCCTTCATGATGGGTTTCCATTTTCTATTTTTCTAAAGGAGTCCGCTCATGAATACTTCCTCTCTTACCCGGCTTGGAGGCCTCGCCGTAATCCTTGCTCAATTTCTACTGATTCTAAATAACTTGCTGTATCTCCTATCCGGCCAGCAGCCTCCCGATGCGACCCGCGTCTGGATTAGCCTGTTTGGCTTTGCCTTTTTGGTATTGGGTGTAATGGCCCTCTATGCCAGTCAGTCCCAGCAAAGCGGGGTGGCAGGCCTGATCGGCTTCGTTCTCCTCATCTTTAGCTACGTTGGCGATGTTGCCGTTATGACAATGTATCTGGCCGCTGCGGAGGGGATTGGAACACTCGATCAAATCGCTCAGGTGCGGGCATTCGAAACGGCACACACGGTCATCAACTGGTTTGCATGGTTGGGCGTTTTGATCTTTGGTTACAGCACATATCGCGCAGGCATCTATCCGAAGATCGCCGCAGTACTCCTCATGCTGGTTACGCCCATCTCATTCCTGACGGGATTCCTGGACTTTATGATCCCGGTTTTTATTGTCCTTTCGTTCGTCGCATGGGTATGGCTGGGATGGAAAATGCTGGCGAGAAATGGCGTTGTTCAATTGAGACCAATGCCTGCCGGGTAGGTTTCTCTTCAGTCTCTCCATATCGCGCAATTTGCAGGGAAATGTTCGATGGAGCTCGCTTACAGCGTCATGAACATCGCCCACGGTGAGGGATCCCTGTTGCGTCAAAGTTAATGTGAGATAAGGAGATGAGAGCATGTATACGAGAGCAACAATCGTTCAAGTACGTCCTGAAAAGATTAACGAAGCTATCGTCATCTATCGGGATTCTGTAATACCAGCCGCTAAACAACAGGCAGGGTTCAGGGACGCCATCCTGCTGACCAATCGCACCACAGGCAAAAGCATCTCGCTTACGGTTTGGAATACGGAAGCCGATATGCAGACCGGCGAAGCCAGCGGCTACTATCAGGAACAAATTGCCAAATTCAAGGACCTCCTTACTGCTGTGCCAGTACGTGAGGAATATGAGGTCGCTGCGCAGGCGCTAGCCGTGGCGGCAGCGGATTAGCGAGAGTTATCGAAGGGATCCCTCACCTCAGGTCCAAATCCTACTTTGTTGTTCAAAAGAAAGGGATGAGAATCACGTCAAAATAGAGCGGGTGATTGAGCAGAATGAGTCAGGGAGGCTGCCTGACAATAAAGATGGGGCCGTGCAATAACGTTAGAGCAAATGAGAGACCGATTAACTCTCTGCTTGACGGCGCTTTCCTGCGGATGGTAATATAAATTTATGTATCTAAGAGGAAGTAAATGGAGTATGAACCGCAGGCGGACCCGGCCGAACTGGTTCCGCATTATTTTGTTGTGCCTGCTGATATTGGCGGGAGCGTATGTGAACCGTTATGTGGTCGCCGATATTCAGCCGATTGGAGTCCCCACTACCACCGCCACAACCGCGCCGGAAGCGTTGGTTGCCCAGGCAGAAGGCGAATTTAAAGAAGGCAAGTTGATTCCCGCCATAGAGACCTATAAAAAGGCGCTGGCTTCCAACCCCAGTGACTCATCTGTATATATT
>JACPVB010000027.1 GCA_016191985.1 Chloroflexota bacterium | reverse complement strand
CTCTTCACTCGCATCGCTATTTCCGAACATCGCAGTTCTATCATGAAATGCAAAAAGTACCCGACGTTCGTTCTACTCACCGCTTTTCTCGCTCTTCTTATGCCTTTTCTCTTGTACCAATTGGATAAAGTCTAGCTCAGGGTTCTATTGACATTCACATAATTTGGTTAATGTCACCCTAAGCAGAGCGACACATGCACCGCAGTGCGGATGCAGTGCGGTGAGGGTCTCTTACACAATGAGAGAGACTCTTCGGTCGCGCTGAAAGCGCTCTCTCAGAGTAACATGACTTAATTGACTTTGGTTAACATCAATAGACAGGGAATTAGGCGAAGTTTAAAAAAATCCCGCAGGAGTGACCTGCGGGATTGATGGTTAGGGTGTTCGCATTTCGCAAACGCCAGCTTTTTCGTTCCAGCTACAGAAATTCGCCACACAGCGGGATTCGCTGTCGCTAAATTGCGCGCATGTGTTGATGGGTTCACTGCATTTGATGGTGGTCACTCTCACGGTGGTACAACCTTCGCCGCTAAGTTCCGCACCCGTGGGGATGCAGGATTTCAAGTCCGCGCTGTATGTGTAGCCGGGCGCGCAACCGGGGTAGGTCCCGCCTGTATTAGCCTGACAGCACTGGAAACCTTCATTGTAGGAATAGCCAGCAGCACACCCTGCAAACGTCTGCGCGGCGAGGGGGGCATTGTCGATGCCATAAGGCACGGATGTCTCCCCGTTGGGAGGCGCGCATACGCCAGCCAGTTCATCGAAATATAAACCAGCCGGGCAATTGCCATTTAAATCCTTGCTGATGGCGCAAGTCTGCTGGCCGCCCCGGTCCATCATGGTATATCCAACGGGACATCCCGCAACGCTCACCTGGCTAAGAATGGGCGTGTAATTGCACATGCCGGTGGCTGGGTCGAGAGTATAGCCAGAGTCACAAACAGGAGCAACGCCATTCAACGATGGGCCGTTCGTGCAGGCAGTATTGCACACCACGATCTCGTTGGTGGATTCAATCGTCTCCGGGCCGGCGCAGGTCAACTGCCGAAGCCCACCGTTGACTGCCTCGGTACAAATCAGTCGTGTCCCGCTCACTTCCCAGGTTGAGTTGAAGGAAAGCTGCACGGTGGCATAGGTTTCACCCTGCGCACAATATTGATCCGTCACTACGCCTTCGGGTAGTTCGCAACTGGCAGAAACATTCACCCCAGTCGGCACGAATGCCGAGAGCTGACAATACGGGGCAACCGGCTGTGGGTTTGCCACCACACAGCGGAACCCGGTATCACGTTCGCTGTCGCCTGGCTCATTAAAGCGGCGAATAGCCGAAGCAATCTGATTCTCGCTGGTTTCAAAGGAACTGCCACGCACCACGCGGTACTGTCCGCTTTCGGGGCCGACAGGATTGGCAAGAGGTGATTCGCCGTAATAATTTTCAGCATACCAATCACCCACCCATTCAAAAGCATTCCCCGCCATATCCAGGAGACCATACGGGCTTGTACCCGTTGAAAGGAAGGCCTCCACATTGCTGGTGGTCTCATAACAATTACCAAAGTTCAACAGGTTACAAGCGGGCTCGCCATTCCCCCAGGGATAGGTACTTCCATCTGTCCCGCGCGCGGCTTTTTCCCATTGTGCTTCCGTCGGCAGGCTGCCCTGCGTCCAGGTGCAATAGGCCTGCGCCTGTTCCCAGTTGACACCCACCACCGGGTGGTTGCCAAATTGTGGATTGCTAAAAACAGGCCCGCCCAACTCCTGTGAAGGAGCCGAACACGCTCCCACTTTCACGCACTGTTCATACATACGGTTAGTGACCTTAGTCTGCTGGATCCAATAGGCATCCAGAGTGACATTATGTGAAAGCGCGTTGATGCCGTCGCCCATGGTAAAGTCACCCGCAGGGATGTAAACCAGGGTGCTGCCATCCACCCATTTCATGGTGGACCCGTTCTGAGGTCCAGAAAGAGCGATGGGCACCAGGGTTTGCGTTGGCTCCGCCACGGGGGCTTCTGTGGGAGGTAAAGTGGTCGCCGTCACCACGATCAATTCCGGGGTCGGGGTTGCGCCACATGCCGAAAACACAAAAGCCAGTATCAGAATGTACGCAGCCATCACGTATCGAGCTTTTTTCATTCAATCTCCTTTTCCTTGCGTAAACAAGCCTTTGTATTATAAAAGAAAAATGCCCCGCAGATTTTCGAAAATCTGCGGGGCATTAAAATTATTTAACCTTTTTTATTTCATCCACCGCCTGCGGATTCACCAATGAAGAAGTATCGCCAAGTTCCAAGCCCAAATACGCCGCGCGGATCATGCGCCGCATCACCTTGGCATTGCGGGTTTTTGGTAAATCTGAAACAAACAGAATGGATTTCGGCGCAAGCGGCTTGCCCATTTCAGCAACGACCATCTCATGCAACTGCCGACGAAGTGCATCGCTTCGCACTACCCCGGGCCTGGTCACTGCAAAAAGGATCAGTTCACTCCCCTTGACATCGTGTGGCACCCCGATGGCCGCTGCTTCGACAATATCTCCATGCCGCACCAAAATGGACTCCACCTCGGCAGGCCCTAACCGCTTGCCGGCAATCTTGATCGTATCGTCCGCACGGCCAAGGATGTACCACAAGCCGTCATTATCGATTGCCGCAAAATCACCATGCACCCAGACATTTTCCCAACGCGACCAGTAGGTATCCAAATAACGCTGTTTATCTTTCCAAAAACCACGCGTCATCCCGATCCACGGGGCTTTAATGACCAGTTCCCCGACCGCATTGCGAACTGACTTTCCATTTTCATCCACCACATCCGCCGCAATGCCGGGGCAGGCGGCGGAAAATGCGCATGGCTTCAATGGCAATAACGGATTGCCCATCACAATGCCGCCTGAAATTTCCGTGCCGCCTGAATAATTGATGATCGGAATCCGTTCCCCGCCTACTTTCTCAAATAACCACATCCACGGGTCGGGATTCCACGGCTCGCCAGTGGATGCGAAACATTTCAACGAAGAAAGATCATGCTTTTTAAAATGCTCATCTCCATGCGGAATCAACGAACGGATCAAGGTCGGCGAGACTCCAAGCTGATTGATTTTGTGTTTTTCAACCAGTTCCCACAAACGGCTTGACGAGGGAAAATCTGGCGCGCCATCGTAAATGAACATGGTTGCGCCAAGCAAAAGACTACCAAAGACCTGCCACGGTCCCATCATCCAGCCCATGTCGGTCATCCAGTAGATGACATCATTATTGCGCAAGTCTGAGACTTGCGCTACGGATGGGCCATGCACATCTGTGCCGAAAGCCATGTCCTGCGCGGCTTTGACGGGGAATCCACAGTGTGTGTGGAGCGCGCCTTTTGGTCTGCCGGTTGTCCCCGAGGTGTAGATAATCATCAGCGGGTCTTCAGCGGAGGTAATTTCTGTCGGAGCAGAGTCAGGCTGGGGCGCGGTCAGAAGCGACCACCAATGATCGCGGCCCGGCTTCATGTTCACATCCTGTCCCGTACGCTTCAACACGATCATATGTTTCAAGGTAGGGATTTGTTCGGCGGCTTCATCCGCAATGGATTTCATCTCCACGGCTTTGCCGCGCCGAAACGCGCCGTCCGTTGCGAAGAGGGCTTTGGCATCCGCATCCACCATGCGCGAGACGATTGCGCCCGCGCCATAGCCCGAAAAGAGCGGCAAAATAATTCCACCAATTTTTGCAATAGCGAGCAGGGCGATCACAATCTCCGGAGTCATCGGCATGAAAATGCCAATGGCGTCCCCTTTACCCAGCGCAAGTGACCGCAGTGCATTCGCGGCTTTATTTACTTCTTTATACAGTTCTTCATAAGTGAGTGTTTTTGTAATGCCCTCTTCCCCTTCAAACACAACGGCCTTCTGGTCGGGTTGGACAGGGGCAAGCCCTGTCCCTACCCCTACCCATTTATCCACACAGTTGTGGACGATGTTCATCTTCCCATCCACGCACCATTTCGGGAATTGAATCCCATTGGAGAGGTCAACGATATTTGTGTACGGCTCATAAAATTGAATATCAAGAAATTTGAAGACTGCATCGGTGAACCACGCCACGTCCGTTGTTGACCTGCGCATAAGTTCGTCAAAACCCTGAATGCCATGCAGGCGCATAAAGGTCGTCAGATTTGCCTGTTCGATATGTTCCGGTGTCGGCTTCCAAACGACCTCACCGCCGAATGTAAATTGTTCAGTCATGGGCATCTCCTCTTGTGTTGGCTGTTCTGATTCTACCCCAAGCAATCGCCAATTAAAGAGTAGTACGAATGTGGCTCTGCGAACAGCCAATATCAGGCGTATAATCCGCTCATCGCCAAATCGGAGGAACCATGTCCACTTATACAATGAAGTTATTGAAATGCCCTGCCTGCGGGGGGCCAATAGACCCGTCCAGCGGGGAAAGTTCCATCAAATGTCCATATTGTGGGAATGCGGTGATAATTCCCGAAAGCCTGCGCAAGCGTGACTCAAACCAGCAGCAATCACAGGGCGGCCTTTTCAACTCAATGGATGTAAGCGCAATGACAGGCTATGGAGGGCAATGGTCCGAGGTGGTGCAACTTGCGCAGCGCGGGCAAAAGGATGAAGCCATAAAAAAATATATGAGTTTTGCCAATGTCAGCGAGTCAGATGCGCGATATACGGTCGAAGCTCTGGCAGGCGCGCAGACCTATGAATTTACTCCCGGCTCCGGATACTCGTCTGTGCAAATTGCGCCGATCATGGCGAGCTATGCGGATACGGCCAAGACCGTGACCAAATGGTCCATGTGGCTGGGCTGCGGCATTACGGCTTTTGTGATGTTCATCATCGTCATTACCGTCCTGCCGATTTTGATCGGGGTATTTGCAAGCCTGTGGGCAGCGTTCAGTTCGTTCTAGCAGGCTGTCGGAGAGATCAAACCGCGTCACTTTTCTACCGCGAAGCACGCTAAGATTATACTGACGGGCAACGCCAAGGAGTGTGACGCTCTTGGCAGTTCAAATTGGTATTTCACAGCCAGTCTCTAAAAAAACTATCTGGTTATGCACAAGAAAAACGCGGACGAAAGCATGTCCGCGTTTTTCTTTTAGATCATATCTTTCACGATAGCCGTACCATCGTCAATCAGAGACTGGCGATGGTACGGTGATTCAATTTATGGAGTGACAATTGGGAATGGAACGACATTCACCCATGCAGATACACCTGCGGCGTTGATTGCGCGGATCCGGTAATAGTAGGTTCTGTTGCGATTGCGGGTCTCTACGCGGGTGGTTGTGTTGGCTGCAACCGTATTGGTATTCAGGCCGGTTGTGAAGACGGCGTCGGTGGCGCGTTGAATCTCGAAGCGGGTTTCGTTGTCGGAATTATCGGTCCAGGTCAGTGTGATAATGGCATTGTTGCCGCTTACCACAGCCGTACCCGTGAAGTTGGAGGGAGCAGCCGGGGCCATTACACCTATTGTGAACGTGTTCGAGTAAGCGGATGGACCCACTCCGTTCACGGCCATCACTCTGTAGCTGTAGCTGTTGCCTGCCAGCACGGTGGTGTCATTATAGGTTACGTTGCCTGTATTATTCCTAGGTGGCAGGGTTGCAAGCAGGGTGAACGGTCCGCCGTTTGCAGAACGTTCAAGCACGAGGCCGGTCTCGTTGGTGGCGTTATCCCGGAATGTCAGGCGGATGCGGAGCGGGTTGCTCAACATTGTGCCGACCAGGTTGGTGGGAGCGGCGGGAATACTGCCAACGGTTACGTTCACCACATTCGAAGGAGCCGATGAACCCGCGCCGTTTATGGCCACCACCCGGTAAGAATAGATATTACCGGATGTCACCGTATTCGTTGTATAGGTCACAGAACCTGTGCCGTTTCTGGCCGGAACCGTTGTGAGCATGGCGAAGGGGCCGCCGTTTATGGAGCGTTCAACCACAAAGCCGGTTTCGGTGGTGGCATTATCAAGCCAGGTCAAGCGGATTCTCGTCGGGTTGGCGAGCAGAGTCGCTACCAGGTTCGTCGGAGCGGCTGGAGGAGCAAGAAGCGTCACACTGACTGAATTGGAGTAAGCGGATGAGCCTCCTGCATTTGCGGCCATCACTTGATACGTATAGGTATTGCCTGCCATCACTGCGGCATCCACATAGTTGACGGTGTCGGCCGGCAAGGTGGCAAGTACTGCGAAGGCTCCACCATTAACAGCCCGTTCAACGACAAAGCTTGTCTCGTTGTTGGCGTTGTCTGTCCATGCCAAGCCAATTTGTGGACCGTTTTGCAATACTCCGGTCAGCCCGCTTGGAGCGGCGGGTGGCACGTCCGGTGTCGTTACAGTCGCAATATTGGAAGGCAGCGAGTCGCCAGATCCGTTGAACGCATACACCTGGTACGCATAAGTGGTGTTAGGCGCGACGGTTGTGTCACTGTAACTTGTGATATTTTCACCAACTCCATCAATGCCAGTGAACAAGCCGGGAGTGCCGTTTGTAACAAGCGCGCGCTCGATGCGGAAACCGCTCTCTGTGGCTGCGGTATCGGTCCAGGTCAAATTCACCTGGCTGGCGCTGATAGCTGTAGCGGTAAGATCGATGGGAGCAGATGGTGGTGGAGGGGTGACAACGACGATATTCGACTCAGACACACCCGCAGCATTGAAGGCAACAATGCGATAGCTATAGGTAAAGCCAGCAGCAGTGCCTGTGTCGGTAAAGGTGGTTACATTGGGGAAGATTGAACCAATGTTGACAAAAGCGCCAGCGCCTAGTGCCCGTTCAACCCTAAATCCGACTTCGTTTCTGGGGTCGCCCCAAGTCGCAATGCTTTGCATATCAATCGGTGTTCCATCCGTCCATGAGAGAACGATGGGGACTCCAGGGGTTGGCGTCCCTGCCGCGGTCAGGGTAGGCGCCACAGGAAGTTCATTCCCTGCATTGACCGAAAGCGGCCTCATCATGTCCATTTCTTCATGGCTAAGGATGTGGCAATGCCAGACATACTCCCATCCAAAGTTTGTGAGCACATTAGTGATACCGCCCGGAATCGGGTTTCCGTTTGTGTCTGTAGGATTGAATCCCACCTGCGACCCTTCCGGCATCATTGGGTTCAGCAAGCGTTCGCTATCTGGAACTCCGAATGGCATCTTCGGGAGGATCGGCCTGAAGGCCACGATGGTATCTTCGAGCGGGCTGATGCGCACCGTATCCTTCCAACCGAGCTCGTTGGCATCCGGGCGTCTTATGATTCCATCCCAGCCAACCCGGTTGATGAGCTGCACGTCAAACAGATGGAAGTGGATTGGATGAGTATCCACACCGTTATGAGTGATCTTCCAAATCTGCGTCCCATCATTGGCCGCCGAGATTGGGGTTATTTCAACTCCTGGAGGCAAGACGATTCCATCCAGAAGCTCACTCGCCGGGTTGACGTATGGATACAAGATCATATTCTGAACGCCTGCGTTGGCGTTCGGCGCCTCCACGCCAAGGTATCCGCTCATGCGTCCATATTCCTTCTCAAAGGCTTCACCCATCTCGTCTTGAATCTGCTTGGGTTTAAGCGGGAACGTCATGGATGGTCCCGCGGCTCCTCCCAACAACGTCTTGAAGCTAAACGTTGTATTGAATATTTGAACGAGACCGGCGTTTGCTCCGTTGAGCGCGAACGCAGTGCCGTAAGCGGAGTTGTAGGCGCTTTGCCCAACGATGATCGGGTTCTGAGATGATTCGAACACACCCGATCCATCCAGTTGATGCCTAAAGGCATCCTGAAGCGGAGCAAGTTGGAAGCCCTGACCCTGTCCACCATTCACCTTGATTTGCATAATGGTGCGGGTGTTGGGACCATAGCCGGCAGGTGTCGAGGGCGCGCCGCCTGTCGCAGTCAGGTCTGCATTGCCTGTGTAGTAGTCATAGCGTGCGTCACGAGCCGGGAAGGCTGCGGGAGCATCATTGTAAAGAATAAGGGTCTGGCCGGCGAACTGTGAGAGGTCTACGATGACATCCGCGCGTTCGGCTGGACCAAGCAAAAGTGAATGCTTGTCAACATTGCCAGCGTTAAACACTGTCGGGTCCGTCACCCAGGTGATTGGCTGGTTGGGGATAACCACCGGGGCCGGTAGGAAGCCACCTTCGGTGCCAATCTGGATCCAGTTAGGCCCTGAATTGCTCTTAATTGGGGTTGGGAAAACGGTTGGGTCATCCAGCGCAGCCGCTACCTCTAGGGGGTTCAGTGCTACTTCGGTACACGCAACACCTGTAGCTTCCGGCGCGGGGTTGGGGTTGAGGGCATCATTACAGACAACGCCGTTTGCATCAACTGCCTTATAAAGTTGCAAATTCCAGAAGCGGTCGTTGGCCGCGTTCAGAATGCGCAGTCGATAGGATTTCGGATCCAATGTGATGGTGGGATAAACCGTCCCATTGACGAGCGGCGTATCGTTGAAGGCTTCCATACCCATGGAAACGTTCGGCACGCCGGGGATCAAGGGCGGCTCGCACCATTGAACATCCGGGTCACACATTGGGTCGTAATATGGATTATCAACGGGTGGATAAGCAATGTTGGTTGTGGGCGGCCAGAACCATGGGCCGTAAGCCCAGCGGCCAAACTGGTTGACGCCTGAGGCGTCGCCCGGATTCTGTGCCGGCATGTAAACATGCGGCACCCATAGATTACCTTCGCCCCCCCAACGGGCCGTATCCCATGTGGGATCTTGCGTGGCAAGCTGCTCCATGCTTGGAACAAAGGTCTTATCCTGAATGATGAGCGGGATTTGGTCCGCAGGAATGATCCCCTGACTGATTAGCGCCTGCTCGGTTGGATCGGTGATCAAATAGCCCGCCGCCTCCCCGGCATAAACATTCAGGCGGGTGATTCCCCAGGCATGATCATGATAGAACATCAGCCTGGCGCTCTGTTGGTTGGTGTAATAAAAGGTCTGGCAGCCGTCATCAGGAGCACCGCAAACGTCCATATCCGGTACGTTCTTGACGCTGACGCCCTCAGGATAAGGAGTGTTTTCGTTCGCAGGAGTGATCCATTGGTGTGGTGTCCCATCACTAATCCATGGTGTGATGCCGCCATGCAAGTGCAATGTGGCGCGATTTTCTGTGTAACAATCATAGGGTTTGGGGATCATCCCACACATGGGGTTCTGCGGATCAGGTTCCGCCATTCCATCCATATTGGGACCCATACCAGCGCCCATCACCGTGGTATCCACTGGCAGGAATAAATTACCATCTGTGCCGGTCGGCAACAGGTTGCGGAACAGGATACGCACGGGTCGGTCCTTCGTAGCGGAGATCAGCGGTCCCAAATAGTGCGGCTGAGTTCCTCCCATATTCGCCTGCCTATAACCACGCAGCGTGGTTGGGGGCAAATCTGAATGCATCTTTTCTGTGTACTGGACCAACTCGATTTCGTAATAATCGGTGCCAGGATAACTCGTTGTATCCGGCGTGGCAACGGGAATGAATTGGCCAAGGTTGTTGGCACTGTTTGACCCCAAGCCGGGGAGCGTATCCACAAATTTGCGGATACCTGGCGTGACATAGCCGGTGCCGCCATTTACGACGGTGATTGCGCTAACAGAGCCGCTAATCGTTGCAGCAGCTAAAGCGCCGGTCCCGCCTGAACTGTCTGAGAATGAAACATCTGGCGCAGAGGAATAACCGGAGCCTCCATTTGTAAGCGTGACGCTCGTAATGGAACCGGCCGTTATATTAACTGTTGCGCTGGCAGTTGCCCCGCTGCCATCGCCTGCGACAGTTAAATCAGCAAAAGTGTAATTTGACCCACCATTTGTGACCGTAATAGACGCAACAGACCCAGTCGCAACATCCACTGTCGCATCCGCAGTGGCGCCTGTGCCGTCACCATTGATGGCAATAGTAGGAGCCGTAGTGTATCCCAAGCCGCCATCTGTGATTACAACTTCGGTAATGGTCCCACTTGTAGTATCCACTGTTGCATCTGCAGCAGCGCCTGTGCCATCGCCGTTGATGGTTATGGTGGGGGCCGTGGTGTATCCCGACCCGCCGCCTGTGATGGTGATGGCGCTGATAGTACCGTCGAGTTCAACCACCGCATCGGCAGTCGCACCAGTTCCCCCGCCGCCCTCGATAGTTACCGTTGCGGACGTGTAACCGGAACCACTATTCGTGAGCATAATACCGTTGACGAAGCCAATTGGAATAATGGTAGCTGTGGCCGCCGCGCCGGTTCCGTCCCCTGTAATATCAACCGTTGCGAATGTATAGCCAGAACCACCGCTTGTGAGCGAAATGCCGTTGACAAAACCAATTGGCGCGATGGCCGCTGTGGCTGTTGCGCCGGTCCCATCTCCGGTGACATCAACTGTCGCAGTTGTATAGTTGGAACCACCGTTTATCACAGTAGCACTCTCAACAAAACCGATTGGGGCGACGGTTGCCGTGCCGGCAGCGCCGGTACCACCTCCGCCAGAAAACACAACAGAAACAGGATCAGTGTAACCGGATCCGCCATTGGTAAGCGCGAGGTTTGTTACTAAGCCTGAGATTGTTGCAGTAGCGGATGCGCCTGCACCAGTAGCCACAGCACTCGAGATATCAACAGTAGGAGCAGCCGTGTAACCACTGCCACCGTTGGTAACCGCAATGCTTGTGATTGTGCCTGTTGCAGGGTCCACCACTGCTGCCGCCGTTGCGCCAGACCCCGGGGGAGCGACAACAGCCGCAATTGAATAGGTGCGGTCGGTGCTAAAAACAGGATAGTCAACCCCAAAGATGAACGCCTGATCAAGCACCGGTGCTGGGCCGGCAGGATAAAGCGTTGTATCCGCCCCGCCTCCAATATCCAAAGAAATGCCCTGACCGTAGTGGGCGATCAAGTCACCGACCTGAACGGCAAACGGTGTCGGTAGGTTAAATGTCTGAAGTCCCGTCGCCATGTCCGGAACGCTCAACGGTCCACTGTCGAAGACAACAGTGTAACCGTTGGCAACGCCTTGAGTGGGTCTCAACACGTATGCGTTGAACGTGTGTGTACCCGACCCTGCCTGAGCCCAGGTCTCAAAAGCAGTGAGATCTCCAGCGACCAACGGGGTGTGGGTATTCACCACGAACACTTGCGCCGCCGCGTCTGTGGCATAGGCGCGAGCGCTTCGTGGATTCCCGATGGATACGGGCGGGCCCAATGCAGATGTGATCGTGACCAGCGCATCGGGTAAACGGAGTGGGCTGTTGGCGTAGTTTGGGTATGGGCCAAAGTAATGTGGCGTATTCCCGGGCATCGCCATCGCTTGCGCGCCATTATCCGCTTTTTGCGTTTTTACTTGCGCTTGAGCCTGTCCATATCCTCCAAACATAAGGCTGATAATTAGAAAAAGACTGAAGAAGTTACTGAGTCGCGTTTTCATTTGAAATCCTCCAATTTAGAAATATAGGGTGGTTGTCATTGAACTATTTTTTGTCATTGCTTTGGTTTACCTCCGGTCATAATTTTGAAAATTGGTTTTCAACCTCAGAAAACAGGTCTTCCACTCGACTGACCTGAATCTTTTGTTTCCAATAAACTTCCATTAAATTTTCGCTCAGGCTTACTACAATCACTTTTCTCAATTCAGGGCAGTCCAGTATTAATCGAATTGACAGTTGCGCATCATTACCGAACTCACCCTGAGAAATGATAACGATATGAGGATTCGCTTTTTCCACTTTCCGCACCAAGTCGTCAAGGACCTGGTTTTTGGAAACTCCGAGGGTCACCCATTCTCTTTCGTCCGCTGTCAAATATTCCACGGCACAACCAAGAAGGCTATCTCGCCTTGAAATAACAACGACCTTTGGTTTTATTGGATGAACCAGGTCTTCCACATCGCCCAAGCTTCCATGTGTATCAAATATCATTCGCGGATAATCCCTATTTACAATTTCAAGAATATCGCAGCATGGAGTTGGCGTACATCCATCCACCCCAACCTATTGGAATAAAAAAGACTACCCGAAACGGGTAGTCTTTTTACCGAGGAATTAATCCCCTGATTAATCCTTTTTAATCAGGCCGCGCTCCCTTGCAAAAGCGGCCGCCTCTCTTCGATCCTTGAGATGCAGCTTTTCAAGGATCGAATGGACATGATATTTGACGGTATTTTCAGAAAGAAAAAGATCCTTTCCGATTTCCTGGTTGGTTTTCCCGGCTGAAATCGCGCGAAGCACATCCAATTCCCTGCGGGTCAGTGTCGGAGCTGTTTGAAACGCATCGGGCTTCCTCGTCTGGGATAGTTCCTTCATCAGGCGAAGGGTCATTGACCTTGATAGGGCGCTTTCTCCTTTATGAACCGAACGTATGGAGGCGACAAGTTTTGATGGATGCATATCTTTAAGCAAATATCCCTTGGCGCCGCTGCGAATTGCGCCAAACAGATTTTCATCTTCATCGGTCATGGTCAGGAAAATAATACTGCAGCCTGGATGCGTATCAAGAATTAGACTTGTCGCGTCTGCGCCGGTGCCGTCCGGTAATGAAAAATCCATCAAAATAATGTCGGGCTTAATCCTGGCGGCCATCTCCACGGCGTCGTGGACTGTCCCAGCCAGGCCGACAACTTCAATGTCCGCTTCGGAGCGAATGATTGAAGCTAATCCTTCGCGGAAAAGGATATGGTCATCAACGATAATTATTTTTATCATCTAGGTTATTAATTTCCTGTTCAGGGGATAACGATCATCACTTATAAGGCACGTGGATAATAATATCCGCGCCGGAACCGACCGCGGAATATATGGAGATCGACCCGTTCAGTGAATCCAGCCTGTCCCGAATGAATTGCAAACCATAGTGTCCGTCGTATTGTGAATTGGTCGAGTCGAAACCACGGCCATTATCAAATATGACCAGGGTCATATATTTCTCCTCCCAGGTCAGATCCAGGGACACCTGGCTGGCGTTCGCGTGTTTTTCGATATTGCTTAATACCTCTCGGAAAACATAGAATAACTGACGCATTTGGCTGGGAGATACCGGCCTCGGGTTTCCATGGCTGGCAAAATCGATCGCGAACGATGAACGCTCTTCAATTTGAGCCGCATACCTGGCAAAAAGATGAGAAAGATCATTGGTATCCTCCAATTGAAGTACCGCCAATGTTCCACGTATCATGTCATAGGATTCATTCGCCACTTCGTTCATGCGTTTTAAATCCAGAGCGATATCCGGATTTGCGAGAAGACCCGTCTCTACCATGTGGTCGAGCTTCATACGCAGAAAACTGATATTCTGCCCAACCGTATCATGCAGGTCGCGCGCGATATCTATCTGCATGGTATGGATGGTTTGGGTCAACAAATGCTGATTTTCCTCGCGTTCCTTAATATCCTTCTCTGCCCGTTTCCGTTCGGTGATATCGCGGTTGCTTATTCGACGTCCCAGGTATCGGCTGTCTTTCCCCAGGAGGGGGCGACAGATATGCTCAATCCAATGTTCGCTCCCATCACGGGCAATGATGCGGTATTCCACAGTCAAGGGACCCGTTGCCTCATTATGAAGCGCCCGTTGGTGCTCTTGATAGAATTGCTTATCATCCGGGTGGATGATTTCCAACAATAAATTGGAGTTAGCGACAAACTCCTCAGGATGAAAACCTGAAATACGTTCGCACGAAGGGGACATATAGACAATATCGCCCTGCGGATCCAGCCATACTTCCCAGTCATACGTCCAATCTGCGAGTGCGCGGAATTTTTCCTCGCTTTCGAGCAGAGCATTCTCGGCGTGCTTGCGTTCGGTGACGTCCTGCTGAATCGCGATGAAATTTTCGATCTCGCCGGATGAATTGAAAACCGGTGTAATGGTCTGTTCGTCAATGTAGTAAGTGCCGTCTTTGCGGCGGTTCGTAATCTCCCCATGCCAGACGGTACCGGAAGTGATGGTTTCCCACAAACGTTTGTAAAAATCCGCGTCATGCACCCCTGAGTTTAAAAAATTCGGCGATTTGCCCAATACTTCCGCAACGGAATATCCTGTCATCTGGGCAAACGCCTGGTTTGCCCAGATGATCTTTCCATCCTTGTTTGTGACAATGACTCCATTCGCCGCCGTTTCAAGCGCCTTGGTCTGGATACGAAGCTGGGCTTCTGTTTGCCTGCGTTGGGCAATTTCGGCCTCCCGCTCCGCTATCACCTTTAACAGCGGACGAAGCGAGAAAAAATACAAAAGAGGCGTCGCCAGCAATATCATTAAAGTTGCGTCAACAACCGAGAGCTGGAGATATGGCAAAGAATCCATGGTGGCTATGATTCCCATCACAACCACTTCAGATATAAAAATACCTACGGTAATAAGAAGGATAAATTTGGAAGGCCCTGAAAGTTTTATCACGTTACAATCCTAAGAGGGAAAGAGGGATTTGGAAAGTCTTTCCATCGGCCCTATTGTTGTATCGCCATATCATTCATAATATAAATTATGATTTTAGAATCCAATGACTGTTACTAAAGTGCCACAACAAACAACTGGACTTCAATTTGATTGTAACGTTAACGAGATTGGATTTCAAGAAGATTTTTTAGTCAAAATACATCGCAAAACCAGCAGTCTTTCGGGTAGTGACTCAGGTCGCCGCTACGAGGTTCTTTCGGAAGATGCTGATGCCAACTTGATTTTGACGAACAACCTGTCTTTTGCAATTCGCGCAATATCCTCGTCGTTTGGCGTTTTATTTTCCACGCGAATGCCCATTGGCTTTGCCGCCTGGGGAATATGGCGAATATACGCGCACATGAGTTTCTCAACAGCAGCTTCATCCAATTCTGTTTCGGCAAAACCATGCACCAGCCTGCGCTTCAACAACAGGTCAACTTGCGCGCCGCCTTGCAGGTTCTTCCACCACGTCCGCTCGCGGCTGGTGAGCACCCAAAGGTATCCGCCTTCTTCATAATAACCAACGGGGGTTGTATATTGCCTGCCCGTCCTGCGCCCTGTGACTGTGATCAACATCATCCCGCTGCTCAACATGCCGTGCAGTGGCGAGCGCAAGGCCCAGGCCATAAAATCATTTCCCTTCATTTCATCACTCCATACATTTGATCGGGCGCGAGCAGGTCGGGGAAGCGCTGCCTCAGCGTAGTCCTTGCTTCGTAGCACAGGTGGCAGGCATCAGCGTAGTGCGCGGCGTGGTGCAGGTTATATTCCGTCACAAGCGCGGCAGGTCCGCCATTCAGCAGCAGTCCGCAAATCGGATGCGCGTCCGTGTTGTATTCTTCGCAAATTTGCTTCAATGACTTTTCAAACAAATTACCGATCACCAATCCCTGACAAATATGGATATTGCCCAGCGGATCAAGATGGACGCGCCCCGGCTCGCGCAAATCTTCATGCGGACAGGAATCGAATCTTTCCCAGGGATGGCTGGTTGCTTTTTCGGCAAGCATTTTCGCCGCCCGACCACGATACATAACCGCGCCCTCCTCCTCTTCGATCTGACCATGCGTTTGTTTCGCGTCGACATCAGGCTGGGCAATGCTAATCATGCCTGTTGGAATGTTCAACCACTTTGCCGCAACCAGCGCATTCTGCGGACGTTCTCCCAAACATTCGCCGCAATGAAAAAGATCACTGCTCACGGTGAGGTCATCCACACGCCCGGCAAAAGGACGCAGCCATTCCTCGGCATCGGCCACCGAGTTTGCCCAATACGCATTGGACACAATGCCAACGGAGAAACCCATATCCGCCGCCTTGCGGACAGCGCGGACCAAAATGGCGTAATACAGGAACGGCTCGCCGCCTTCAAAATAAATCGACGTTACACCCGCCTCTTTTGCCTGTTCAAGGATTTGCTCAATTTGCTCATAAGTGAGAGTTCCCTTTTGCCACGGACTCCCCCACACAAAACAATGATCGCACTCGAAGGTGCATTGATACGTAAGCAAAATATGAAGGCCAGAGAGTTTCATAATTTCTCCTTTTGCCAATTTCAGTGTAGCCGCATTTTTCCAAAGAGTCATGGGTCAAATATCACCTTCACGCTATAATAGACATAACCACCCTTCAGGAGAATCCCATGTCCATTGTCCACGAATCCAAACATCCGCTTGTCGCACACAAACTTTCACGATTAAGAGACAAGAAGACCGAACCCAAGAAGTTCCGCGAACTCGTTCGAGAGATTGCGGGACTTCTCGCATATGAAGCCACCGCCGACCTGCAAACCATGGAAGTTGAGATCGAAACCCCGCTTGAAAAAATGAAGGCACAGCAATTAAAAGAAAAGATCGGCCTCGTTCCCATCCTGCGCGCGGGGCTGGGCATGGTGGAAGGTATTTGGGAATTGATGCCCTCCGCCGAGGTTTGGCACATTGGGTTATACCGCGACGAGCACACCCTTAAACCTGTGGAGTATTACAACAAACTACCCGTTGACCCGCGCGTCTCCGTTTGTCTCATCCTTGACCCCATGCTTGCCACCGGCGGCTCCGCCACCGCCACCGCTGAGATTCTCAAACGCTGGGGGGTGAAGAAGATCAAATACGTTGGCCTCATCGCCGCACCGGAAGGGATCAAAGCCATGCAAACCGCCCACCCCGATATCGATATTTTCACCGCCGCCATTGACGATCATCTCAACGAACGCGCATACATCGTCCCCGGGCTGGGCGACGCGGGAGATCGGCAGTTTGGGACGGGATAGAAATAAGGAATTGGAGACTGGAGATTGAATGGCGTACGATATAAAGCTGGCAGAGCGAATACGGCCTGAGTTTGGTGAAATCCCATTCGTTGAAAAGAAAATGTTTGGCGGCGTTGGGTTTCTTGTCCACGGAAACATGGCTTGCGGCGTTCATAAGGAAAATTTGATCGTGCGGGTCGAGCCGCAAAAACATGCGGCGCTGCTGAAAAAAGCGCACACGAAAGTTTTCGACATCACCGGCAAGCCGATGAAAGGCTGGCTGATCGTTGAACCCGCAGGATGCAAGACCGTCAAACAATTGAGTACATGGGTCAAAGAAGGAATTGAATTTGCGTTGACCCTCCCACCAAAATAAAATGAAAGTCATTGCTTTCGGAATCGGCACAGCATTGTTGACTTATTTCTCACGGCGTTCACTACGAGTGCCGCGCTCTCACGGCTTTTACCGCTTCTTTGCATGGGAATGTATTTTGGGATTATTCCTGCTCAATGTAAGTTTCTGGTTTTACAAACCGCTGGCATGGAATCAAATCCTTGCATGGGTCTTGTTATTTGCCTCTCTCATTCCATTGGGGTTTGGCGTCCATTTTTTACGGACGCAAGGCAGGCCAGCCGAAAAACGGGAAAGCGACTCCACCCTGCTGGCATTCGAGAAAACGACAACCCTCGTAACAAGCGGCATTTACAAATACATTCGCCATCCACTTTATAGCTCCTTGTTTTTGCTGGCGTGGGGCATCTTCTTTAAATCTCCGTCCGTGTTCGGGATGGCTCTTGCAATGGCTGCCACTTTATTTCTGATCGCCACCGCCAAAGCGGACGAAGCCGAGTGCATCCAATTCTTCGGTACGGAATATCAAAAATATATGGAGCATACGAAACGATTCATCCCGTTTCTATTTTGATGACATGAAAGCTATGCTGCTTGATTCGATTGGAGAAGTAAATCCGCTTCACTCTCCTCTAAAGCTGGTCCAACACCCCGAGCCGATTCTCGCTGCGGGCGAAGTGCTCATCAAAGTCACTCGCTGCGGAGTCTGCCACACCGAGTTGGACGAGATCGAAGGGCGGACTCCACCGCCAAAGTTGCCTGTGATTTTGGGGCATCAGGTGGTAGGAACTCTGGAGTCCGACAGCTTGCTGTCGAAAAACCAGCAGCAAGCTGCTGGACTCCAGAAGGGTTCTCACGTCGGCGTGGCGTGGATTGCATCCGCGTGCGGGGAGTGTGATTTCTGCAAAAGCGGGCAGGAAAATCTTTGCCCCGAATTCAAAGCGACGGGGCGGGACATCCATGGCGGCTATGCCGAATACATGAAAATTCGCTCTGAATTCGTTTATCCGATTCCAAATCTGCTCTCAGATTCAGAGGCCGCGCCGTTGTTGTGCGCGGGCGCAATTGGATACAGGTCACTGCGCTTGAGCAATTTGCAAAATGGACAAAGCCTGGGATTGATGGGCTTTGGCGGATCGAATCATTTGGTATTGAAACTGGCAAAATACAAATTTCCCAATTCTCCAATCTTCGTTTTCAGCAGAAACCCTGAAGAGCGGGATTTCGCCCTTTCACTGGGAGCAAGCTGGGCGGGCGGCATTAACGAGAATCCGCCTGAGGCGTTGGACGCTGTCATCGACACCACACCAGTTTGGGGCGCGGACATGGAAGCGTTGAAATGTCTGAGGGCAGGTGGCAGACTGGTCATCAACGCGATCCGTAAAGAGGAAAAGGATAAGGATGTGCTTCTCCAATTAAATTATCCAACGCAGTTGTGGATGGAGAAGGAAATCAAATCGGTTGCGAATGTGACACGCGCTGACGTGCGCGAGTTTTTGCAAATCGCAGCGGAGGCGAACATCAGACCAGAATTTCAGGAATATGAATTGAAGGACGCCAACCGGGCGTTGATCGAAATGAAGCAGGGTAAAATTCGTGGAGCAAAAGTATTATCCATCATCTAATTGAGGAGTGGGCATGTCGACGCAAAAATATATTCTCACGATTGACCTGGGGACGTCAGGACCGAAGGTTGCGTTATTTTCGTTACAAGGGGAATTGATCGGCAGTGAATTCCAGCAAAACCGCGTTTTGCTTTTGCCCGATGGCGGCGCGGAACAATCTCCAGCGGAATGGTGGGAGGCGATCAACACAGTCGTCAAACGGCTGCTCGGCAAGGGGCTGGTGCCCAATGATGAAATCATTGCGATTGGGACTACAGGTCAATGGTCTGGCACAGTGGCAGTGGACAAGGAGGGCAAGGCGCTTTCGAACGCGATCATCTGGATGGATTCACGCGGCGAACCCTACGTGCGCGAGATCACAGACGGCGCGCTTAAAGTGGAAGGCTACGGGCTTGGAAAACTTTTGAAATGGATCCAGGCCACGGGCGGGCTGCCGGGCAACTCAGGCAAGGACCCCATCGCGCATATTTTGTATTTCAAGAATGTGCACCCTGAAATTTACGAGCGCGCCTACAAATTCCTCGAACCGATCGATTACATCGGCTTGTTGTTGACGGGGAAAACCGCCGCTTCGGTCAACTCGATTATTTTGCATTGGGTGACAGACAATAGAAACATCAACAACATTGTCTATGACGAAAGCCTGATTAAACTTTCAAAAATTGACCGCGATAAACTGCCCGATTTGAAACAAGCCAACGACGTGCTGGGGGTTTTGAGTCCACAGATTGCGAAGGAATGGGGCTTGCGTAACGATGTGCAAGTCATCATCGGATCGCCCGATGTACATTCCGCGGCGGTGGGGTCGGGAGCCGTGAGAGATTACGAAACTCATCTTTACATCGGCACGTCAGGGTGGATGACCTGCCATGTTCCATTTAAGAAAACAGACGTATTCCACAACCTTGCCGCGCTGCCCTCTGCCATCCCGGGCAGGTATTTGCTCACCAACGAACAGGACTGCGCCGGTGTAAACCTGCAATATTTACGCGACAACATTTTCTTTCATCAGGATGAATTATCGACAACAACAAAGCCTGAGAATGCCTACAAAATCTTCGACCAGATTGCCGCACGGACACCCGCCGGAAGCGACAAGTTGATCTTCACTCCCTGGCTCTATGGCGAGCGGACTCCCGTTGAAGATCGCTTTGTGCGCGGCGGATTCTTCAACCAGTCCCTGCACACCACGCGCGAGCATATGGTGCGTTCTGTGTTTGAGGGGGTGGCTTACAACGCCCGCTGGCTGTTGAAGTACATCGAGCTATTCATCAAAAAACCCATCGAGGCGATCAACATGGTCGGCGGTGGCGCGAAGTCGGATATCTGGTGCCAGATTCACGCGGATGTGTTGAACCGTCCCATCCGCCAGATGAAGGACCCGATTGAGGTCAATGTACGCGGGGCGGCCTTGCTGGCTGGCGCGGCGCTGGGTCACATCCGCTACGAAGACATCGCTTCGCGCGTGCCGGTAGCAAAAACCTACATCCCAAACCCTGACCACCGAAAGATTTACGATGAACTCTTCGGTGAGTTTTTGGCGGTGTATGAGAATAACAAAAAAATGTATGCAAGGTTGAATGGTCGGGTTGTTGGGTAGTTGGGCGCTAACGTGTAAATAATTTGAGCACAAGGGAAATCAAAGATGATAGCAAAAAGAACTTTCCTGGTCATCATCATAGGTTTTTTATTTTTGCTTGCACAAACTGCTTGCGGTGCTCAAGTTTCTACAAAGCCAACTACTACGGCAACCTTCACCAAAACGCCAAACTTATTTACAACGCCGACTCCAACATTGACGCCTACTTTTAGAGCAAGTTTCACACCAAGTCCAACAATAGATGTCGCCAAACAAACATGGCATTCCACTGCCGTAGCAATACAAACGGCAGCACGGGCGACAAGTATGCAAGATTGGTATGCAAAAGAAACCCAAATTGCTGGATTTTCTATTGACTGTGATCATGTATATCCCTCTTCAAGTGATATTTCCCCTAATGGAAAATGGATTGCTGCTGATTGTGCCGACAAAGCAAGGTCAAATTTGATAGTGCAGAACAAAGAGGGTACAAAATGGATACTAGAATTTAAGGACTTCCTCAGTAAAGATAGCCCTGAAGGAATGTCGGGAGGAGTTTCACCAGTGTTTTGGAGTCCCGATGGAAATTACCTTTACTTCACAATATGGTTGGGATATTCTGGAGGCGGCGACTACTGTTTCCCAGAACCCTGGGATCGTGGCGATTACGGTCTTTTTAGGCTGGATCTCTTAAAAGGTATATGGTCAACAATTATGCCCTCAACGCCTGATTTCCCTGGATATAAAATTGTCTTCTCGCCAACTGGTAGGCGGTTTGCAGCATCATTAGATGGTGTGACGATTTCAGACATAAAAACTGGTGAAAATATTCAGTTAGAAATAAATGGAATAGTTGAAAGATTGAGTTGGTCACCAGACGGAAAATATCTTGCCTATGCCTCTTCAATTTGTTACGATGAAAAGATAACATCATCCTCAATATATATTTGGGACACCACGACTAACCAATCTCAAATCTTATTTGAAGTAGATAAAATGATACTAAGACCCGAATCGTGGACAAGCAATTCAACACTTAGAATTGCAGGAGAAGAAATAATTGGATTTGATTCAGCGTACACAATATATGAATACGATATCGAACCGAGAGGCTTATTATTTTCAGGCACAGAAACTCCCAACCCATAACGCACCTAACAAAGCGTATATCTGACGCTAGGGATTCTGCGGTTGTCCCAAGCTTTTTCTACGCGTTAGCCTTTTTCTGGTTGGACGCTTTCGCCGTCCCCGCCCTGGTTGTCGGGTCTGTCGAGACACAGCGCAGGTAACGCAGGCCATTAGAAAGTTTGGCAGTTGTAGAAAGTAGAAAAATAAGGATGAAAATGAACCTCGAAGATTTTTTGATGAAAAATATCGGAAAACTGCCTGCCCCCATAGTAGAGTGGATTGAAAGGCGGGTAAAAAAAATCTCTTCCTTCAGCCAGAAGATCGAGAAGGAATACGATGAGATCATGGCGGAGATCGAAGTATCCGTAAAGCCGTACAAGGACAAGTTCCCTGTGTTTGCGAAGCTTCCAGAAGCGGGACGCGAGCACGGAGAAATTTTGCGCGAAATGGAAGCCATGCGTACACTGGAGGAATCGCATTGGAAGGATGGGTACGTTTCAGGCGGGGTGTATCACGGCGACGCGGAACACATTGATTTTCTGAATCAGGTGTACGCGATCAACTCACAGAGTAATCCACTGCATGCAGATGTATGGCCCAGCGCGACCAAGTTCGAAGCGGAGATCGTCTCCATGTGCGCGGACATGCTCAACGGCGCAGATCAAAACGTCTGCGGGACGGTCTCATCAGGCGGCACGGAAAGCATCATGCTGGCGATGAAAGCCTACCGCGATTGGGCGCGCGAGACGAAGGGCATCACCAAACCTGAAATGATCGCCCCCATCACTGCCCATGCCGCATTCGACAAAGCCAGTCAATATTTTGGAATCAAAATGGTTCACATCCCAGTGGATGCCAATTTCCGCGCGGACGTGAATGCGGCGCGCAAAGCCGTCAACAGAAACACAATCGTGATTGTGGGGTCGGCCCCATCCTTCCCGCACGGGGCGATTGACCCGATTGAAGAATTATCCGGACTCGCACGTGAGCATCGCGTCGGCTTCCACACCGACGCCTGCCTGGGCGGATTTGTTCTTCCATGGGCGGAGAAGCTCGGCTACAACGTACCAAAATTTGATTTTCGTTCCCCCGGCGTCACATCCATGTCCGTGGACACGCACAAATATGGCTATGCCGCGAAAGGCACATCCGTCATTTTGTATCGCGGACAGGAACTGCGCCATTACCAATATTACACAGCCTCAGACTGGCCCGGTGGATTGTATTTTTCGCCAACCTTTGCAGGCAGTCGTCCCGGCGCATTGAGCGCGGCATGTTGGGCTGCGTTAACTTCCATCGGCGCAAAGGGATATACAAACGCCGCAAAAAAAATCCTTGAAACGGCAGATGCGATCAAAAAGGAAGTTCGTCAAATCCCCGAATTGCGCATCCTCGGTGATTCGTTATTTGTGATTGCCTTTGCATCAGACACAATTGACATCTATAAAGTGCTCGACCAAATGACACACAAAAAATGGAGCCTGAACGGATTGCACAAGCCATCCTGTATGCACCTTTGCGTAACCCTGCGTCACACGCAGCCCGGCGTTGCAGAGCGATTCATCAAAGACCTCAAAGCAGCGGTGGAGTACGTAAAAGCACACCCTGAAGAAAAAGGTGAGATGGCCCCAGTCTACGGCATGGCTGCCACCATGCCCATGCGCGGACTGGTCGGTGATATGCTCAAGAAGTATTTGGACTTGATCTTCAAGGTTTGATTTTTATCAAAATGCCGAACTCAAATGCTCCTTGCGCCGTCCTCGGCGCAAGAATTACTCACCAAACGCCGCCGCCCACAGGGTGCTCCGCAAGGGACGGCGGCTTGAGCCTGTTGGTCTTCAAGGTTTGATTTCATATCATATTACCCATTTTTGCAAGAGACCCTAAAGGTTTCCCTTGCTGACAAAGGTGAATTTCAAGAAAGAGAATCCCGTCAAACTTACACCCGATTCGATATGAAAACCTTTAGGGTCTGTCTTTTGGATAAATGAATAACAGCAATATTTTTCAATGGAAGAGGTGAACTATGAAAGACGTCTACGATCTCAAATCTGTAAAACTGCCATACCTGGCGGGTGGGATATTGAAACTTTTTACGTCCCTTGTCGAAGGTCCCCTGCGCGGACTGCTCATCCCAAGTCTCTTTGAAAGCGCGGGCGTAACCTGGCTAAGGAAACAAACCTACGATGAAGCGCCCACCTATCATCCGATTCACTACGCGGGGGAGTTGCAAAAGGAAGCGTCCGCCGTCCCTGAAAAGGAATGGCCTCGTGCAGCCTCCAGCACAAAAGGGTTTCAATTTGCAAGCGTGTATGATTTTGCAAAAGCCTACCGCGATGGAAAGACCACGCCAGAGGAAGTTGCCCAAAAAGTGTTGGACTCCATTGCAGCCAGCGACTCGGGCAATGCTCCGTTACGAGCCTTCATCGCCGTCAATCGCGAGGATGTAATGCGGCAGGCGCGCGAGTCTACGCAGAGGATCAAGGCGCGCAAAGCCCTCAGCATTTTCGATGGCGTGCCCGTTGCCATCAAAGATGAATTGGATATGACGCCCTACCCAACCACGGCGGGGACAGCCTTTCTGGGAAAAACTCCCGTCGCTGAAGATGCCACCGTCGTGGCGCGTTTGCGAAGCGCAGGCGCATTGCTTATCGGCAAGGCCAACATGCACGAGATCGGCATCAATGTGACGGGCTTGAATCCGCACCACGGCTCGACGCGCAACCCATACAATACAGACCATTACACGGGTGGTAGTTCCAGCGGTCCAGCCACCGCCGTCGCTGCGGGCCTTGTGCCGGTCGCTATCGGCGCGGACGGAGGCGGCTCGATCCGCATCCCTTCTGCGTTTTGCGGACTCGTCGGATTGAAAGCCACATTCGGGAGGATCAGCGAATTCGGGGCCTATCCATTGTGCTGGAGCGTCGCTCATGTCGGACCGTTGGCCGGGTCCGCCACCGACGCGGCATTGACCTACGCTGTGATCGCCGGCCCGGACCCCAAAGACCCTATGTCACTGCATCAGCCTCTGCCCTCCATAAAAGGCTGGGATAATCTCAAACTCAAAGGACTCAAGATCGGCGTGTACTGGCCCTGGTTCCGTCACGCGGATGCGGAAGTGGTAGCCGCCTGTGAGACCATGCTCAAGGAATACGAAAAAATGGGATGCGAGATCGTGGAGATCACCATCCCCGACCTTGAGGCGAATCGCGTGGCGCACATCGTCACCATCACCAGCGAAATGGTGCAATCCCTGAACACCACGTATGATGAACATCACAAAAAATATGGCTTGGACGTGCGCACCAACCTCGCCCTGGCACGCCAATTCTCAGCCAAGGACTATGTCCAATCCCAGCGCATCCGCACACGCATCATCAACCACTTCAATAACGCCTTCAAACAGGTGGATGTGATCCTCACCCCCACTACCGCCGTCCCCGCGCCGGAGATCAAAAAAGGTGCCCTGCCCGATGGCGATTCGGATTTGAGCACCACCATCGAGATCATGCGCTTCGTCACCGCAGGGAACATGACCGGCCTGCCCGCCATCTCCTTCCCCGTCGGCTATACTCAAAAGGGACTGCCCATCGGCTTGCAGGTCATCGGCAAAGCATGGGACGAGTCCACGCTGCTGCGGATGGCTCTAGCCGCCGAGCAGGTTGTAGAGCGCAAAGCGCCGCAGGTGCATTACAAACTGCTTTAGTTTTTTGTACACGGACGACACGGAGCAGACGGATTTTTCCATTCGTTAAATAGATACCTTGCGGAATCTTCTCAAGGTTTAACGCGAAGCCGCCAGGACGCTAAGATTTAATTTCTTTTTCTTTGCGACCCCGCGCCTTTGCGTTAAAAATTTTGGTCGAAAACCGATTAAGGAATAATGGTAATAACTCGAGTAAATAAGAATCCGTGTCGTCCGTCTGTTTCGTGTACAAAAGAGTAAAATCTTCCAAAGCCTAGAACAAATATGCTAAAATTGCTCCAATTTATAGTTACCCAAAAAGGAGAATCTTATGGCTGAGTTAAAAACCAAACAGACCGAAGCAAGCGTGGAAGATTTTCTGAACACCATCAAAGATGAGCAGACTCGCAACGATTGTTTCGAAATCGTAAAGATCATGAAGCAAGCCACAAAAGCAGACCCCAGGATGTGGGGACCCAGCATCATCGGGTTTGGTAATATCCATCTCAAATATGCAAGCGGACGCGAACTGGATTGGATGATCGTTGGCTTTTCTCCGCGCAAACAAAACATCACCTTGTATATTCCAGGAAGTTTGGAATCCTATACAGACCTTCTTGGAAAACTCGGCAAACACAAAACAGGCAAGGGCTGTTTATATATCAAAAAGCTCGCAGATATTGACAGGAAGGTTTTACAGGAGCTGATCAAAGAATCGTCTAAAAACGCCGAGCGATCTGGATAAGCCTATTAATTTGTTATAACCAAGGTAACGATTGATCTTTAGAAACTGGAGGCTGACATGGCAAAGAAAGTTGAATTAAAGACCAGGGTCAACGAAGCGAGCGTGGAAGGTTTCCTGAACACAGTCAAAGATGAGGAGGTGCGAAAAGACTGTTTTGAAATTCTGAAGATGATGAAACAGGTCACCAAAGAGGAGCCGAAAATGTGGGGGGCGAGCATCGTCGGCTTCGGTAGTTATCACTACAAAGGCGCAAGCGGGCGCGAAGGCGATTGGATGCTGACGGGCTTTTCCCCTCGCAAGCAAAACTTAACCTTATACCTGATGGGCGGTTTTGACTTGCACAAGGATTTACTGAAAAAACTTGGCAAATTTAAAACAAGCGTGGGATGTTTATACATCAAGAAACTGGCGGATGTGGACAAAAAGGTTTTGAAGGAATTGGTGACCGCGTCCGTGAAGACGATGAAGAAATATTCATCAGGGAGCTGATGGATTCCAAAGCCATGACATTACAAAAAGACCCCGAAGGATTTGAGAAAAAGATGCTCCACAAATTTGTGGATTTTACAAACGCGCGCGTTTTGGAAATCGGCTGCGGCGAGGGACGATTGACGTGGAAATACGCAGCCGCCTCCTCCTTAACCGTCGGCTTTGACCCTGACCATGATGCCTTGCGCATCGCCCGCGCAGACGCGCAAGATAAATCTCGCAGTACGCATGTCCATTTTGCAAATGCGAGCGCGAGCCATATCCCTTTTTCCAAAGAGACCTTCGATATCGCCATCCTGGCCTGGTCACTCTGATGAATGCAGCACGAGAGCATGGTCCATGCTCTGGATGAAATTCGCAGAACGCTGAAACCCAACGGCATTCTCATTGACCTGCGCCCCGTCGAGGACAATTGGTCGGTGGAGATAGTCTCTTCGGCGGGCTATCAGGTGTCGGGTAGATTGAGCGATCAGCCCATTGGCGTGGCGGATGATGAAGCGGCGTTCAAAGCCATGCGGCAGGT
>JACPVB010000189.1 GCA_016191985.1 Chloroflexota bacterium | reverse complement strand
CACACTTTGGGGTAGGTCACCAACGCGTTACTCACCCGTTCGCCACTAGGATACTCTCGTATTGCTACAAAAGCACCTCGTTCGACTTGCATGTATTAGGCACGCCGCCAGCGTTCATCCTGAGCCAGGATCAAACTCTCCGCAAAAAATTTCACTCTTGCGAGTGTAGTTTATACTTTACGGAATTTACTGGTTCAACAAAAATGTTGTTTCCTATCACTTTTCAGTTGTTAAGGTGCTTGCCATTTGAGCGAGCGGTATTCTACTCGCTACGATAACCGCCGTCAAGGTTTTTCACAGACTAAAATACCGATGCTTTTCTTTCGCATCGGTTCATCAGGCTGCAAAACCTATTTGCTTTGTGTCTCTGATGGTAGACGGTTACTCAGTTGTCAATGATCTGTCGGGGAGACGAAATCTTTTGTTTTGTACTGGCGAATGACAATTATATGCAATACCTAAAACTTGTCAATAGCAAAAACGGATTTAAACCTTAAAAAATCGGGGCAGTTTAAATTTGTTTATGAATAACGGAAGCGGCGTTCGATTGAAATTCAACAACGTATGATTCAATCAGCTTGATCGCAACCACAACCCCATCTTCGCTTCGTATTCTTTGACCGATAACCTGCGCACGCTCACGAACAGCATTTGACTCCGCCTCAGCAATTGCCTGTATTATTTTTTCAACAGAAATATTTTTTACAAGAATTGGTTTTGATCCCGCACCAATGGCATGGACTCTGTTTCCCCAAAATGGTTGATCGGCTGTAAACGGAATAACAATTGCTGGAATCCCAGCACGCAACCCGGCGGACGTGGTGCCTGCGCCGCCATGATGAATTACCAGTTTACATTTCGACAATAACCAATCATGCGGCGCGGACTCAAGATAAAACAGATCATCAGATGCCTGTCGCTTGACACCACTCCATCCCGAAAGAATAATTCCGCGATTATCGGTTCGTCTCAAAGCCTCGCGCACAATTTGATCAATGTATTCCGCCTTGCGATTGACCATGCTCCCAAAGGAGATGCAAACGGGAGGTTTGCCATTGGCAAGGAAAGCCAATAACTCATGGGATGCTTGATAGGTTTCTTCGTTCAGAAAGAAATAACCCGTTACATGGATATTAGCATCCCAGTCGCTTGGGCGTGGCAAAATGACCGGGCTGTAGGCACCCAGCAATGGGGTCCGAAGGTGAGGCGGGCGGGTTTTATCAAAGGGCCAGTAAAGTTTCTTTGGGAAATCAATCTCCGGGTTGGCACGCCGCACAGTTCCATATCCCGCATTTCCGCCATGCCAAAATATTTGAGCAGCGAACCAGTGAGAGAGATAACTGAGCAAGCCGGGGGGAATATTTGGAACAGAGACATTTGGAAAAGCGCGCGTGGGAGCAAACATGGGAAAGGTCTGCACAGAGACATCGGGGAGGTTGTGCTCACGCGCCCACGAATGCCCTCCAACTGTGAAAAGGAAAGAATGAATAATGAGATCAGCGTTTTTGCAGGCCAAGAAAGCAGCAGATGAGACTTGCGGTGCAATTGAAAAAATATAATTCCGCATGGATGTTACAACACGTATGGGATTTGTGCCTGCATCGTTGATGAGCCTGCTGATTTCTTCGGGATCACCCGCCAATGGGACAAAAGATATGCCATGGGATGCAACAAATTCATCAAACCTGTGCGGCGCGGCGAGTTTGACAATGTGTCCGTTTTGCTGCAAGCCTTGCGCAAGCGCAACAAAAGGCTGGATATCGCCGCGAGAGCCGTACGTGAGAATGGTGATCTTCATAAAAAATTGGGCGGCCATAATGGCCGCCCATTGTTAGTTCATTTCCTGTCTTCCAGACAAAGCTCTTAGCAAAGTGTTTTGATCTGCATATTCAAGGTCGCCGCCCACAGGCAAACCGCGTGCGAGACGGGTGACATGCACATTGAATTTCTTTAACTGCGTTTGCAAATATTGCGCCGTCGCGTCGCCCTCCATGCTGGGATTGGTGGCGAGGATAATCTCCTTCACTCCCCCACTAGCAACGCGGGTCACCAGTTGCTTGATCTTCAAATCGTCGGGGCCAATGCCTTCGATGGGAGATAACACGCCCTGCAAGACGTGGTATTTTCCATGAAAGCCGCCTGTGCGTTCAAGGGCAAGGACATCCAACGCCTCTTCCACCACACAAATCAGGGAACCATCACGCTTGGTTGACTCGCATATTTCGCAGCGTTCGCGCCCTGCTGCGGTGATGTTGAAGCATTCCTGGCAAAAGGCAGTGTTGGCTTTGAGATTCGCCAGCGCCGTGGACAAATCCTGCGAAACATCGTCGGATGTACGCAGCAAGTAAAAAGCCAGCCGCGAAGCGGACTTTGGCCCAATGCCTGGCAGGCGTTCGAGGGCGGTGATAAGGGATTGGATGGATTCGGGAAGGATCATATTTCACCGTAGGGGCACAGCGGGATGGTTGAAGACAAAATCATTGATTGTTCCGCTGTGCCCTTACATTGGATCAAAAAGGTAACCCACCCGCCAGCGGACCCATCAACTTTTCCTGCAAAGCACGCGACTCGTCCAATGCCATGTTGACGGCGGACAAGACCATGTCTTGCAGCATTTCGGCGTCCGCGTCCTTCAAAAACTCGGGGGAGATTTCGACAGATTTACATTTCTGGTCGCCAGTCATGACGACTTTGATCGCGCCACCGCCCGCCGTAGCAGACACGGTCTCTTCGGCGAGTTTCGCCTGCGCTTCTTCCATTTGCTTTTGCATACGCTGTAATTGCTGCATCATGCCAGCCTGTCCGCCCATGGCGGGTCCACGATTAAATCCTTTAGCCATAAATTAGTCTCCTGGTTGAGTAGTTACATAGTTAGTGGTCAATCCCACCAAGCAGAAAGAATCACATACGAAGCGTCTTGTATTTCACTTGTTCCAAGCATATCCATCGCGCTTTCTCTGCCAATCCATTGTGTTTCATCAGCATGGAATTGCTCTTTCATGATTTCTTCCAGCTTAAAGTGATAGCCATCTTCGGGATAAATATAAAGTGTATCTGCGTGCCAACTTCCATCTGCCATATCACGGAGGGAAATAAAATCTAACGGCAACAAAACTGCACGCCACATTCTGTGGTTTTTTCTCAGCCACGCAGCAATTTCCCTGCCGTTAAAAGAATTGAAGTTTGTCTTCGCAATAACTTCCAATTGAAAATTTTGTGCTTCGCTTATTTTTTTCTCTACCTTTTGAAGCACAGGGCTAATCGTAAATTCAATTTTTACGTCTCGTTTTCTCTTTCCGCTGCTATTTTTATTTGATGTCGCCATAATCAACCTCAATAACAAATTACAATTTGCTAATTACTACAAGTATTCGACCAACCGACCATTCAGACCATCCGACGAACAGACTAACTATTCATCCATATCCACAATTTCGCCACCGTGTTGGATGGCGGCGGCGACCATGCCGTCTTGCGCAAGATGCGAGGGAAGTTTGCCTTTGGCATTGGTGACGACACAGCGCACAGATACGTCCACGTGGAAGTGGTCTTTGATGAGGCGCTGGATGATTTCGATCTGGTCGGGTTTGTTTAGTTTTTCCACGAGCACGTCGCTTGCCATGCCGAGGATGAGGGTCTTGCCTTGCACGTCGATCATCTTGACGGAGTTCATCAACGCGGAAAGATTTGCCTGTGTCTTTGGAAGCGTGGCGATGAGGGATTTCCACGCTTTGACAACGTCACCTGAGTTGAGCGCGGGCGCTTCAACGACAGGCTGCGCCTCTTTCTTAACCTCGGGCTTGGATTCTGCTCTTTGAGTTGCAGCAGGCTGGGGCGGAGTCGGACGCGGCGCGGCGGTGCGCGCGGATTCCGCTGGAGAGTCCATTATCTCTGCCAAAGCAAGTTCCAGACTCAAAGAGGGCTGCCAGCCGCCGCGCAAATCCACAGCGGCGTTGTTGAAAATTTTCATCATGCGCAGGACATCCGATGAGTTGAATGAATTCGCGTGGGTTTGCATTTGGGCTTTGACTTCGCGCGTGGCTTCGACTTGCTCGGCATTGCCCATTTGGATAAGCATGAGACCGCGCGTGTATTCGACGAGTTGACGCGCCAGCGAGCGCGGGTCGGCGCCCGAGTCGAGGGCATGGTGAATGGTTTCGAGACCGCGCGCAGGTTGATGGTCGAGAATGGAGGCGATGACATCCAGCACGGTTTGGCTGGTGGCAGTGCCAAGGACTTGCTGCGCGAGCGCAAGTGTGATTTTTGTTCCCGTGGAAGCGAGTTGATCGAGTAGTGATTGCGCGTCGCGCATCCCACCCGCCGATTGACGGGCGATGAGCGTGAAGGCTTCTTCATCCACTTGAATATTTTCAGAGGCGGCGATTTGTTTGAGGTTGGAAACGATCTCGTCAATGGGCACGCGGCGGAACTCGTGACGCTGACAGCGCGAGAGCACCGTGGCAGGGATTTTATGAATCTCGGTGGTGGCTAAAACGAAGATGGCGTGCGGTGGCGGTTCTTCAAGCGTTTTGAGCAGGGCGTTGAAAGCCGCAGTTGAAAGCATGTGGACTTCGTCGATGATGTAAATTTTATATTTGCCCTGCGAAGGCGAGAAGTTGATCTTGTCACGCAGATCGCGGACATCGTCCACACTTGTATTTGAAGCCGCATCAATTTCAATTAAATCCATAAAACGATTTTCGTTGACAGCTTTGCAGTAATCACAGGTGTTGTCGGGTCGTTGTGCTGGGTCTTCGTTAAGGCAATTGACTGCCTTTGCCAATAGACGAGCAACCGTTGTTTTCCCTGTCCCACGCGGGCCAGCGAAGAGGTAGGCATGACCAACACGGTCAGCCTTGATGGAGTTGGTGAGAGTCTGGACGATATGTTCCTGTCCAATCACGGCGTCCCATTGGCGGGGGCGGTATTTACGATAGAGGGCTTGGGTCATATTAGTTTAGTAGTCAAGTAGTTGGGTAGTCGGTGGAAAGTGGAAAGTTGAAAGAAAAGTTACAAGAGTTTGATAAATTCGTCTACGCTCAGGCCAGACTAGCGGATGATGGCACGAAGTGTACCGCGATCCAATTCCTTATGGTCTGCGACAACCATCGCACTAAAGTTTTCTTCTGGAACGGGCACCCCATCTTCTACGAGAGCGGCAACATAACCATTAATAGCTTCCTTGATATTGACAACGGCTTCTTCGCGGGTCTGCCCTTCACTGATACACCCGGGCAGACTGGGGCATTCAGCAACAAAATAGCCATCTTCGCCAGAATAAATGATAACTTGTCTCATATATCACCTCAAATGGTGGTCTCGATACGTCCCTCGAAGATCACTCGGGACTACTCGACCACCAGCGCTTACAAATTATGGAACTGATACACAGCATTCAAATTTCCTTGCGATGATTGTATGGCTGTGAATTCGGGGGAAATTTACGGTAATTTTCGCCCTCGAATAATAGCACAAAATGCACCTGCTTGAAATAAAAATTCTGTACCAGGGTTTTATGGAATATCTGTCACCAAAAAATCATCGAAGGAAACGTCTGTTTTGTTCGCGTCTTCAGCGCTCCAGACGATCAGGCCCAGGCCGCCTCTGGTGTAGGATGTATCCGTGGCCGAATCGATCTCCTGTCCATCGACATAGAGGGTGAGTTTG
>JACPVB010000186.1 GCA_016191985.1 Chloroflexota bacterium | reverse complement strand
CGGGATTTTAACTCCAGCGCTTTTTCATCCAACTGATAGACGTTGTAGTAACTGTCCGCTTTGGCGCTGACCAGACCAACTTGTGAGAGTTTGGAAAGATGATGCGAAACTGTGGATGCCTTGAGATTTAACAACGCGGCGAGTTCCTCCACGCTGTAGGGCTGTTGGGCAAGCAAGCCAATTATTTTCAAACGGTTCGCATCCGAGAGGGCTTTGAAGAAGGTGACAAGTTCTTCGCTCATACGTCACCCGCCTTTACGCGCCAGTACCGCGAACCGTCACTTTTACGGGCTAACATGCCTGCGTCCACCAGGTCACGGCGCAGACCGGCAGTATCTTCGTTGAAACGCCGCAAGATGGTGTTGACTTCCCTCTCCGTATAGTTTTTGTCGAATTCAAAGAACTCAACCAGATAATTCAAAATCACCTGTAATTTTGGCGGAGCAGGGATTTGTTTGATGCTGCCATCCACGTTGAGATGAGCTTTCAACACTTTTTTGGATTTTTCGTCCAAATCTTCGGTGGGGGTATAGGATGGACGAGACTCTGCAAGTTTTTCTTTGGCGAGCACGGCGAGTTTATCGTTATTCAAAGTGAAGACGCCGTCTGTTTGGGTGACGGCTCCAACAAACTCAAGAAAACCCAAATGGGTGAGCGAATCCTTCACTGAGAGATTCAGGCGTTCGGCGATCTGCGCACGAGTGGCGGATTCCTGCGAGAGCAGGCCGATGATCCGCAGGCGGTCCGGGCTGGACATGGCTTTGACAAAATCGAGCATTTCGTTCATGGTTCACTTCCGTAAATTTATTTCGATGGGTATCGAATTAGATTTTAGAAGCGAATCTGTTTTTTGTCAAGCTGTTCTTTGATGATAAAACAGCCCCAATTCGATTGGGGCTGTTACACAGATCAAATCCACTATTTTGCGTAGGCGTCCAGGAATTCGTCCCAGTTGGTTTGGGAGGAAAAATCCAATGTGAGATAGTAAATGTAATTGGAATCCTTTTCGACTGCTTTTGAAATATGGTAGATCGTAATACCATGTGCGTCCGAATAGGCGTTGACATGATGTTCATCCAGCACGACGGCATTGATCGCATTCATCACCGCCTGGCTTTTGGATTTGATGTTTGCATCACCGACAAGGCGGTTGATCTCATAGGCCATATCGTACAAGTCCTTGTCCATGGGTGCCTGCCAGAAGCTTTGCGTGGCTCCAAAAGCGCGATCATATTTTTTACGATTTGCGGACAGACCATTTTTCAGCGCCACCGACCATTGATCCACTGCGGTAATCAGGGTGGTGAGACGGGAGTCCACTGCCACAGCGGACCAGGTTTTATCATAGGCCGCGCTCTGGCTGGTGGCAATCGCAACCTGGTCAGCGGTCATATTTGGATTGGCAGCCATTTGGGCGAGCACAACGTCATATTCCACGCCGTTCCACCCTACATATTCCTGCGAGTGGGCAAGCGCAGTGGCATAGCCATGCCACAATAATTGCACTTCGATGGAGGCCATGTTACACCCGTCGAAACCGACGAAATCAACAAAACCAAGAGACGGAAGGACAGGCTTTAGTTCATCCATATCCAGCGTGTCGCCATCTGTATCATCTGCCATCACATAACCTGGATGCCAGTTCCAGCCGTGTCCCCAAAAATACAGGGCATAATGATCGGCGGGGTAATTGGCTTTTGTCCATGTAACAAAGTCCACCAGGGTCTGTGGGTCGCCCATGTTACGTTCGCCCCAATCTGCAACTGCATTTTCGGGAGCGGCGGTCATGCCCTGGGTGACATGGAAGAGCTTTGTCGTTTGCCAATCTCCATAGCTCGTATCGTAGCCGGGGCCCCGGTCTGCAAGTGCGATGACTTGAACGTCTGCGCTGGAGCCTGTGGGAGCCAGTTCCAATTCAATATCCTTTACCACGTAATCTTCGAGGTTGTTATCCCCGGAGATGTAAACCATCACAGTCCATTTGGCCCGGGCAGAGGGCGGAGCGGCGCTCACGCCGCCCACCAAAATGGACATCAACACGATAACAGTCAGAACGGTAACGAGGGATCGGGCAGATTGACGCATGTTTTTTTCTCCTATTGAGTTGAGCAGTAATATTCATACATATTTGTAAAAGACGGGAAAAGCTTCACTCTCTGAAAGCAGTGTAGCATGTCGAAATGACATATTCAATAGCCGAGCCTTGTTTAGTGACAGAGCATGTGTCATGCCCATCTCTACTCCCTGACCTGTTTTGCATACTATTGAGCAAGTCTGTCATGGGGTTGGGAAATGCCCGGGTGGATGAAGCAGGCGCGGGCGGAGAGCGAAGCGTTCAAATCGCGGTGGGGTTGTATGAGTTATAATCTCAATCCAATCAACTCAATTTAACTTTGGAGGTGTCAGTGGACCTTATGAAGCACGCTTTCTTTGAGGGAAAAATCGTCCCGCTGGGCGAGGCAAAGATCAGCATCGCCACACATGGATTTTTATATGGAACCGCCGTCTTCGGTGGAATGCGGGCATACTGGAACGAAGAGAAGAAACGTCTCTTCGTTTTTCGTCCCTATGACCATTTTCGCCGTTTATTGAATTCGGGGAAAATGATGGCGATGAACATTCAATATGATGAAGAAAGTTTGACCCAACTCACGCTGGATGTATTACGCGCCGATAACTGGCAGCAGGATGTGTACCTGCGCCCCACGATTTATAAATCGGACCTGGGCATCGGTGTGCGCCTGCACGATTTAAAGGATGAGTTTTGCATGTTCGTGATGGCATTCGAGAAATATGTCAAGAACGACATGAACGCGCATGTGACCTTTTCTTCGTGGCGGCGCATCGATGACAACGTTATCCCCGCGCGCGGCAAGGTGGCGGGCGCGTATGCAAATTCGGCGCTCATCAAAACGGACGCGAACCGTGCGGGCTTTGACGAGGCGATTGTGTTGGACCAAAACGGCCACGTTTCGGAAGGTTCGGCCATGAATATTTTCATGGTACGCGATGGGACGCTCGTGACTCCGCCGGTTACGGATAACATTCTCGAAGGCATTACCCGCCGCTCGATCATCGAAATCGCACGCAATGACCTCGGTATTCCGGTGGTGGAGCGCTCCATCGACCGCACAGAAGTGTTCATTGCGGAGGAAATGTTCATGACGGGCACTGCGGCGCAGGTGGTGGCTGTGACGAAGATCGATCACCGGCCTGTCGGCATCGGGTCCATGGGACCGGTTACAACAAAATTGCGAAACGTTTTCGATGACGTGGTGCGTGCAAAGAATCCGAAATATCAAAGCTGGAATGTGGAAGTGGGATAATGAAGGTGGACAGGTAGAAAGGTATACAGGTATACAGGTATACAGGTACACAAGTAAACAGGTATACAAAGGCCCATTGCTTTTCGCAATGGGCCTTTGTTGTTACTTATTTCTTGTCGCTCGTTTTTTATAATTTCTTATTTCTTATTTCTTTTTTCTTACTTCTTTCTTTTCTTTCCCCTTGCCCTTCTTTAATTCCTCAAGTTCCAGCCTGCTCTTTTCAAGTTCAGTCTCAAGTTTTTTGCGTTCCATATCGGCCAGGGTGGATTCGCGTTTTTCCCTGCGCCAGGTGATGGCAGTGGTGGTGACAAAACCGATCAGAGATGTGACCGAGGTAATGATCGAGCCGATCAGCGCGCCAATATCCGTTTCATTGGAGGGAGGACTGATCGGAGCTGGGGTTGCGGTTGGGTTTGGGGTGGGAGTACTGCCTGGTCCCGCCGTAACTACAGCCTCGGGTGTTGCAGTTGGAGTTGCGGTTGGCGCATCAACGGAAGCGATCTCGGAAAAAATATCCTTGACACTTGCACCATTGCTTAAAATAACCAGGAGCGCCGTAGACACCACGAAGACAATAAGAAATATATTTCGCAAAATTTCAGGTTTCATGGTTTTGCCTGCTTTTACGAGAATCCAAATTTATGGGTTCTTCTTGAATCTTACCAATGCCAGATTTTTCGAGCAATCATTATAGGTATCAAGAGTAATGGGATCGGACAGCGGCAAACCGGCCTGGTCGAGAATCTGGATGTTCAACAGCCCATCAGACAGGATCGGCACAGTGCCCAGGAAAAATTCGTAACCCGACTTTCCATAAGCGGGCGCAATACTACTAACCGTCAACTCGTTTTTCGATTTACCATTGTAAAAACCGACCAGCCGCACCGTGATACGGAGCATATCCGCATTGTTCGCATCCACGATGGTGCCGCCCACGCCCTGCCAATTGCAGCCAAGTTCAGGGTGAATGATGGTACTGTCAATGTATGTGACGGTTGCTGAAAACGGCGCCTTGGGGGTTTTGGTTGGTATTGGGGTCTCGGAGGGAGTGACCAACGACAGCAAGGTTGGGGAAGGTTCCAGTGTAAAGGTTGGCAAAAGGGTTTGCGTCTCTGTTACGTTAATCGGCGTATTCGTCCACGTGGGCTGGAGTTTGATTTCTGTAATGGTGGGGGTTGGAGGCAGGTTGGCGCTCAAGCGGCCCGGGTTAAGGGGGTTGATAGGCGAATTTGGCATAAGATACACAGCCGCAAAATACGCCCCAACACAAATGGTGAGGATCAGAGTAAATATACTAAGCACATCCCAAATGGCAAGGCTTGAACCCCTTTGGGGTGCGGGGGAATCGTCATAGTTGTATTTGCTCATTATTTTCTCCGAAAAAATTTCTTATTCTACAGTTTAAAATTCCATCACCGTTTCATGGAGCCAGAACAATAGCGCTGCTTGCGCGTTTTTCTGCAAGCCAGTTTTTTAGGGCCAGTTCCTGTATGGTCAACAAAGCGTCTGATGACAGGACGTGGTCGCCGCGCTCGAGGGCTTTAAAAATATGAAAGCCCGCATTCGTTGCGACGATGCCGCTGTGCTCACCAGCCTGCAAAGCAAAGACGGCTTCATCCGCGCCGGCATCCAGCAAATAGCCCTGCGGAACCCAGCCCAGTTCGCCCAGCGTAATCGGGTCATACAAGGCGGCAAGCTCATCGAAATCCGCGCCCGTATTCAATTGATCCAGCGCGAGGCGCGCATCCGTCTCATTATAGGTCAAAATCTGGCGCAGGTGAATTTGCTCCATACTGGCTGGTACATCCGCAATGATTTTGTCACGCATCCAGGCTGCCTCGGCAGAACGCTTCAATGCGATTCGGAAGGAGGCATCGTCATACCCGTGAGAAGACTGCCAGGCCGATAACGCATCCGCTCCGCCAATATCGGCAGTCAGCGCATCAATTCGGGACTGGAGGTCTGCTTCTGTTAAATTGAAATTCGCTTCTCTGGCAGCTTGTGCCAGCAGAAACTGCGCGATCATATCTTCGAGGACAGCCTTGTTCGCATCCTCTTCTGTGACGGTGTTGCCAAGAGAAGTTTGCGCGGTTTTGTAACGTTCAAACTCCGCTTGAAATTCTGCGGTGGTAATGTACTCGCCATTGACAGTTGCCACCGAAGGCGGCGGAGTGGCGGTAGGAGGCTCGGGCGTGGAAGTCGGCAATTCGGGAGTGGGCGTGCTCGAGTTTAAGAAGGAAGCGCAGGCACTTAATCCCAAAGCGAGAATCAGAATCAAAGCAAGACTTCGGAAGTCTTTTTTGAATCGTTTAGGTTGGAGAGTCTTATGGGAGACTTCCGAAGTCTTATTGATCGAACGAGGTCGTGAAATCATTCTTTGAATTATAAATTAAAAACGTAGGGACACAGCGGCGCTGTGTCCCTACAGATTTGTTGATGGATCGCTTGTCCTGACTGGCGAAGCCGTGTCGAAGGATTAGTAATCCATACCGCCCATGCCGCCAGGAGGCATGGCAGGAGCCTTTTCCTTCTCGGGCATGTCGGTGATGAGCACATCGGTGGTGAGGATCATCGCAGCGATGGAGGCGGCGTTTTCGAGAGCGCCACGCACCACCTTGACGGGATCGATCACACCAGCCTTGATCATGTCGGTGTATTCGCCGGTCAGGACGTTGAAGCCGATATTCGGGTTCTTCTTCTCGGAAGCAGTGCGGCGGACAGTGTCGATGATGACAGAGCCGTCTTCGCCAGCGTTGGAAGCGAGTTTGCGGATCGGGGCTTCGAGGGCTTTCTTGATGATGTTGATGCCGACCTTGATTTCTTCGTTCTCATCTTCCGCGTGCTGTTTGATCAGCTTGTCGAGCTTGGAGGCGGCGTTGATGAGGGAGATTTCACCACCGGGCACAATGCCTTCTTCCACTGCGGCGCGGGCGGCAGAGAGAGCATCTTCCACGCGGTGTTTCTTTTCCTTCATTTCAGTTTCGGTCGCGGCCCCTACGCGGATGATGGCAACACCACCGCTGAGCTTGGCGAGACGTTCCTGAAGTTTTTCCTTGTCGTAATCGCTGGTGCTCTTGTCGATCTCGATGCGGATTTCCTTGATGCGACCTTCGATATCAGACTTCTTGCCCTTGCCGCCGACAATGGTGGTGTTTTCCTTGTCGGAGACAACCTTCTCAGCGCGGCCAAGGTCCTGCACCGTGGTGGATTCGAGTTTGCGACCAGTCTCTTCCGAGATGACCTGTCCACCGGTGAGGGAGGCGATATCCTGAAGCATGGCCTTGCGGCGGTCACCAAAGCCGGGGGCTTTGATCGCCAGCACGTTCAACATGCCACGGATCTTGTTCAGAATAAGGGTGGCGAGCGCTTCACCGTCCACATCTTCAGCGATGATCACAAGCTCGCGCTTGCCAAGCTGGACAAGTTTCTCAAGCAAAGGAACGATGTCCTGTGCAGCGGAGATTTTCTTGTCATAGATCAGGACATAGGCGTCGCTGATCTGGGCTTCCATCTGTTCGCCGTTGGTGATGAAGTAGGGGGAGAGATAACCGCGGTCGAATTGCATCCCTTCGACGAATTCGGTCTCGAACTGCATGGTCTTGGATTCTTCAACGGTGATGACGCCGTCCTTGCCGACCTTGTCCATCACGTCTGCGATCAATTCACCCACTTCCACATCCGCCGCAGAGTTGGTCGCCACGGAAGCAATTTCTTCGCGGGTGTCGATCTTGACGGAGTTCTTCTTGAGTTCAGCCACAATGGTCTCGGTGGCAAGTTCGATGCCGCGCTTGAGCAGCATGGGGTTGTAACCGGCTTCGAGAGCTTTGAGGCCTTCGTTCACGATGGCATGAGCCAAAACAGTGGAGGTGGTGGTACCGTCACCGGCAATGTCGTTGGTCTTCTGGGCAGCTTCCTTAAGGAGCTGGGCGCCCATGTTCTCAAACGGGTCTTCGAGTTCGATTTCCTTCGCGACGGAAACGCCGTCATGCGTGATGGTGGGGGAACCAAATTTGCGGTCCACGGCCACGTTGCGTCCTTTGGGGCCGAGGGTTGCGGAAACAGCGTTCGCAACAACGTTCATGCCGTTCTTAAGCTTGCGGCGGGCTTCTTCTGAAAATACAAGTTGTTTAGCAGCCATAATTCACTTCCTTTGTTTTATTGATTGGGTTTTAGCCAACGATGCCGAGCAGGTCGCTCTCGCGCAGGATGAGCAATTTCTTGCCGTCGATCTTCACTTCGGTGCCGGAATACTTGGCGAAGAGGATCACATCGCCAACCTTCACGTCCATGGCGATGCGCTCGCCCTTGTCATTGCGGTCACCGGGGCCGGCGGCCAATACCTTGCCCTGCTGGGGTTTTTCCTTCGCGGTTTCGGGAAGTACGATCCCGCCAGCGGTCACCTCTTCCTGCTCGATGGGCTCCACCAACACGCGGCCACCCAAGGGTTTAAAAGAGAGTTTTGCCATTTTTTGCCTCCATTAAGAGATTTGAATTTTGAATAAGCACACAATTAGCACTCAATACTAGCGAGTGCTAATTGCAATATTACCTATTTAAATTAGCCAAGTCAAGGGGATTGTATAAATTCTTACAAAACTCTGACGGGCACTTCATCCGCTTCGGACTAACTGTGAGCTGGTTCTGTTTCTATAAATATTCCCCTCCCCCAATTTTGGAGTCAGGCAGCTTGCTGCCTAAAATATCAATCAGCACCCACAGGGCAAGTGAGCTGATTGAGTCCAAAATTAAAAATCATGGCGTCGCGGTTGGGGTACTGTCTATCATTACCTCAGGCGTGGCGGTTGCGTTCAAGTCCACGCCGGTGAGCAGACTGTTGCAGATATTCCGCACCACTACGACATCCGCAGCGATGTTGGGGTCTTCGTCATATTCCGAGGCTTCGATGATGTCTGCAATTGCCAATGCTTCCTCGCAATGATTGTTTTTCGGCGTGCTCAAGGCCGCCAGTTCCGAAGCATAAACATCGTAATAATAGATCGTGCTGGCTGAAATTGGGAGCCCCTCCACCACCGACGGGGTATCGTTCGGGCCACAGCCACCGCGCCCCTCACAGGAACGGTCTTCATCACAACCGCGCACGGCGCATTCCAATGCAAGGATGCCGGTCTCGTAATTGCGGTTCTTGTGATACAGCACGCCCAACTCGCCGTAAAACTCCGCCTTGTCCGGCTGGAATTCAATGGTCTTTTGCACATTACGAATGGCAATAAAAAATTGACCCATTTGAGAATAAGTCCTTGCAATGGAAAGATAGGGACCTGGGTCCTGCACGCCCAATTGATCGTTGATCCTGGCCGCTTTATCGAAATATTCCAGTGATTTTTCAAAAAGCTCAGTCTGAACCTGTTCGTTGGGGCTGTTGAACGCCAGGGTACGATAATTTGCCCCGGCGCGAATATAAAGAAATGTCAAATTTGGAGAGATGGCGATGGCTTTGTTATAAGCCTCAATCGCAAGCGTATATTCCGCCAGCGACTCGAGCACGTAGGCATGCACACGGTGGACATCCATCAGCGTGGGATCAAGCGCCAAAGCCTGGTCAATGTATTGCTGACCCTGTGTCCATCTTTGCTGGTCCACCAGCACCTCGGCATAGAAAGCAAGCGCGAGCGCGTTGGAATTATCCAATTGCAAAGCGCGCGCGGCTTCCCGCTCCGCTGTCGAGAGCAGGGTTTGCCTTTCGCGGTCATCCGCAATGTAGGAGGCCTTCCAGTTCAATGCCAGGGTATAGACGGCATGAACATAGCTATCATCGGGATTAATTTCCAGTGCCTTTTCAGCGGAAACAAGCGCCTCATCCAGGCGGGTGAGAATTTCAGCCTGATTAACCAGCAATTGGGTGGAATAGGTTTGGACGCGCGCCAAATCTGCCCAAACTTTTGCATTGTTCGGGTCCACTTTCACGGCTTCACGCAGGGCCGTGATGGCGCCTGGGCTGATCACATTGCCATCCACATCTTTAACATCATTCAACTTGCCGGCCGTAAATAACGCATCCCCTTCGATGGCGTAGGATTGCGCAAAACGGGTGGGCGTGGGTGTGGGCAGGAAGAGCGGTTTCACATCCCCTTGCAAAACAGAGCGGATCAGCCAAACCCCGCCAAGGATCAGGATAATCCACAGGAACATGCGGTAGACATTGGATTCATTCCGCCGGCGGAAGATGTCGCGCTTTTGGTAAACGTTCATGGCGTGGGGGTAGGCTCAGCCGTCGGAGTAGAGTCAGTTGTCGGCGGGGTGAGAGGCGGGACCGGCGTCGCAACCAGATTTTGCTGGCAGCGATTCGTGATCTCGTTGGCATTCTCCACAGCCAATTCATCCGAAGGGATACGGGAAATAATCAACTGCGCGATTTGCAATGCCTCGCCGCATTGGTTGAGGCGCGAGAGCGCCAGCCCGTAAGTGAAATAATATTCCGCGACACGCTGAAAGTTTGGGACAAGTTCCATGACTTCTAATGGAACACCCTCTTCTGTCTGGCCGCCTTTCACGACAAAAGACAATTCTTTCACGGCGTCGGGCCAGTAGGAATTGCGATAATACATCACACCCAGATTGCCATGTAGATTCGTGTCGGCTGGGTTATCTGCCACAGCGGATTCGGCATATTGCATGGCTTTGCCATACTCGCCACGAGTGGCAAAGGTGCGGGACATGAGCAGGTCTGGCATGGGGTCTTCGGGGTTAAGCGCATTGGCATCAGTGAAGGCATCTATCGCATCGTCGTAAATTCCAAGTGTGCGGTAGTTGCGTCCAATGGAAAGATGCAGGTCTGCGATATTACGGTTGATCGCAATGGCAGCTTCATATTCACGAATGGCTTCTTCGTAATTTCCTGTGGCTTCCAAAATATAACCGCGCGCGCGATGCGTTTCCAGAGTGTTTGGAGCCAGCGCAATGGCAACCTGTGATTCTTCAATGGCTTTTTCAACCACATCGAAAGCATTGACGCCGTCATAATAAGAATCCACGAGGATTTCGACATAATAAGCGTGGGCCAGCGCGTTGTTGGGGTCCAGTTCCAACGCGCGCCTGATGTCATCCTCCGCCTGGATGTATTCTCTTTGAAAACTCAGCGCCCAGGCACGGACTGCGAACGCCATCGAGTTCGTGGGATTAAGCAACAGCGCGTCCTCGGCGCTGGTCTGCGCATCCTTGTACTTCCCTGCAAAGACCTGGGTACGCGCCAGCATAATATATACAGACGAGTCACTGGGGTTGGAAGCCAGCGCCTTTTTATAGGTCTCTATGGCGGGAATCAACTTGCCTTCTTTAAATTCGCCTT
>JACPVB010000185.1 GCA_016191985.1 Chloroflexota bacterium | reverse complement strand
TGTCCGCCGCAATTTTTAACATCCGCTCCAACGACATCATCGCCCCGCCGCTCGATTCATCGTGCGGCACGAACACACATTGCGGGATTTTCTCCAACACTTCGGGCGACGCGAAGGCATAAATCAAACATGAACTGCGAAAAACCTTTCCAAGGTCTGCGTATAACATACGGCCTGAGCGGATCGGTCCAACTTGAGCGGTGGGCATTTGGGTGGATTCATCAACGGGTGGATGAATGGTCTCGGACGGAATCAGGCCCACGTCCAGATGAAGAAGCGAGGAGTTAACATCCGCCTCGATCCGCCCTGTGAGCTGGTCGGCATCGCTATCAGCATTTTCATCCCCGATGTTTTGACTCGCGTAATCCAGCCAGTCTGGCAAATCAAATTCGATGACATAGTTGCCCGCATCCACATTGAAGCCGTAATAGCCGTTTGAATCGGTTGTCGTTTGCTGAATGAGTTGTCCCGACGAATCATAAAGATTCACGCATACGCCGCTGACGCCTTTTTCGTAATCCTCCTGCCGCCCGTTTTTATTTTCATCCAACCAGACATAATTGCCAACGATGTTCGCGGTTTGGACAAAAACTTCTTCGCGGATTTCACACCCGCCCGTGATGGGAATTTCAGGCTGCGGGATCGTGCCATAAAAAACCGAGAGAAAACGTGTGGCGCCCTCGGTGATATAAAATTCAAAAACCCACGGCGCAAATGACAACCCCGCCTGCGGACGCGCAGTTGTGGGGAAGTGTGAAATCGAAACCAGCAACGCGGGCGTTTCAAGCTGGCTTGGGTCTTCCATTTGTTGCGCATTCAACGGGTTGTAACCTGCGGGAAAATTTCCTATATCAGGCCCAAAGGTTGCGGGTGTGGATAAACTTTGCAGCGTGGGCGATGCGGTTGGCAATGTTAAGATTTGCGTAGCGGTGGGATTAATGGGAATAGGTTCGCTCTCGGGCAAATCTGCTATTTCATTTTTTGCGCCGCAAGATGCGAGAAGGGCGAATAAAAAGAGTGTTGCAATGAATGCAAGCACGCTATATTTTCTTTGTTGACGAATCATGAAAACTCCAGTTCAGGTGATTCTATATCATTTCCCCGTTTTATATTGTCCTGTTGGTTGAGTAGCGTCGAGCGCAAAAGTGTAGGTAACTTTTCCGCGGAATGCTCCCTGCGCCGTCTCGGCGCAGGCTTTTCCTCGTAAAACGCCGCCGAGGACGGCGGCTGGAGCATGGTAGCCGCGGGGCGTATCGAGACCAACAATCTTATTTTGAATCAAACGCCTCTTTCAATCTTTTATATGTATCTTCCAGTGCTTCGGGCAGCACACGCGTTTGCCCCACAGCAGACATGAAATTTGTATCACCCGCCCAGCGCGGCACAATGTGGATGTGAACGTGTCCCAGCACGCCCGCGCCCGCCGCCTCGCCCATGTTGATGCCCACGTTAAACGATTGCGTGTGATAGACATCGCGCAAAATGGCCGTGCAGCGCGACGTGAGCTCCATCATTTCGGCGCGGGTTGGACTGTCCAATTCTTCCAAAGTAGACTTATGCTCAAAGGGGATGACCATTAAATGTCCGCTGGTGTAGGGATAGCGGTTGAGGATCACATACGCGAGCGTTCCACGGAAGGCGATAAGATTCTCTGCGCTATCCGTTTTGGCCTGTTCGTTGCAAAAGACACAGCCATCTTCCTTTGTGTGGTTTTCAATATATGTCATACGCCAGGGTGACCAGAGGTGATTCATGGGATGGGGCGATTGTAGCAGAAAAATAAAGATATTAATGGAGAGGGACCGAGGGGAACGGCACAGTGAAATCCCCGTGCGGGCTTGCGGAATATACCGCAAAGTAAAACGAAAGGTCAACGATGAGGACGGCGGCCAGCAGCAGATAAGCCCAATACGGTCTTTTACTTTCGCTGACCTGCTGAATGGGAACGGCCACCAGCCAGCAAATGGCGGGAATGACAGGGATGAAATGTGATGAAGCTGGCGTGCCAATCATCATCGCTCCGCCCAAAATGGTGACGAGTATCACCCATGCCACCGGTAAAAATTGTTTCCTCCAAACAGATAACGCAATGCCGACCAGGAATAATAGGGATGAAACACCGATCAAAAACGGGATTTCCGGTGCATAGAAACCGGTCACATCTGTATAAATGTTGTACGCGCCAAACGAGCGTGTAAACTGGTAGACAAAATAATCCCACTGGCTGGCGGTTCCGCCCAGTGTAAGAGCCGCTGTTCCGGTCCCCCATCCAAAAATGGTGTTGACACGATCAAAAAAGTGATCGGGTTTTATTAAAGAGAAGACGATCAACGGCGCGGCTGTCACCGTTGCAATTGCAAGCATCTTTCCAATATAAACTGTCAAACGGATGCGGTCTTCCGCTGCCCACCAGGTTTGCCAGATGATGATGGCGAGCAGAAAGACCAGGATGTAACCGCCTGTGTAAAGATATGCTGTCAACCCAAGGCAAAGACCCGCCAGCAGCGCGCCGCTTTCCTGTCCCTTGCGCCAGCCTCGTAAAAAAAGCCCCAGAGCGAGCGGCAGGAGTAAGGTCACCCAGATGTTGCTGAGCGCAACACGAGACCAGTGGATATGATAATGATAGACGGTCATCAGAATGGCTGCCAGCCAGGCCGTTTTACGCCCAGCCGTTTCATTCACCATGAGAAAAATTCCCGCAATGGATAATGTCCCTGCGATGACGCTGGACATGCGCGCGCCCTTCATGGTGAAGCCAAACAACGCCATGCTCAGGCGGAGGATGTAGCTGTAGAAAACAGGCTGTGAATCCAGTCCCGTGCGAAGCGGGTTGATGGTCATCCAGTTTAGATCGGGAGGGAAGATGTTCAGTAATGCAAACTCCACAGACCCAGCTTCATCTGGATGAAACCCGGGTGGCGAATCCGCCAGGTTGACGATGCGCAGAAAAAAGGCAATTGCAAGCAGGCCGAGAAGACCGAGCCGTGCGCGGTTGAATTTATCTTCAAACAGAGCGGATTTTTGAGTTGGATACAGAGCCGCAAAGCATATCAGGATGGAATAAACCCAAATGATGATCGGCGTGATGTGGATGTACGGCTCGTTGGCATACCGGACTCCGATGAGGATGGATGCCAGGATTGTGATACAGGCAATGATTACCCTCCTCCCCTGGAGATTCGTCTGTCGAAAGTTTTTCCAAAATTCTGTGAAAAGAGTTTTCAAGGAAACCATGATGATGAAAAGATTCTAGCAGAAAAACGCTGAGAGAAAACTTCTGCGTTTTTCTGCGTTTTGCGAGAACAAAAAAAGGAAGGCTCTTCAGGATTAAGTGGGGTGAAAACCCGTCTTACCACAGAGCACACGGAGAGCACGGAGATTTTAAAAGGTTTTTCTCCCTAGCCCGTCGGCCAGGACGGGCTGTGGTCTCTGTGATCTCCGTGGCGAAAAATAAGCAACCCCACCAAACACCAAAGAGCAAAAACAGGAATTACACATTGGGAAAACTTTCCACGTTGAACGATTTTTTCAGCGCCTCTATTTTCCCATTCCCCATTCCTTCATTTTCGATTATCCTACGCCCAATGCAACCTGATTTGTTCTCCACTACGCTCACTGTTTCTCAACTTACCTTTCGCATTCGCAAACTTTTGGAGGATAATCCCGAATTGCAGGATGTGTGGGTGACTGGCGAAATCTCCAACCTCTCGCGCCCCGCTTCAGGCCATATCTATTTCACGCTCAAAGATAAAAACGCATCGCTCCGCTGTGTGATGTGGAAAACCGAAGCCCTGCGCACGCGCCCAAATCTTCAGGAAGGCGCAGCCGTGGAAGTGCATGGCAAGATCGCCGTTTACGAGCCGCAGGGACAATATCAACTCATCGCCAGCCTCATCCAGGCCAAAGGCGAAGGAGTGCTCTTTCAGGAATTTTCGCGGCTCAAAGCCATGCTTGAAGCCGAAGGTCTCTTCGACCCCGAACGCAAGCGCCCCATTCCTGAGCTTCCACAAAAGATCGGCATTATCACCTCTGCAACAGGCGCGGCCCTGCGCGATATGCTCAACACCATCCGCCGCCGCCTGCCTCTTGCGCACGTGATTCTCGCGCCATCTCCCGTTCAAGGTATCGAGGCCCCGCCCGCTCTTGTAAAAGCCATCCAGTCTCTCAATCTCCAGTCTCCAGATGTTATCCTGCTCGCACGCGGTGGCGGCTCCATCGAAGATTTATGGGCATTCAATGATGAGCGCGTTGTCCGTGCGGTTGTGGATTCAAAAGCGCCGATCATCTCCGGCGTCGGCCACGAAACAGATTTCACCCTCTGCGATTTCGCCGCCGACCTCCGTGCCCCGACTCCCACCGCCGCCGCGGAACTGGCGACTCAAACGACTTTGGACGATCTTCACTTTCAACTTTCCACTTACCAATCCCGCCTCACGGACTTAATCTCCGGCCTGCTCGCTGACCAAAAAGCATTTCTCTCCGCTGTAGCATCCCGCCTCAAATACGTTTCTCCCGAACGAAGAATCCTCTCTGAATATCAGCATCTTGACGAACTTTCCCGCCGCGCGTTTTCCGCTCTACATCATCGCATCCAATTGCATTCCGCCAGCGTAGATGGAATATCAAAACGCCTGCAAGCGTTGAATCCCGAAGGCGTGCTTGCCCGCGGATATGCTATCATCACGCGGAAAAGTGACGGCAAGGTTGTCGGCAAAGTCTCACAAGCGCAGGGCGAGATGAACGTCCGCGTGAGTGATGGAGAGTTTGAAGTGCACCGTGGTCTCGACACCGCACTGCGCAAAACGTAGTGTGGTGCAGTGTACGCCCCTCTAAGAACATTCGGGGCTACTCGACCACTAATCGTAAATCGCTTGGAGCAATCATGGCAAAAACAAAATCATCCCTAAAACCTGTGGAAGAATTGACATACGAAGAAGCCCTCGCCGAACTGGAAGGCATTGTCGAATCGCTCGAAGGCGAACAGAACCCGCTCGAAGATTCTATGAAGCTGTTTGAACGGGGACAGGCATTGGCGGCGCATTGCGGCGCTTTGCTTGAGTCTGCCCAGCTCAAGGTACAGAAACTGGTCGGCGAGTCGGTTATCCCATTTGAAGAAGAACCCGAATGATATTTGAACAGTTGATCGTAAATAAAGTTTTGATCGCTGTGCTGACGGCCTGGCTGTTGGCGCAGATTTTGAAAATCCCCACCGAATATCTGCGCTCACGCCGCTGGATGTGGGCCATGTTGTTTGCCCCGGGCGGAATGCCCTCTTCGCATTCCGCATTGATGGTGGCAGGGACGCTTGCCACAGGGCTGTATCACGGCTTTGATACTCCCGTATTTGCAATGGCCGTTGCCATCACCATGATCGTCACGCATGATGCCGCGGGTGTCCGCAGGCAGGCCGGCATGCACGCGGAGCGGATCAACGTGCTGTTCGAGGAATTGCTCAAAGGTCACATGTGGGACGAGAACGAATTAAAAGAAGTCATCGGCCACACCCCGCTGGAAGTGATCGGTGGCATTATTTTGGGTCTCATCGTCGCTACCATGCAATGGATGGTTTGGCCGTAGAACAACAAGAGGGTGCGTCGCACCAGACGGGTGGATTAATCTTATTAATGAGCAGAATCTTATCGATTGGAATTTTCTCATTAAGTAAGGTGCGACGCACTCACATCAATTCTTTCTCAACCTTCTCATCACCCCATTTTTAATATACGTCAACTCCGGCACACGCAGCACAAACAACACTGCCACATACACTCCGCCGCCGATAACGACGCTTGCAATTGTCAGAATCCACGCGCTGAAATGATTTCCAAAATATAACCAGCCGTAAATGCAAAGTCCCATACCGAGTGCTGCCACTGCGGAGGGGATTGCTCCGCGTAAAATATGCCCGCCTTGGATCCCATTCAATCGTTTTCGCATCACGATAAATAAGGCAGTGGCTTCGAGCGCAGTGGCCAGTGAATTTGCCAGCGCGAGTCCGCCGTGGGGGAACCAGCCCAGCGAAGCAAACCACTTCGAGAAGGCAATGCTGAAGATTACATTCAATCCCATTGCAATCGTGCCGATGATGACGGGGGTCTTCGTATCGTGCTGCGCATAAAAGGCGCGGGTGAGAATCTCCATCACAGAATGCCCCACCATGCCAGCGGCATACCAGAGCAATGCCCAGGCCGTCAGTTGCACATCCTGCTCGTCGAATTTGCCGCGCTGGAATAAAAATGAAACCAGCGGCACGCGCAGAAGGATCAATCCCACGCTGGCAGGAATCGCCATGAACAAAATCCCGCGCAGAGACGAAGCCAGCGACGAGCGCATTTCATCCTGCTGGCCGAGCGCATGTTGCGCCGAAAACGTTGGCATCGCCGCAATCGCCACCGATTGGGCAATGGCCGCCTGCGCCATAATCATCAACGAAAAACTATAGGCCAGACTCGCCACACTTCCTTCGAGCATATCTGAAGCCAGCCGAATATTGACCCAGAAATTTAACTGCACCACTGCCACGCCGATGAGACGGGGACCCATCAAGAAGATCACTCGTCGGACATTAGAGTCGTGCAAGCCAAGCGAAGAATAGGGAGTGGAAAGTGGCGAGTGTTGTTTTTCCAGTTTGAAGAGTGATGGAAATTGAACTAGCAAATAAAGCACCGAGCCGATCACCACGCCCCATGCGAGGCCGTAAATTCCCATCGATGGCGAAAGAACCAACGCGCCGAATATGATTCCCAATTGATACATGGCCGGAGTCAACGCTGGCACAAGGAAAATTTTATGCGCGTTGAGAATGCCAACGATCAAGCCGCCCAGGCCAAACAACACTGCCGAAACAAGTTGAATACGAAGCAATGAAATTGTCAACGCAAACAACTCTGGTTTTTCAGAGAAGCCCGGGGCCAGCGCGTAGCGCACCACTTGCGGGGCGAACAATGCAGATAGCAGGGCAAGCAGGCTGAGGGTCAGCGTGACCGCATTTGCCAGCGAAGAAGCCAGCCGCCAGGCGGAATCCTTTTCGTCTTTGGCAAGCAATCCAGTGAAAGTCGGAATAAAAGCGGAACCAAGCGCGCCGCCCGCCACCAAAAGA
>JACPVB010000188.1 GCA_016191985.1 Chloroflexota bacterium | reverse complement strand
AGAGACTCTTCACTCGCATCGCTATTTCCGAACATCGCAGTTCTATCATGAAATGCAAAAAGTACCCGACGTTCGTTCTACTCACCGCTTTTCTCGCTCTTCTTATGCCTTTTCTCTTGTACCAATTGGATAAAGTCTAGCTAAGAGACTCTCTGAAAATTCAACCTTCGACATGAATTTGTAGGGACACAGCGAAACGGTTTATCGTCAAAATTATGAATCGACCCGCTGTGTCCCTGCGTTTCAGACACTTGCTAAGAAAGAGCAGCAGTTAATTCCTCAGGTTGTGGGATGAACCCGACATCCTGTAAATAACGCAGATAGGTTCCAAATAATTTCTCATCCGCCGGGGGACAGGAAATACCGGAATCCGCCAGTTCACGGTCCGTCTCGCGCGTATCGTAGGTGGGTAACTGCATACTCACGTTATCCATTTCATCCAACGCAGCCTGATAGGCAAACAAGGCATTGTTTGCAAATCCGGGGCTGGTCACCAGACGGTCGCGCAGATTCACAAACGGGACCTCGTCAAATTGATAGCCGAGATTCCGCAAATATCCCAACCCATCCTTCAAGCGGCGGCGGGTTGGATTTGTGAGATGAAATGCCCGCCCAGTCGCGTTGCGATGAAATGCCAGGTGCACCATCGCCTGCGCAACGTAATCTACCGGAGCCACATCCACTTCAATGTCCATATCCGGGAATGCGCCGAATTGCAAAAAGCCTTTGAAACAAGCGATGATGAAATGATCGGTCACGCAGCGTCCCGTCACACTATCGCCGCCGACTTCACCCGGGCGATAACGCGCCACCGGCAGGCCGCGCTCCTCCGCGTGGAGCAGGCATTTTTCACCGACCCATTTCGCTTCGTCATAGCCCAGGTTGAGCAGGCCGTAATGGTCAATGGGGTCTTTTTCATAAAACGTATATTGCGCGCCCATCGGCCAGATCGCCGCGGTGGAAAGATGATGCACCGCCTTGATGCGCGCATAAAAAGCAAACTGGATGACCTCATGAATGCCGAGCACATTCGTCGCGCGCAGGGCCTCATACGGGTAGATGAAATTCACATGCGCCGCGCCGTGGAAGATGGCATCCACATCGCGCGCAAGCGTTTCATAATCGGAATCCTTCATGCCAAGGCGGGGAAGGGTGACATCGCCATCTACCACGTGCAGGCGATGTTCCCATGCGGATAGCCACGCTTCGTCCCCCGCCCAAACCTGATAGCGTTTCATCTGCTTTTCGATTCGTTCCTTGCTGTCTTCTCCGCGCTTCGGACGCACAAGGCAATAGATATGGGCGCGTGTTGTCGCAAGGATTTCAGCAACGATGTACGCGCCCAGGAACCCGGTGGCTCCAGTCAACAATACGTTTTGAATTTCCTTGGCTGGTTTATAGATGAGACCACGCGCGGGCGCAAGGTAACGCGGCAGCTCCGCTTCACGCTGGAGAAATGCCATTCGCTGGCGCGCCCACTCCGGGCTGCGCATCGAAGCGGAACGTCCCGCATCGTTCGATTTATCCAATTCCAATTTTTGCCGTTCATCGATCAGCGCCGAGAATTTTTCGAGCGTGGATGCGTCAAAAAATTCACGCAATTTAAAACTGACCTGGAACAGCTTGCGCACTTCGACCATCAACACCGTCATCAAAAGTGAATGCCCGCCGAGTTCCATAAAATCGGATTCGCGGCCAATATGCTTGAGGTCGATGCCCAATAAACCCGCCCAGGTTTTCGCCACCTTTTGCTCTGTCACTGTGGCTGGCGGCTCGATCTTTTTCTCTGCGGGGATTTGCGCCACGCCGTCCGGTGCAGGCAAACCCGCGCGATGTACTTTTCCATTGGCGGTTTGCGGGAACGACGCGGCGAAAAGAATGTAAGGCGGAATCATCGCCTCGGGCAAGCGCTCGCGCAATTGCGAGCGGATTTGGGGAGCGGTGAGAGCATTCTTCCCGTTCGGGATGACATGCCCAACCAACTGCAAATCGCCGCGCGAGTCCTTCCACGAAACCACAACTGCATCGCGCACCCCTTCGATGCCTCGCAGCGCGGACTCCACTTCGCCCAGTTCCACACGCACGCCATGAATTTTTACCTGATCGTCCAGCCTTCCCAAACAGACGATATTTCCATCTGGCAAATAGCGAGCCAGGTCGCCGGTCCAATACATGCGTTTGCCTTCGGCAAAAGGATTCGCGACAAATCTTTCATCCGTCAGTTCGGGTCTTTGCCAGTATCCAACCGCAAGCCCGTCGCCTGCGATGTATAAATCACCGACGGCGCCAATTGGAACAGGCTGATATTTTTTATCCAAAATATACATCTGGGTGTTCGGCAGGGGACGGCCAATTCGTATCGGTTCCTCAGGTGCGGATTCCACGCGATACGCCGATGAGTACACCGTCGTCTCGGTTGGGCCGTAGAGGTTCCACACAGCTCGGCATTTCAATAGCAATGCTTCCGCCAGATCGCGGCTCAAGGCTTCGCCAGCCGAAAAAACGCACATCTCGTTATTTCCCATCCATCCTGCGGCGAGCACCGCCTTCCATGTGGATGGAGTAGCCTGCACATGACTCGGTTTGCGGCCTTCGAGACGTTCCATCAGCGAAAGCCCATCAGCCACCAAACCATCCTCACCCAAGTCCACACATCCACCGGACATCAAAGGCATCAGGATCTCAGCCGTGGAAATATCAAATGAAGTGGTTGTCAATGCAAGCATACGACTGCCTGGGGTGAATTCGAGGTAATCTCTGACAGCCAGCAAACAATTAACCAGCGCGCTGTGCCGAATCTCCACGCCTTTGGGTTTGCCCGTCGAGCCAGAGGTGTACATGATGTACGCGCTATCCGCTCCGTTTGCCGGGGCGGTCTCTTCTAAATTTGTTTCATTCACATCTTCAACAAACAATGCCACTGATGAAAATTCATCGCCCAAAAGATTCGATAATTCCTTATTCGTTATTACCGTATGAGCTTTTGAATCTTCGAGCATGTAGGCAATGCGCTGTTTTGGAAAACCGATATCCATTGGCACATACAACGCGCCCAGCCGCCAGGCTGCGAGGATGGCGGGAATTAAATCGAGCGAGCGCTTCATTAAAATGCCGACGCGGTCTCCGTGTTTTACACCGCGTTGATGAAGCGCACTTGCGATCTGTTCGACTCGCTCCATAAGTTGACTGTAATTCAGCGCCGAATCCCCAAACTGGATGGCTTTCGCTTCTTTCCCCGCCCGGGCCTGCTCTGCAATCAAATCGAGCACGGTCTTCTCCCGGGCATATTCCTTTTCGGTTTTGTTCCATTCAGTGAGGATCATCTGTTGTTCACGAGATGACATTACAGGCAGGAGGCCACAGGACTGACTTGAATCCTGCAAACCAGAATCCAATAATGCGGCGATGCCATTCAACCAGCGCGAAACAGTTTCTCTTTCAAAGAGTTCGGTGCTGTATTCACAGACAAGTTGAATTCCAGTCTTTCCCTCGAAAACAGCGATCAACTCAATGTCATATCGTGCGCCCGCGCTGGGCGGCAGGATAAATTCACTTTCCAATCCATCGAAGATGGGAGCGGACTCTTCCTTCTGTGAGCGATACGCCGTGGTGAACAACGGCGAGCGGCTCTGGTCACGCGAAATTTGGAGAACCTGGATCAATTCGCCCAGTGAGATGTGACGGTTTTTATTCGCTGCTTCCAGCGCCTTCCCTTGCTGTTGAACATGTTCCTTGAAACTTCGCGCCGCATCGAAACTCATGCGGAGGGGCAGCATGTTATGCGTATTTGCAATTGCGGGCACATTGTTATTGTCAAGATAAAGGCTTTCGCTTTCCACTCCCACCACAATGTCACCCAAGTCGGATAAGCGGTGAACGAAGGTTGTAAATGCAGCGAAGATCACCGCCTCCGGGCGGACTCCCTCGGAATCGGCAAAGGCGAGGAGTCGCTTGCAGGTGACAGAATCAAGCCGCAGGTCGGCGCGAGAGCCGTAGTATTTCTTGATGGGGGGGCGGGGATGGTCAGCGGGAAGTTCCAGGCGGGGCAGGCCCGAGGCGAAGACATCCTCCCAATAATATTCCGCTAGACGATGCGCTTCCTTGGCTTCATCGGTTTTGCTCAACGCAAGATAATCCGTCCATTGTAGTGCAAGCGGAGGGGAACCTGCCGCCTGGTCATGCGAGAAAACGCGATAAAGCTCCGCGATGTGATTTAGAATATTTTTAAGCGCGCGCTGTTCGATGACAAGCGAGTGCCCCACGAGCGCTAGCACATGTTCAGTGTCTGAAATGCGCAGCAACTCTGCGCGGAACAAACGCCTGCCAACCTCAAATGGATTGGTTACGATCTCGGCCAGGCGGATGTCCAATTCATCGGCAGAGACAGGCGAAGCGTTGAGTTCGAGCGGCTGGCCTGTTCCTATATCGAGCGCATTTTGCTCCGCATCCAGTGCGGTGCGCAGGGATTCATAGCGATTGCCGGCCTCCTCGATGGCGGCATGGAGCGCGGGTCCGTGCAGGGTGCCTTTCAACCGCAGCACCAGCGCTTCGTTAAAAGCGGAAGCCGCCTCGCTTGAGTAGCGGCTTAAAAAACCGAGATGCTGTTGCGAAGGGGCAAGCTGAATTTGGCGTTCCACCTGCCATTGCGAATCCTTCAATTTCTTTTTGAGCGACTGCTGCGAGTTCAATTCCTGTTCGATATAAAGGGCGAGCGTGCCGATGGTGATCTGCCCTTCGATCACACGACGGATGGAGACCAGCACGCCGAAGCGGTCGAAGACCTGCCGCATTCCCTCCACCAGCGCGAGGGAACCAACGCCCAGGTCCAGGATGGGAATATCGTCGGGAATAGAATGCAGATCACCACCCTTTACATGAATGATGATCTGCTGTAACTCGTTTTGTATTTGAGAAAGGTTTAATTTGCCATTGGGATTCGGCATGATGATATGGATTAATCCTGGCCTTGCACTTCCGCGACCATTTGTTCGCGGAGCTGGTTGTAACGTCTTTCCGCCAGCAGCGTTTGGATCAACGGTGTGTAGAAGGGACCGTCACCAACGAGCTTGATCTTCTCCGTCGTAATTTCCACGAACCCGTATTCTTCCAGCGCCTTCCAGACGCCTTCGAATACATCATATACATCCACTTCAAACGCTTCACGGAATTTTGCGCGGTCAAGTTCCAGCCCGAAGAGGTTGCGCCAGATCAGGGAGATCATAAAATCCTCACGGCTATGGCGGAAACCGCGTTCCACGGGGTATTTTCCCGCATCCACTTTGGCTTTGTATTCGGCGAGGTTGCGCCAACTGATGTAAGACCACGAGCGCCCCTCGTCGAGCGCGACATCGTAGAAGAAAGTAATTGCCGCATAGCCCAGGCCGAGCGTATCCATCGTATCGAGGCGGCGGGTCACACCTTCTTCGTAGGGACGGCTGTGAGGGTCGCCGGGTTTGCGCCAGTTGTAGGCAGTGATCTGTTCGTAGCCATTGCTTTTCAACAGGTCGCGTGAGATGCGGTACATTTCCAAATTGCTGAGCGTGCTGGGCAACTCATGATAGCGATTGAGCGCAAAATCAGTGGGGCCGCCCACATTCAATTCATAATGGGTGATGTCGTAAACACCCCATGAGATCGCTGTTTCCAAGTCCTCGACCATGGTGGCGACGGTTTGTTGAGGCCAGCCGAAAATCAAATCAATATTGGCGGGGAGTCCGAATTCATGCGCCCATTCCAAAGTTTGGCGGGTGTGTTGAATTTTTTGTTTCCGTCCGCTCAGGCTGTTTAACTTCTCATTGATCTGTTGGACGCCCATGCTGATGCGGTTCATCCCGGATTCCTTGATGGCCTTGATCTTCTCGCGTGTAAAGAGCTGCGGAATGCCTTCGAGGGTGATATCCACATAGGCGGGAATGTCGGGGAACAAATCGCGCACCAAATCCATGAGTTCATGGTACTTGGGTTCTTTGTACAAATTCGAGGTTCCGCCGCCGAAGAAGACCGCGCCCAGGGGAACTCCCTGTAACGCTTCCTTATACATGGCGGCTTCTCTTTTTAAATAATCGAAATAAATTTCAAGGTCCACATTGCCGGTAAACGCTTCCACGGGGAATAGGCAATACCCGCATTTTCCGGGGTCGGTCTGGATGCAGTACGGCACGCCTACATATAAATTGACCGGGGTGCCAAGTTTCATGGAGTGAAGTTTCTGCCGATCTTTCAGAACTTCCTGAACCGGCACCTCCGTCTCAGTCCAGTACCGCGGGGAAGGAAACGCATGTTGTATCTTGTTCACCTGCCGCTTGTCGAGATGGTTCTCAATAAAATCACGCGCAAATTCTAAATCAACAGATACAGAGTTAATCATGGGAGCTCCTTGTCGCTAAATCTTCAACATACGGCTGGGTTCAAGCAGGGGTTGCTTCGCCCTGCAAGTCAACGACGAGCACTTCGTCGTGAATAAATTCCGCCATCGTTTCGATGGACTGATAATCCAGGCCTTGCATCGGCTTGAAGCGGAACTCCATCTTTTCCTGAATACGGCGTTGTAGTTCAGTAACCAACAGCGAATCCAGGCCGATTTCAAGGAAGGCAGCCGAGGGCGGTAACTTTTCGATGTTCAATCCATCCGCCGCCTGGCCCATGGTGTCTTTTATTTCGGCTGTCAGCCACTTTGACAATAACGCCACGCGCTCTCGCTTGGCCAAAGGACGCATGAGTTCCACCGCATGGGTGCGCGATTTGAAAATCTGGTTTGCGGACGAGCGGCTGCTGGCAGTACTTCGTTTCCCGACCGTCAACGTCATCGTACGCCTTAATTCCAGGTTTTCAAATTTTGCCAAAACCGTGCCATCGTCGCTCAATACACGGATGCTAGCCAGTGCCCCGCGGCCATCCGCACTTGCATTGACTTTTACATGACTCCAAACTTGCGATGGTAACTCTCCCGCAAAAGAAATGGATTGGACCGTGGCTGGCACATAAGCACCCGGCTGATTCATACTGTCTAATGTGGCGAGCGCCGCGCCAAATACCTGAAGACACGCATCCAGCACCACCGCATTATTGAACGGATCGCCTCCCTCACCCGATTGCGGATTCAACACATGACCAAATGCTT